>NZ_AUJZ01000004.1:0-395632 GCF_000424485.1 Butyrivibrio sp. WCD2001 | reverse complement strand
ACCTCAAGGAGAGGCTTTCAATGCGGCGGATGTCAGTCGCTTCCGAGGAAAACTTCGAAGGCAAGCTGTTTGTCCAGTTCATAGCGCTTCAGATGGTGTCTTATATCAAAAAGCAGATGGATGAGAACGGCCTGTTCAGCAACTATACAATACAGTCACTGCTGGACGAGCTAGATACAATTGAGTATTACCAGCAGCCTGGCAAGGCGCATCATCTGTCTGAGGTAACTGCAAAACAGCGTGAGCTCTATAAGCTCATTGGAGTCGATGCCCCGACATGATCAAACCTTGGTATAAAATGACGGGACTTTAGGTTTTTAGGGGGAAGGTGGCACGAAGTGCCGGATGAGGGAAAAAAATACCTCAGATATCGGTGAGAAGATATCTGAGGTATTTTTATTATTCATATAAATAAATCTTACTGAATCTTGTTAACAGCCTGAGCAAGACGTGAAACTTTTCTTGAAGCTGTGTTCTTCTTGAATACGCCCTTTGACTCAGCCTTGTCGATTGCTGATGTAGCAGCAAGAAGTGCCTTAGCAGCCTCTTCCTTGTTGCCAGCCTCGATTGCTGTTCTAACCTTCTTGATTGCTGTCTTAACGCCAGACTTTACAGCCTGATTTCTAGCAGCCTTCTTCTGATTTGTAAGAATTCTCTTCTTGGCAGATTTGATATTAGCCATAATTTCCTCCATATTGTTACTAAATTGAAAATTTGATACGTTATCATTAGGTAATATGGCTATGAAACCGGACACGGACAGTCAATGCCACATACACCCAAATATTTTAGCGATTAACTACCGCAATGTCAAGGGCAATTTATTATGTCCTTTACAGGGACTATGAAAAAATATATAATTGTAGTTGAAATAAATCACAAATAGGATTATAATTGCAAAATGTGCATAACATATGATTATACATGACGCTATGTTTTTGGGGTTCAAAAGACACTTAATTTGTTTTTTTTATGAGGTCGCATTATTATATGAAGCGCAAATTAAAGCTGGTCACAGAACTTTTCATATTTCTCTTTGCACTGACCTTTAATAGTAATTTAAAGGTTCAGGCAGAGAATTTCAACTACATATCTAATGATTACGTTACTCCGCCGTTACCTGAAGTTGGTGAGCTTGAGCCGATTATCTACAATGGGGTAGGGCTTAGGGTTCGAAATGCAGCTAATCTGAACATGGATGCTGACACAGGAATCCACTACAGATATCTCGATGATACTTCGAAGAAGATGTACAGGGCATTATACAAGGCGGCTCTTAATGTATATCCCCATGATACAGCAAGCTTTCTTATAACAGATTCCCATATGATTGGAGTCGCGTATGGTGATACTGAGGAGTTCGCATTCACAGCTGACCAGTATCAGGCTGCATACGAGGCTGTTAGATACGATCACCCTGATATGGTGCAGTTTAACGCATGCGTAGTTAAGATGTGGTCAGGCTATACCTCATATACTTCTTCTGATGTAAAGGTGTATAACACTTATTTGTGTCTTATTGCGAACGAAGGATATGACCAGGCCAAATTCGACGAGATTACAGCGGAGATTCAGCAGGGACGCACAAGGTTTCTTAATGATTCTTCCATAACAAATGCAACGGGCAAATATGCAAAGGAGCTTGCTATTCATGACTTGCTTCTTAATATAACAACCTACGACTATGATTGTTTTGCGGAAAACACTGTGTATAATATGGGACACAGTGTTTATGGCATTGTAAAAGACGGAAAAGCCGTATGTGACGGATATGCTATGGCATTTTCATATCTTCTTGAAGGCATCGGCATAAACTCTGTGATTGTATCAAGCCAGAGTCATGCCTGGAATGTTGTTCAGCTTGGATATGAATGGTATGAGGTTGATGTCACATGGGATGATGTTAATTCAACCGATGAAGGAACTCTGCACAAGTATTACAACTTGTCGACAGAGCAGATAAGCGATGGCTCGGCTACAAGGACAAGGACAGATGCTTCGGCAAAATTCCCTATAGCTTACGGAACTACATATAATTATACATATGTAAAAGAGCTTATTTTCAAAAACTCAGAAGCGGCGCTGGTTCCTGTTACGGGTCTTACATTGGCCCCGCAGCAGCTAACGGGAAAAACCGGAGACAGTGGGCGCTTTACACTGACCTATAGTCCTGAAAATGCTAACAATAGAAGTGTTTTATGGGAAAGTTCTAACACGGATGTAATTCTGGTAGACGATTATGGCTATTACATTCTTAAAGGCCCGGGAAGTGCTACTGTTACGGCTATGACAGCTAACGGTACAGTAAAAAGCAGTGCATCCGTATATGTCACAGATGAAAACGACAATATTTTCGTAGGAAATATTACTTTATCTGATACTTTGCTTGAATGTGAATACGGAGATACCGGAATCATAACTTACACAGTTGCTCCTGCTAATGCTACAAATAAGAATATCATCTGGGAAAGCAGTAACAAGTATGTTGTAACAGTAGAGGATAAAGGAACTGAGGGTATAGTATATACTGTTACAGGCCCCGGAAAAGCGATTATAACAGCTAAATCAGAAGATGGATCCTGCGAAACAGCATGCGAAATAAATGTACCTTATGTAAATATTAAGGTGACCTATGATCTGGCCGGAGGAACCGGTGATGTTGAGGATAATATCTGGCAGATATGCGGAAGAAGATACAGTCTTCCGACGGAAGTTACCAGAGAAGGATATGAGTTTGCCGGCTGGTATACAGCTAAAGAAGGCGGAGATAAAGTAAACTACTGGACTGTAGTTACTGCAAAAGAAGACCATACTCTCTATGCACATTGGAATGCTATAAAATACACGGTTACTTTTGATGCAAACGGTGGAAGTGTTGCATATGCCGATGCTCAAAGAGAAGTGGCTTATGGTGATGCTATAGGAGAACTCCCGGAGGCTGCATTTGAGGGATATACCTTTGACGGATGGTTTGATGCTGCTGAAGGCGGAAACGAAGTTACAGCTACGGCAATAGTGACCGGAGACATGACTCTCTATGCGCATTGGACAATTATACCGCCGGAAGATCCCGATCCTGAACCTGCAGATCCGGAACCTGAACAGCCCACAGATCCTGATCCGGAACCTGAACAGCCCACAGATCCTGATCCGGAACCTGAACAGCCTGCAGATCCGGAACCTGAACAGCCTGCAGATCCTGATCCGGAGCCTGAACAACCGGCAGATCCCGATCCGGAACCTGAACAGCCTGAGCAGCTCGTGAATCCTGAACCTGAACAGTCTGAGGAACTCGTGACTCCTGAGCCAGAACAGTCTGAGCAGATTGTGAATCCTGAAGCCGAACAGTCTGTGAATAATGAAGCAGAACAGCAGAAGGAGGAAGTCTCCGAGACCGAGACCGGTACTGCAATTTCTAAGAATGATGTAAATGATTCAGCACAGACAACAGCCAATGAGGCAGTGTTACCTGCAGACGGTAATATTGAGGTTGCGGGTAAGGAATATCACGTAGATGAGACCGGTAATGCAACTGTGATGGTGGCTGAGAATAAGGATGTCACATCAGTTAAAATAGGCGATACAATCAACTACAACGGTGAAAGCTACAAGGTTACCGTTGTTCAAAGCAAGGCCTACAAGAACTGTAAAAAGCTTAAGAGCCTTACACTTGGCTCCAATATCGAGAAGATAGGCTCGGGCGCTTTTAGCGGCTGTAAGAACCTCGGTAAGATAACAATCAAGGCAAACAATCTTAAAACTGTCGGTGGTGGCAGCTTTAAGGGCATAAAAAACGGCGCGAAGATTACCGTTGTATGTAAGGATAAAAAGACCTACGATAAGGTGGTTAAGAAGCTTAAGAAAGCCGGAGCAAAGACGGCAAAGTTTAAATTCAAAAAGGGTTAAGGTTTTTAGAAGTTAATGAGCGAAAAACAAATGAAAAGAATATATTCGCTTATGTTGTCTGTATTTGTGGCAGTGTCCATCCTGGGTGGAATACCGTTCACAAATATAGATGTTAATGCCGCGCCTAAAAATCAATATTTGAGGAAGACCAATGACCTTGTAAAGCTTCGCATGCCGGAAAGTGTAGAGTTGGCAGAACGAACTGTAACAGGGACGAAGTCGAATGTCCTTGGCAGTACCAATTACAATACCGGGGTCGCAACGGGCACACATTATAATTACCTGAGTGATAAGGCCAGGATTATCTACAGAGCCTTTATGGCAGCAAGCAGTCATGTCTTTGCTTTTGGAACAGATTTAGACAATGTAAGCTACACCGAGCTTGCGCCTCTTGCAAAAGATGAGACTTCTATTTTTTCAATCCCCGACCAGGATTTACAGGATGCATATGAAGCCGTCAGATATGATCATCCGGATTTGCTGCAGCTTACGATGTCTGATATTCAGCTAGCCTATGAGCCGGTTAATTACGGAAATGAAATAAGATATAACACATATCTTTTTTTGGTTTCTTCCGATCCTGCTTATAATCAGGCTTGGTTTGATCAGACTACAAGTTCAATGAAAGCTAAGAGAACAGAGTTTCTCTCTGATCAGAGCATAACAAGTGCGAGCGGAGTGTTGGGAAAAGAGCTTGCAATTCACGACAAGCTCATGTCAATCACTACATATGATTTTGCTTGTGCAAAAAACACAACTAATCCTGCTCAGTTAGGCCACACTGCTTATGGTGCGCTTTTTAGAGGCCTATCAGTTTGCGACGGATACTCCATGGCTTATGAATATTTGCTGGAAGGGGTGGGAATCCATTCTATGGTTATAGGCGGAATGGCTGATGGCGGCGGCCATGCCTGGAATATCGTCAAGCAGTCAGGCCAGTGGTACGAGGTTGATGTCACCTGGGATGACGACGATACGATCAGCGGAGTGTCTGCGGAAACAGAGTATGAGGAAAGGCATCGTTTTTATCATCTGACAACGGCTCAGATATCTAATTATTCATATACTAATGGTTCTACGCAGGTAACAATTACCAGATACAGGGATGGTTTTTCAACAAATTCTCCAAAAGCGACGTCAACACAGTATAGCTGGGAGAATGTTAAAACGCTGCTTGCTTCCGGTGGTGACGTTCAGTATGTGGAAGTTACAGGTATATCTGTTGATCCTCAGACTGTGAAAGCTACGGGAGCTGACATTGGCACCGAAGGGGCTCTTACAGTGACGATAACTCCTGCAAATGCAACGAATAAGACGCTTGTCTTTTCAAGTAAAAATGAACAGGTTGTCACGGTGGATGAAAACGGTCGCTACAGGATTGTAGGCACAGGCAGCGCATATGTCACGGTTTCGACTTACGATGGAGAATATGAGGCTTCCTGTCTGTTTACAGTAAGCGCTGATGATAATGCTGCAAAAGATGATAATATCGACTATACTGGGATTTTTGACGGCGATGGAGATAATGCCGAAAATAACGAGCAGGAGACTGCTATCGGAGATAATATCAGCAGTAGTGACAAGAACTATCTGGTAGTCTCTTCTGACAGTGTTGCTGTTACAAAGCAGAGCAACAAGAAGGTCAAGAAGGTGAAAATTGGCGATAGCATCACCTACAACGGCAAAACCTATAAAATCGTTGAAATCAAGGCGAATTCCTATAAAAAATGCAAGAAATTAAAGACTCTCAGCCTGGGTAGAAATATTACCAAAATTGGCAAGGGCGCCTTTAGGGGCTGCAAGAATCTCGATAAGATTACAGTAAGGGGCAACAGCCTAAGTACAATCGAGTCCGGCAGTTTTGCGGGCATAAAGGATGGAGCCAGGATCACAATTATTTGCAAGAACAGGAAGATGTTTGAAAAGCTTGTAAAGAAATTCAAACAGGCTGGAGCGAATAAGGCTGTTTTCATCTATAAAAAGGGATGATAAAAATAAAATTTTTGTATATGTTTCTGGAGGGTATTTAAGAAATGAACAAGAGATTTTCCAATGCTTTGACTGCGGTGGCAGGTTTGATGATTGGAAGTACTATATTAACAGCTTCTGGCATGGGTGTACATGCATCAGAGGCTGTTAATTTTATGCAGACAGAACCTGAAGAAGTTTTCATAACTGATAATGCGGGCGAATCTGAAGAACTTCTTGAAGGCTTCATGCATAAGCAGGCTTATTCGAAGTCTTCAGTAAAAACCAGAAACAGTAAGAGAAGATCAACGCTTAGCGGAGTGAATGTATATATTTACGATGAATTAAAGAAGTCAATTGAAAAAATAGCAAATGGTGAACTTGCTTCTTCTAAAATGACAGTGTCAATTTCTCTAAAAGATTACTTTGGAGATAACTGGAAAGACAAATATACTCCGGCGGACTTTGGCCTTTCGAGTTTTAGAGATAGCGATGGATATCTTTCAGCAGAAGTGACTAAGACTTTGACAGGGTATTTGGGGTATGAGCCTTCAAAAATAACGAAAGCGCTTCGCTTTGATTCACCTTATGAGATGTACTGGTTCGGAAACAGTACATCTCATTCTACGGGGTTTTCCTGTCAAATTTACGGAGATGGTACCACAACTTGGTTAGAGTTGGATGAGGTTCAGAATTATACATTTTCTTTTACTGTATCTGCTAATTATAGTGTATCCGGGGAAAAGGACACATTTGATGTAGATACTAATAAGTGTAAGGCAGTAAAGACTGCTGCAGCTAATGCTAATGCTATCATAAGAGCCAATGCAGCGAAGAATGACTACGAAAAGCTTAAGGCATATAACGATGCTATTTGTGAACTGAATACTTATAACAAGCAAGCTGCAAAAGATGACAGCACTCCCTATGGAAATCCCTGGCAAATGATATATGTTTTTGATGAAGATCCCACTACAAATGTTGTATGTGAAGGGTATGCGAAGGCCTTCAAGTATCTTTGTGATGGCAGTACATTTGAAAACAGTTTGATTGAATGCTACATCATAACGGGAACAATGAGTGATGGCAAGGAATCTGAAGGCCACATGTGGAATCATGTGCGTATGGATGATGGAAAAATCTATCTTGTTGATGTCACCAACTGTGATTCAAACAGTGTAGGATATCCTTATAAACTGTTCCTGGCGGGCGGAAAGAAGGTAGGCTCTACAACATGGCTTAAGCCCAATAAAGTAAATGTTTATTATACCTGCGATACGGATACTATAAGCACCTATTCTGTCACCGAAAGGACATGGTCTGAAACAGATTACAATGCTGCTGATGCCCAGGATGCCCAAAAGGTTACTGTAACTTTTGATCCCAACGGGGGACAACTGGAGACCAATACAAGAGTGGTAAGTGCCGGAATAAATATAGGCACATTACCTACTCCTACAAGGACTAATTATATTTTCGACGGATGGTATACCGAAAAAACCGGTGGAAGGCAGATTGGTACTGCCGAAACATTTGATGCGGATACGACTGTTTATGCGCATTGGACCGGAGTGAACGTAAGCGTAATATATAAAAATAATGATGGCACCAATAATAATACTCAGAAAATCGTAAGATATGGTGAAGCATACGGAACCATGCCGCAGATAACAAGAACAGGCTATACTCTTGATGGCTGGTATACAGAAAAAGACGGCGGAGTTAAGGTAACTGTGGATACTGTTATATCCAATCCCAATACGCATACACTCTATGCTCATTGGAATGCTAATGCTTGTACCATAATCTTCGATGCAAATGGTGGACAGGTAGGAGAAACTAGCAGAAACAGGAATTATGATGCGCAGTATGGCGAATTGCCTGTTCCTACACGTGCATACTATAGTTTTGACGGATGGTATGATGCACCTGAAGGTGGAAAAAATGTTTTGGATACATACGCTGTTAAGGGCGACATAACACTCTATGCTCATTGGAAAAAAATTGAGTTAACTGCCAGCTTCGACAGTAATGATGGAAGCGGAAAAATAACAAGAAAAGCAGTAACATATGGCGAAACCTACGGAGAATTATCCGTACCTTCCAGAACAGGATATGCCTTTGAGGGCTGGTATACTTCCGAACAGGGTGGAAGCCGAATCACAGCAGATACAATAGTTAGTTATTCATCAGATCATACACTTTACGCACATTGGAAAGTTAATACTTATACCGTAACCTTCGATGCAAATGGCGGACAGGCTGAAGAAGTAAGCAGAACCAGGAATTATGGTGAGGCATATGGAGCTTTCCCTGAAGCTACCAACGGATATTTGAAGCTTGAGGGATGGTATGATGCGCGTGAGGGCGGAAATCAGATAAATATCTCCGATAAGGTTAAGGGAGATATAACACTTTATGCTCACTGGTATGAACTTGGTTTGAACGCTACTTTTGTAAAAAATGATGGCTCAGGGAAGACAACTATCATAAGAGTAATATATGGAAAACCTTACGGGGAGCTTCCTATAGTTACGAATGAGGGCTATACATTTGAGGGCTGGTACATTGAGGACCAGGGAGAGCCTATCACTGCGGATACACTGGTATTAACAGATAAGTCGCACAAGATATATGCTCGCTGGGCTACTATCCAGGAACCACAGGATGAAAATGCCGAGTACAGCCTCAGTACTATTCCAAATAAAAGTATTCGCATCTTTGAGAAAAATACGGTTGAAGCTACACTGTTGAAAAACGGAAGCGTAGTTCAGGATCTGACTGATTATAGGTTTGAATGGGGAAATTATGCGAGTGATAGTGGGAACTATTGTGAAATAAAACCTTTATCTCAAAGACAGGATTCCGTGGTTATTGAGTTTTTTAACAAATATTCCAATGCGGATAAAGGACAATTTTATCTTAAGGTATATGAAGGAACTAATCCTGAACCGATTGCTACAACAAAATTTACATTCTTCTATAAGATATATAACATGACCGTGTCCTTCGACTATAACGGCGGAACAGGATCAGCGTCCCCTATTCATGTTACTGAGGGTAAGCCTTACGGTCCGCTTCCTACGAATGCGTACAGAGAAGGATGCAATTTTGATGGATGGTTCACAGCGCCAGACGGAGGATATGAAGTTACTGAAGACTATGTTGTTGGGGAAACTCAGGATCATACGCTCTATGCACATTGGTCATGGGATGTATCGAAGCAGCAGGGGCAGAACCAGAATCAGCAACAGGAACAGAATCGGCAGGCAGATGAACCTGATGCAAACGAAAATGGCGGACAGGCTCAGAATAACGAAAGCCAGGATAGAACACCTGAAGAACCTGTACAGGATACGATTGTTGCGATTGATAATAATGATCAAAACGCACAGCTGCCTGAAGGCGGAATGGTAGAGAACGGCGGAAATGAGTATCAGCTTTCTGAATCCGGCACTGCTTCTGTTGCTGCGGCAAATGATAAAAATGTTACTTCCGTAAATATCGGCAGCGAGGTTTCCTACGGCGGCCAGACTTACAAGGTAACTGAGATTAAGAGCAGCGCCTATAAGAACTGTAAAAAGCTAAAGAGTGTTACTATCGGTTCTAATATTGTGAAGATAGGCTCAAATGCGTTTAACGGCTGCAAGAACCTTAAGAATATTACTATTAAAGCAAATAACCTTAAGTCTGTCGGAGGAGGCAGCTTTAAGGGAATTAAGAACGGAGCGAAGATCACAGTAATCTGTAAGGATAAGAAGACTTATAACAAGATTGTGAAAAAGCTCAAGAAGGCCGGAGCCAAGAAGGCTAAGTTCAAATTTAAAAAAGGGTGAAAATTTTTTTCGGGGATAAAAGAAATACTTGAAATTAATAATGAAAAACTGTTATGATAAGGAACTGGTAACTTTCAGAGGGAACGTTATCATCGATACTATCAATTTTTGTTTTATATTTTAGGGAGGAAAAGGGGAATGAAAGAAAAGTTCTTCAAATTCTCGCAGATGCTTGTTGCAATGGCAGCATTTGCAATTGTATTCACCATGGGTGGGGATTCCACCAAGGCTGCTAGTTATGGCTATGTTAGTAATATAATGCAAACAGCCCAGACAGAGACTTCTGTTACAATATCATGGACTCATACAGGACCGGGTGTGGACTATATTGGTTATAGTACTGATCCTGATAGCGGTAATGCCGGAAAACAGGCCAAGGCTATGGCTGAAAGCAGACAGATAGCAGTTCCGAAGGGACAGACTTCATATACTATCAGTAATCTTGCGCCTCACAGCACAGTTTGTTTTGCTATAGGAACTCCCGGATATAAGAATAGCATGTACGCTTCAACAAAGCATTGCAAAACTCAGCCCGGAGTTGCAATACCCAGACAGAAAGAGTGGTATAGAGCAGCTCTTACATGTTGGATTGAGTGGGATAAGCAGGCTTGTGCAGATGGATATGAGTATATCTTCACAGATTCAAGAGGCAATGTTATCGACCAGGGAACTTGTACAGGTGGAACTTTCAGTGAGTCTGTAAAGAACAACAAGATTTATAAGGTACAGATAAGAGCTTATTCTGATATAAATAATAGACAGGAGCAGAGAGTTTATTCTGAATGGTCACCCTGGACTTACCTTATGACTCAGCCGGGCGCTAAGCCGAGGAGAGGACAGACTCAGCTTGGCCTTGATGTACATGTATCAGGCGGAAAGCTTATCGTTGACTGGGAAAAGGTTGATGATGTATCAGGATACTACATTTATATTGCAACCAAGAAGGGCGGCAAGTTTACAAAGGTTAAGACCTGTAAGGCAAGCACCGGCAGAGCAGTAATCAAGAAGTTTAAGAAAAAGAAGTTTAAGTCAAACAAAAAGTACTATGTATTTGTTCAGTCCTTCAAGGATGTAAACGGTCAGAGATATAATTCCGGTATGAACTACATCTCATATAATAATGGCAGATACAGTAGCTTCATATATGCTCAAAGTTGGAATTAAAAAAATATGAAACCTTTAGGAGGCTCATGCCACACCTGGGATTTTGAAAATAATAAGCAGCGGCTTTGTCTGCTAAAAGAACTTACAAATTAAAAAATAAGCGCTTCAGAGAAGTATATAAAACTCTCTGAGGCGCTTTAATATTTTTATTTAAAGAATACCTGAAGTGCGTGGTACAGGTGAAGCTGCCATGCCTTGATGTCATGAACTCCGCCGGGGATGATGTAGAAATCATAGTTCTGTCCCTGAATGAGAAGGTCTGACTTGGCGACAGCCTTTTCCATGATATCCTTGTGCTCTTCGAAGGCGATGTCCTTATCGCCGTTGCAGCAAAGCATGTATTTGAGATCGAAGCCGTTTGCCTTTCCGTCAGCCAGAGTCTTGCAGATTCTCTCTACCTCAACCGCGTGATCGCCGAATGGTCCGCAGCATCCGGAGAAGGGGCCATACCATGCAAACAGATCGAAGTTGTTATAAAAAGCAGCGCGATAGGTGGTCATGGAACCGAGGGAAAGACCAGCAAAAGCTCGGTGGTCTCTGGTTTTTATCAAGTTTTCTTCCGAAACATTTTTATCCGAAAAACAGGAATACTTACCCTCGACAGCAGGAATCAGATCATTTCTGATCTCATATCTGAAGTTCTCACATCTGGATTCATCATGCGTGTGCTGGTCCTCTTCATCATGGTAGAAAGTGGGAGTTACTATGATGCTGGGATCACATATTTTCTCTGCAAACATGTTATCCAGAATCGTAACCGTCTCAGGAAAATCCTTGAACCAGTAATTATGATTGCAGGCGCCGCCGTGCAGCAAGTAGAGAATGTTGTACTTCTTTGATTCATCATATCCGCAGGGCAGATATACAAGCGCTTTTTTGTGCAGAATGCGCGCCTCGTCATCATAGGTCTGCGAATCATATTCCAGAACTTCTATGCGTCCTTTGTTAGGTTGTTCAGAAAGCATTTTTGAGGGCATTTCGTATATAAAGTCCATTTGTCATCCTCCTTATAATTGTTAATACATATTATAGAGAAAGATAGAGGAATAAACCTATCGGAAATTGCGAAATCGGCAATATATTTTTGCAAAAAACCGTTTTACAATGATAATGTGAGATACCCCACATTCAGGAAAAACGGAGGGCAAAGTATGAACTTTTCAGATCAGACAAAGAAAAACATCTATTTGGTAATTATCGGTTTATCGGTTGTTGTAATGATCATACTGGTGTGCGGATATATCAGGGATAAAAAGACCTCCCCGGATGAGATTCAGGGGGGAACACCGATAGCACAGATGAAACCTCAAAAGGATAAGGTCCTGGTGTCAATAAGTACCGAGACGATACAGGACGGACTTTCAAATATGGGGATACTGCTGACGCAGGAGTACTATTTTACGCAGGTTGAGAAGTACACCAAGGAAAAGAAAATTCTGAGCGTGCTGCCTACATCCTCTGAGTTCATGTACAGCTATGATGGGGCGGTCATGGCGGGTATTGATTTTGAGAAAATCGAGATCACTAAGGATGAGAAAGAAAAGAAGCTCATGGTCCATATGCCGGAGTCTGAAATACAGACGGTGAACGTGAATAAGGATACATTCAAGATATACTCGGAGAAGGACTCCCTTTGGAATCCTCTTAAGCTTGAGGATTATAATATTTCTCTTGCTGAGTTTGAAAACACAGCGAAACAGAAGGCGCTTGACAGCGGAATTCTTGAAAGATCCGATGAGCAGGCAAAGAATTTGGTGATGAATTTTATAAAGAATTTCCCTTCTGCATCGGACTACGAAATTGTATTTGAATAAGGAGCGCGGCTATGACATTAAAGAAATTTACATGGATTGTTGTTCTTATACTTGTGGCAGTTATATCTTTTACAAAGGTTGCACCCTGGGCGGTGAAACCTGAAAATCATACGCATACGATGGAGCAGACAGAGGAAAAGATAAACACGGTTCTTACTCTTTCCGGCGGTGCAGCGGCAACAGCGGCGACTCTTTCTCTGCTTCCCGGGGATATGTGCACACCGATAGCAGAACAGCTTTCGGAACTTGCAAAGTATTTTCTGCTTATTCTTAGTGCCCTCTATCTGGAAAAATTTCTTATAAGCATCTCGGGATATATCGCGTTTTCAGTATTTATCCCACTAGCATGCCTCGTTTTATGCGGAGTGGTTATATTCGGAAAAAAGAGCTGGATAGCTGTTGCAGGCAAAATAGCCCTCATCGGGCTCGTAATTTATATGATTGTTCCCGCCAGTGTAAAACTCTCCGACATGGTGTATCAGACACAGGTTTCAAGGGTTAATGAGACAGTTGAAGAGTATAATGAGCTTGATATTGAGTCGGATTCCGAGGGCGGAATTTTGGATGAGCTCACGACACTTACAAGTGATACGGTGGACAGGGTGACGAAATTTTTAAGCGGCCTTTTGGAGTCTCTGGCGGTTATGATCGTTACGGCCTGCGTTATTCCTATACTTGTCTTTGTGTTCCTTGTACTCCTTGTGAAAATGATTTTTACATCAAATGTGATGACGCTTGATTCCGGAGTGATTGATTTAATTGCGGAAAAGGTTTCGAAGAAACGATAGATTTGTTATAATGGTTAAGTCACTAACTGTTTCGGGGGAAACAAAAAACTCATAAAGGAGGAGAAGGTATAATGAAAGGTTTTGCAATGCTCAAAATCGGCGAAGTGGGCTGGATCGAGAAGGAACGCCCTGCTTGCGGACCCATGGATGCTATCTGTCGTCCGCTCGCTATCGCTATCTGTACTTCAGACGTTCACACAGTCTGGGAAGGTGCGGTAGGTGATCGCCACAACATGATTCTCGGCCACGAGGGATGTGCTGAGGTCGTTGAAGTTGGTAGTATGGTTAAGGATTTCAAACCCGGTGACAAGGTTCTGGTACCTGCTATCACACCTGACTGGAATTCACTTGAAGCACAGGCAGGCTATTCCATGCACTCCGGCGGAATGCTGGCAGGATGGAAGTTCTCTAATTTCAAGGATGGTCTTGATTCCGAATTCTTCCATGTAAATGATGCTGACGGTAACCTTGCACACATGCCTGAAGGTATGTCACTTGAGGATGCCTGCATGCTTTCAGACATGGTTCCTACAGGATTCCACGGCGTTGAGCTGGCAGATATCCAGTTTGGTGATACTGTTCTTGTTATCGGTATCGGACCTGTTGGTCTTATGAGTGTTGCCGGTGCACACATGCGCGGCGCATCAAGAATCATCGCAGTAGGAACACGTCCGAAGTGCGTTGAAGTTGCTAAGGCTTATGGCGCTGATGAATTCATCAGCTACAAGAACGGCACAATCGAGGATCAGGTTCTTGCAATGACAGACGGACAGGGTGTTGACAGAGTCGTTGTAGCAGGCGGCGGTGTTCAGACCTTTGAATCAGCTGTTAAGTCACTCAAGCCCGGCGGAAAGATCGGTAATGTCAACTATCTTGGAAGCGGCGACTATATCACAATCCCCAGAGTAGAGTGGGGCGTAGGTATGGGACACAAGCAGCTTGCAGGCGGACTTATGCCCGGTGGAAGACTTCGTATGGAAAAACTCGGAGCTCTTGTTTCTTCAGGAAAACTTGATGTAAGCAAGCTTTCAACACATGTATTCCACGGCTGGGAGCATATTCCGGAGGCATTACAGCTTATGAAGGATAAGCCCGCCGAACTTATTAAACCTGTTGTAATTCTTGATAATCAGCCATAATAAAGGATTTTCCGGGGCGGTCATCTGACCGCCCTGTTTTTAAGTAGACTTTGAATTGTTAGGAGCATTAAAGATATGCAGATTTTACTTATATCCGGCTTTCTCGGAGCAGGTAAAACCACGTTTATAAAGGAACTGATTAAAAGGACGGATAAGCGCCCTGTCATAATGGAAAATGAATATGGTGCGAATAACCTGGATTCACTCGAACTTCAGAATGCATCATCAAAAGAATCAGATATAAAGGTATTGGAGTTTATGGAGGGATGCGTGTGCTGCACCATGAAGGACAGCTTCGTCAATTCGGTGCTTGCGATCTTTTCATCCCTTGATCCCGAGTACTTGATAATAGAGCCTACAGGTGTAGGAAAGCTTAGCAGCATTATTGAGAACCTGAAGCCGGTTCTGAACAAAGTGATATTCCTGCTTCAGCCGACGGTGGTGATTTCACCTCTTTCCTTCAGGCAGAATATGAAGGAGTGGCCGGAGCTTTATACAGATCAGATTGCTAATGCGGGCAGAGTTGTCTTTTCAAAATGCGAAAATGCGGATCCGGATGAAATAAAGAAGGTTACGGAAGAAATCAGGCAAATAAATCCCAAGGCTGAAATTATCAGTGAGCATTACTCGAAGATGGATGATAAATGGTGGGACAGCCTTTTTCAGACAGAACTGACAGGCGATGGGGCTGTGGGATTAACGCATGACAATGGTGACGGTACTAAAGCGATGACAGTCTCAGATGAAACTGAAAGCGGCAGTTCGGAAGTATTCTCACAAGTAAGCATACAGAAGGCAGGAGTACATAATCCCACACAGCTCGTTCAGCTCCTGGAGGACTGCCTTAGAGGTGAATTCGGACTTGTGAGCAGGGCTAAGGGTACGCTTTGGGTAGGCAGTGAAATACTTCGATTTGACCTGGCGGATAGAATGTATGCTGTAACAGACTCTCCGGATGATAACTGCCAGTGCGTTTTCATCGGGAAAAATCTGGATGAAAAGAAGCTAAAAGACAGGCTAGTCAGCAGCTCTAGAAGGACTTTGAAGTGAGCTGCATGTTATGGTATCATGTTTCAGGATGTATAGGCATCATTGAAACAAATTAGTAAGGAATGGATTTTTAAATGTCAGAATTTGATCAGAGTAAAATCAGGAATTTTTGCATAGTTGCTCATATTGATCACGGTAAGTCCACACTTGCCGATCGTATGATTGAGACCACAGGTGTTCTCACCAGCAGAGAGATGCAGAACCAGGTGCTGGATAACATGGACATCGAGCGAGAGAGAGGTATAACCATCAAATCTCAGGCTGTGCGAATGGTATATAAGGCTAAGGACGGCGAGGAGTATGTTTTCAATATGATTGATACTCCCGGTCACGTGGATTTCGGATATGAGGTTTCAAGAAGCCTTGCGGCCTGCGACGGCGCAATCCTTGTTGTTGATGCAACTCAGGGCGTAGAGGCGCAGACTCTTGCAAACGTTTATCTGGCCCTTGACCACGACCTGGATGTCTTTCCTGTGATAAATAAAATAGATCTTCCCAGTGCCAGACCGGACGAAGTAAAGGAAGAAATCGAGGATGTCATCGGTATTGAGGCCCATGATGCACCTCTTGTTTCCGCAAAACTTGGAACGGGAATCGAGGATGTGCTTGAGGCTGTTGTGCACAGAATTCCCGCACCTACAGGTGATGCGAATAAGCCTCTTAAGGCGCTCATTTTTGATTCGGTATATGATTCATACCGCGGAGTTATCGTTTTTGTAAGAGTAAGGGACGGTGTCCTGAAAAAAGGAATGACCGCTAAGTGCATGGCTTCAGGAGCTTCATGGGAAGTTGTTGAAGTAGGTTATTTCGGTCCGGGACAGTTTATCCCCTGCGATGAATTGTCAGCAGGAAGCGTAGGATACTTTACCGCTTCAATTAAAAATATCCAGGATGCGCGTGTCGGTGATACAGTTACGGATGCGTTAAATCCTTGCGAGGAAGCGCTGCCCGGTTATAAAAAGGTAATGCCCATGGTTTACTGCGGACTTTACCCGGCTGATACAGCAAGATATCCTGAGCTTCGTGATGCGCTTGAAAAGCTCCAGCTTAATGATGCTTCGCTTTTCTATGAACCTGAGACTTCACAGGCTCTGGGCTTTGGATTCCGTGCAGGTTTCCTTGGACTGTTACATCTTGAGGTAATTCAGGAGAGACTTGAGAGAGAGTACAATCTCGACCTTGTAACCACAGCACCGGGCGTTGTTTATAAGGTGCACAAGACCGACGGCACAGTGTTTGATTTGACAAACCCTGCAAATCTCCCTGATCCTGCGGAGATTGAATTTATGGAGGAGCCCATTGTAAACGGTGAGATCATGGTTACTACGGACTATGTCGGATCCATCATGCAGCTTTGTCAGGAGAGACGAGGCAGATACATCAGTACCGAATACATCGAGGCTACCAGAGCGGTTCTTAAGTACGAGCTTCCGCTTAATGAGATTATTTATGACTTCTTCGATGCTTTAAAATCACGTTCAAGAGGCTATGCATCCTTTGATTATGAGATAAAAGGCTACGAGCAGTCTACACTTGTTAAGCTTGATATTTTGATAAATCATGAGCAGGTTGATGCACTTTCATTCATCGTACACAAGGACGGAGCGTACGATCGCGGCCGTAAAATGTGCGAGAAGCTAAAGGGCGAAATCCCTAGACACCTCTTTGAGATTCCGATCCAGGCGGCAATCGGAGGAAAGGTTATCGCCAGAGAGACCGTCAAGGCTATGCGTAAGGACGTGCTTGCGAAGTGCTACGGCGGTGATATCAGCCGTAAGAGGAAGCTTCTTGAGAAACAAAAGGAAGGTAAAAAGAAGATGCGCCAGATCGGCAGCGTAGAGATACCTCAGCAGGCCTTCCTCAGCGTATTAAAACTGGATGAGGGAAATTGATGACTTCACTTGGTATCTACATCCACATACCTTTTTGTATCCAGAAGTGTCTGTACTGCGACTTTCTCTCCTTTCCGGAGGGGAGACAGCAGCAGGCACTTTATTTTGATGCTCTGAAAAAGGAAATGCAATCAGCGGCGGATGAATGCGGAGATTATGAAGTTGTATCTGTTTTCTTCGGCGGCGGAACACCTACCTCCGTGAAACCACAGTTTATCTCGGAAATAATGGACATATTGAAGGCGAAGTACAACCTCTCTGCGGATGCTGAAATAACTATCGAATGTAATCCCGGAACCGCTGATTTTAACGCCCTTAAGCTCTATCATGAATCGGGAATAAACAGACTGAGCATAGGGCTTCAGTCCGCAAAGGACGAAGAACTACAGCGCCTTGGAAGGATTCATAATCTGTCACAGTTTGAGGAATGCTATAAAAATGCCCGGGCAGCAGGTTTTGATAACGTAAATGTGGATCTCATGAGTGCCCTTCCGGGGCAGAGCCTCGAGGACTGGAAAAGTAATCTGGAGTTTGTCTGCAAACTTGATCCAAAGCCTGAACATATCTCTGCGTATAGTCTCATAATCGAGGAGGGGACCCCTTTCTATCAGATATATGGAGACGAGGCGGAGCAGCTTGAAAAAAGTGGTGATGCGACTAATGTTGCAAGCGAAAATGTGTATCTTCCGCTTCCCGATGAAGAAACAGAGCGCGTAATGTATCGGCTAACTAAGGCGATTCTCGCTGAAAACGGTTACCACAGATATGAGATATCAAATTATGCGACCGAAGGATTTGAGTGCCTTCACAATAAGCGTTATTGGCAGGGCGGTGATTACATCGGATTCGGCCTTGGAGCAGCGTCACTCATGAGAGCCGAGCGCTTCCATAATACCGCGGATTTTCAAAAATATCTGAAGTGCCTTTCTTTAGATAAAAATGTAAGTGATGATTTCAGACCGGAAAGCATACGGGAGGATATAGAAAAACTTGATACCACAGCCAGGATGGAGGAGTTCATGTTCCTTGGACTTCGCATGATATGCGGTGTTTCAGTGGAGGAATTCAAAAAAAGATTTGACCGTGAGATTGACGAAGTTTACGGCGATGTAATAAATGAGCTTGTATCTGACGGGCTCATGATTCGTGAAGGGGATAGTATTCGACTCACCGATAAGGGACTTGATATCAGCAATTACTGCATGGCGAAGTTTTTGCTATGAGCTTATGCAATGAAGCATATTTTGATGGGGGAAGACAAAAGAGAAAAATATATAAGACAAGGAAAATATAGTTAGATGAAAAAAGAAACACGAAGTAACAAAAAGCTTTTATGGATAATAATCATTCTTTTATTTATTATCCTTGCGCTTACCGCATGGTTTGAAATCCCTGTAACAGAGCATTTTAAGCTTGAAAGTGGCGGCAAAATTACCGGTCACGTGCGTTTTGCACTTATCACGGACCTCCATTCTTGTTATTACGGAAAAGACCAGGAAAAACTTAAAAATATGATCGATAAGGAAGAGGTGGATGCAGTACTTTTATCAGGAGATATTTTCGATGATAGATTTGATGATTCCAATTCGAAAATGATTATTGAAAAACTTGCTACCGAATATCCCTGCTATTATGTTGCCGGGAACCACGAGTTTTGGAGCGGCAGAGTACAGGAGATGAAGGAATATCTTAAAACTGTCGGAGTGACAGTGCTTGAAGGTGGCAACACTGAACTTGAAGTTCGTGGGAATACAATAGACATCTGCGGAGTTGATGATCCCACCTATATGTCCATGGATGAGTGGAGAAAGCAGCTTGAAAGCGCCATGACCACATCGGATAATTACAAGATTCTTTTGTCACACAGACCTGAAAAGGTAGATGTGTATAAGAATTATAATTTTGACCTTGTTGTAGCAGGACATGCTCACGGCGGACAGTGGAGAATTCCCTTTACAAAGTACGGAGTAGAAGCGCCGGATCAGGGCCTTTTCCCTAAATATGTCGATGGGCTTCATACTTTATCTGATAAAACCAAAATGATTGTAAGCAGAGGCCTTTCAAGGGAGAGAATACCGCTTCCAAGGTTTTTCAATCATCCGGAAGTGGTGATTATCGAGATTGATTAAATATCGCAGTTCGGATTTTGCTTTTGCAGACCGAATAAGATCCTGCGATAATAATATATATGAATAATAGATTATCTGATAAAACTAAAAAACAATATGACATGCTAAGTGGGAGTTTGCTGGATAAAATTGTTATCTTTGCACTTCCGCTTGCTATTTCCAGTATATTACAGCAGCTTTTTAATGCTGCTGACCTTGCTGTGGTCGGAAGATTCGCTTCTTCGGAGGCAATGGCAGCGGTAGGAAGCAACTCATCGGTAATCGGACTTCTTATCAGCTTTTTTATCGGCTTGTCCGTTGGTGCAAATGCTCTTATCGCCATGGAAATCGGAAGAGGAAGAAATGACCAGATAAAGGAGACTGTGCACACGGTAATTGCGGTTTCTCTCATCGCGGGTATTGCACTCGTTTTTATTGGCTTTTTTATATCAAAACCGATTCTGATACTTATGGGTGCGCCGCAGAATGTTATGTCTCTCGCAATCGTTTATCTTCGCATTTATTTCCTTGGAATGCCTGCAGTAATGATATACAACTATGGCTCGGCGATCCTTAGGAGTAAGGGAGATTCGAAGCGCCCTCTGTATGCCATGATGATTGCAGGAGTAATAAACATTCTTTTGAATCTTCTTTTTGTTGTGGTGTTCCATCTGCATGTAATCGGAGTTGCTTTGGCGACGGTGCTTTCAAATATGTTCAGTGCGGGGCTTGTTCTGAGCTTTCTGATGACGGAGGAAGAACCGTTCAGATTGGAGTTTAAAAAGCTTTCCATCAAAAAGAAGTACCTCATCCGTATGATGAAGATAGGCCTTCCGGCGGGGCTTCAAGGCGCAGTTTTTTCTCTTTCCAATGTTGTGATTCAGTCTGCTGTAAACAGCTTTGGAGCAGATGCGATTGCAGGTTCAACTGCCGCAACCAATTTTGATTTCATTTCGTATTGTGCAATGAGTGCTTTTGCACAGTCTGCAGTAACTTTCACCAGTCAGAACTACGGCGCCTGCAATTTCGATCGCTGCAAAAAAGTATTCAGGATTTGCATGCTGTGTGGAATCGGGGTGTCTGCTACGGTAGTATTTTTGCTGGTGACCTTCAGATATCAGGCAATTCAGCTATTTACAACCGATCAGGCGGTAACAGAGTTTGCCATGAAAAGAATAATGACAGCGTTCGTACTGCATTTCCTTATAGGATCTTATGAAATCAGTGGTGGCGCACTAAGAGGAATGAACCATTCTCTGGCGCCTGCGGTTATATCTATTTTTGGAACCTGCGTCTTCAGGCTGATTTATGTATTTACCTATATTCCGAGCCATCATACTTTTGAGGCACTTTTCCGCGTATATCCGATTTCCTGGGTTATAACAGGGACAGTAACTTTAAGTGTGTATTTTATTGTGAGGAACAAAGAGTTTAGAAAGATTGCTGATAGGAAATAAGAAAAATATAAGGAACGCAAATTATCATGAACAACGACAGTAAATACAGGCTTGCAGAGGCAATTAAGGAGTGCATGAAAACAACCTCTGTTGAGAATATTACGGTAAAACAAATTGTGGATATCTGTGGTGTTTCAAGGCAGACGTTCTACCGCAACTTTATAGATAAGTACGACCTCATAAACTGGTACTTCGACAGACTCCTTGAGCAGTCCTTTAAAGAAATGGGCAGTAAGGAAAATCTGAAAGAGGGACTTATAAAGAAATTCAAGTACATAAAGGCTGAGAGAGTATTCTTTTCTGCAGCCTTTCGCTTTGATGAGCAAAACAACCTCAAGGAACATGACTTTATCATGATTTATGAGTTTTACTGCAGACTCATAAGGGAAAAGACAGGGAAGCTTCCGGATAAGAAAACACGAAAGCTTCTGGAAATGTACTGTCAGGCCTCAATTTATATGACAGTTCAGTGGGTGCTTAAAGGCATGAAGGAATCAGAGTCAGAACTTGCTGATCTGATGATAGACGCCATGCCGGCTCCGATTGCAAAACTCTTTTCCGAGCTTGGAATATCATGGAACAAAATATCAAAAGTGTAACTTATATTTGTATCCCATAAATGCTAAGGTTTTAAGTGGTAGGTAATGTCTGTGTAACGCAGGCAAAATAATAATTTTTTATGGGAGGCATTTATAATGGCAAACAGAATTTCATTAAACGGCACATCCTATCATGGAGCAGGTGCCATCGCAGAAGTAGTTAACGAGATTAACAACAACGGATTCAAAAAAGCATTCGTGGCTTCTGATCCCGATCTTATAAAGTTCGGGGTAACATCAAAGGTTACAGATCTTCTCGACGGAGCTAAGATTCCTTACGAGATATATTCCGATATCAAACCCAATCCCACAATTGAGAACGTAAAGAACGGCGTTGAAGCCTTCAAAAAGTCAGGTGCTGACTGCATTGTTGCTGTTGGTGGCGGATCTTCAATGGATACCTCCAAGGCCATCGGTATAATCATCACAAACCCTGAGTTTGCTGATGTTCGTTCACTTGAAGGTATTGCACCCACAAAGAACCCTTGCGTTCCGATCATTGCAATTCCCACAACAGCAGGAACAGCTGCAGAGGTAACTATCAACTACGTTATCACGGATGTTGAAAAAGAGAGAAAGTTCGTATGTGTTGATACACACGATATGCCCATCGTTGCTATCGTTGATCCCGAGATGATGAGCTCGATGCCCAAGGGACTTACAGCAGCAACAGGTATGGATGCGCTTACACATGCAATCGAAGGTTATACAACAAGAGCAGCCTGGGAGATGACAGACATGTTCCATCTCGAGGCTATCAGACTTATCTCCAAGAATCTTCGCGGCGCTGTTGAAAATACCAAGGAAGGCCGTGAGGGAATGGCACTTGGTCAGTACATCGCAGGAATGGGCTTCTCCAACGTAGGCCTTGGAATTGACCACGCTATGGCTCATACACTTTCAGCTCACTATGATACTCCTCATGGTGTTGCCTGCGCTATGTTCCTTCCTATCTCCATGGAGTTCAACCGCGAGCACACCGGCGAGAGACTTCGCGAGGTTGCAAGAGCAATGGGTGTTGAGGGCGTAGATAACATGAGCCAGGAAGAGTACAGAGATGCTGCAATTGCCGCAGTTAAGAAGCTTTCTGAGGATGTTGGTATTCCGAAGACTCTTGATAAGATCAAGGAAGAAGATCTCGATACACTTGCAACAGATGCTCTTAACGATGCTTGCTATCCTGGCAATCCTCGTGAGGCAACCAAGGAGCAGGTAATCGAAATGTTCCGTATGCTTATGGCATAATGCGTAGATATTTTTGATTTGGATAGTAGTATTCGTGAAAATCACGGAAAATTAATATTGTCAAGTACGAATTATGCATCAATCTATTCATAATCCGTAGATTTTACGTCCCCCTTTTCAGCTATAATTTTGCTGGAGAGGGGGAAATTTTATATGTCTTGATTCAAAAATCATTCACTAATCCTCATGATGTAAGAACTGAAGTGGTAAGGGAGGAGGTAGGCAGAGATTAACCCCGCCTATAAAACCCGGTCCCGGTCTGGGATACGATACCCATAATGCATAATTCCACCAGGCAGTTCATGACTTGAGCGACCGATATTTCAATTCCACTTGACAACAGTTTTTCAAAAATAACGGATGTGGTCTGGGGATAAAAATCCAGTGAATTAAAAATGCATTCCTGTGTTTTATTGAGCCCAAATGTGGATGAGTCATTTATGAAATCATTTTTATCGGATGAAGAATTACCGCCAAGTGCAGCAGACTTTTTGCAAACATTCTTCCCAAGATTTCGCTTCAGATAATCCACGATATCTTCCGGACTTGATGCGATATTTGCACCTTGTCTGATCAGTGAATTACATCCGTAGCTCAGGCTGTCGCAGATCCTTCCGGGGAGTGCGAATACCTCACGGCCCTGTTCAAGGGCCATATCAACAGTGATAAGTGTGCCGCTTTTTTCTCTTGCCTCTATCACAAGGACAACATCGGACAAGCCACTTATTATCCTGTTTCTTGGCGGGAAAAACTGCGGCTTTGGCTGCGTTCCCGGAAGATATTCTGATATTACCCCTCCGGAGGATAGCAGTTCATCATAGAGACTTCGGTTTTCCTCGGGATAACAGATATCTACGCCGCAGCCCAGAACTCCGTAGGAGTCTCCTCCGGCATATACAGCTGCCTGCTGAGATATGCCGTCGATGCCACGAGCCATGCCGCTTATTATCTGGATTCCCATGGACGCCAGCTTTTCGCCGAAAAGTTTGGCGGCAAATTTTCCGTATTCGGAACTGTTTCTCGCACCTATAATCGACACGGAAGGCCTCCTCTCATCAGGAAGCTTGCCGACGCAGTATAGGGCAAAGGGCGGATCCGGGATATCAAGAAGTCGTATCGGATAGCCTGCTGATCCATAGTGATAAAAGTCGATTCCGGTATTGTATAGATGCTCATATTCAGCTTCAAGATTCCACTGCTTCTTTTTTAAGGCGAAGACCTTGAACTGCTTCACAGTCATGATTTTCTTTAGCAGACTTTCATCGGCTTCAAAGATATTCTTACAACTTCCAAATTCCTGAAGAAGCTTCATAAGAGTCTTATTTCCAAGCCCTGGAACATTATGGAGCATATATGCGTAAGCATTATCTGTTATCATGACACGCTCCTTTCTGAAACTCTTTTGCTGAAATATTTTGAATCCATCATTCTGTAGCAGGCAGCTTCTGTCAGATGCCGGGCCTCGATATTTTCAGAGCACTCAAGATCCGCAATTGTACGCGCTACTCGCAGAACCTTGTGATATGCGCGGGCGGAGAGATCCATTGTGTTGAAAATCTGCTCCATGAGGCGCTGTTCCTTTGTTCCGAGCTTGCAGTATTTTTGAATCTGCTTTGGACTCATCTCAGAATTGAAACGTATACCTTCGTTCGCAAATCTTTTTCTTTGTATCTCGACAGTTCTCATCACACGTTTTCTTATCTCTGCACTTGTTTCGTTGCAAGTGGTTCCGTGACTTAGCTCGCTGACATCCACTTTGGCGGCTTCTATGCTGATGTCGATTCGATCCAGTATAGGACCCGATATTCTGCCCAGATACTTGCGTATCTCTGACTCCGAGCATTTACATTTGTTGAGATCCGGGTAATAACCGCAGGGGCAGGGATTCATCGCACCAACCAGAAGCAGATCGGCAGGATAGGAAAAGTTGCCACCGCTTCGTGCTATATGAACCTCGCGATCCTCGAGAGGCTGCCTTAAGAGATTCAAGGTATTGCGTTTAAATTCTGCCATTTCATCAAGAAACATTACACCTCTGTGGGAGAGAGAAATAACGCCGGGATGAGGATATAATCCACCTCCGGCAAGGGCAGACTCGGTTATCGAGTGATGCGGACTCATGAAGGGGCGTCGGGTTATAAGAGTTTCGCCCTTTTTCAGCATTCCTGCAACACTGTAAATTGATGATACTTCCAGCGCTTCGTCCCTCGAAAGAGGAGGCATGATGGAAGGAATTCTCTTTGCCACCATGCTTTTTCCCGAACCCGGAGGGCCTATCAGAAGAATATGGTGATATCCTGCAGTCGCAATTTCCACAGCTCTCTTAACCGCGGATTGACCGTTGATCTCTGCAAAATCCATGCCCTTTAGATAGTCATCACGGCATTCTGCATTTTTGAAAAGCGCATCGACATCGACTAATGTGGGCATGATCAGCGAATTTCGTTCTTCTTTATCGGTTTTGAGATATGCCACAACTTCGGAAAGGGAGCTTACACCAATTACCTTCATTCCCTGAACAACCGCTCCCTCACGGGCATTGTCCGCAGGCAGGATACATGTTTTAAAACCGCAGGAATAGGCGTGAGTCACCATCGGAAGAATTCCGCTGACCGCCTTTACCTCGCCGTCTAGTCCGAGCTCGCCGATGACAATTGTATCTTCGAGCGCATCTGCCTGAATCTCGCCGACTGCTGAAAGGATACCCACTGCCACCGGCAAATCCACGGCGATACCGGACTTTCTGATATCAGCGGGAGAGAGGTTGACCGTAATCCTCATGGGAGGAAGCGGATAGCCAGCATTTTTCAAGGCGACTTTGACTCTCTCTGCAGCCTCCCTGACATCGCTGCTCATGAAGCCCACCATATTGAACATGGGAATGCCGTCAGAGGTGTCAACCTCTACCTGCATCAGATACGGCATAATCCCTTTTACCGCACCTGAAATTACTGTACTGAACATAAAAAACTCCTTTCGGGCGCAAAAATAGCGCATCAAAGGATCTCTTCGAAATCAAATACAGGAAAATACGGAGAAACTCCGTGTGGAAAAAATAAGCGCGTTTACGCGCAAAGACAATTATATACAAACGAGACCTTTTTGCAAGAGGAAAATCCTAAAGTTACAAAAATTCATCTAAATTTTAGCTTTATTTCATTCTATGTTCGTTGACTTTTACTTCTCACATCTACAAGATAAAGATAGGAGGAAATGTCATGTCAAGGATTGATGATATTCTGAAAACAGCAAAGGAACATGGTGCATCTGATGTGCATATTACGGTTGGCATTCCGCCCAAGATGCGTGTGAACGGCAAGCTCATCGCGCTGGAGGGCTATAACAAAATGCTGCCGGATGATACCAGGGAAATAGCAGATACCATCATGAGCGTAAAGCAAAAGGAGCTTCTGGAAGCAAACGGACAGCACGATATGTCCTTTTCAATTATGGGACTGGGGCGTTTCAGGCTAAACGTTTTTAAACAAAGAGGCTCAATTGCCATGGCAATCCGCCTTGTTGAGACGACAATTCCGGATGCGGAAACTTTGGGTATCCCCTCATCTGTCATTAATCTGTATCAGAGGCAGAGAGGCCTTGTGCTTGTAACAGGTCCCACGGGATCAGGAAAATCCACAACGCTTGCCTCCATAATCGATATGATAAACAGCAACAGGGAAGCGCATATCATTACCCTGGAGGACCCTATTGAATTTCTGTATCACCATGATAAATCCATTGTAAACCAGCGCGAGGTTGGACTGGACAGTGACAATTATGCGAATGCGCTGCGCGCAGCCCTGCGCGAGGACCCCGATGTTATCCTTGTGGGAGAGATGCGTGATCTTGAGACCATAAGCACTGCGATTACCGCAGCGGAGACAGGCCACCTTGTTTTATCAACGCTTCACACGATCGGTGCCGCAAGCACAGTGGACAGAATTATTGATGTATTTCCTCCGCATCAGCAGCAACAGATCAGAATTCAGCTGGCGAACGTTCTTGAAGCTGTTATCTCGCAGCAGCTTATACCAACAATCGATGAGGAGGCGAGGGTAGCAGCTTTCGAAGTCATGCACGTCAATTCTGCGGTAAGAAACATGATTCGAGAAGGAAAAACACACCAGCTCATCACTATTATGCAGACAAACAGAAAGCTTGGCATGGTCACTATGGATGAAGCCATCATTGATCTGTGCAGAGCCGGAAAGATTTCAAGAGACAAGGCGATTCAGTACGCGCAGGATCCCGAAGTCATGCAGAATAAGATTTTGAGATAAGATCAAAATATTTGATATAAGGATAATTTGTTTAGGAAAAATACGGACGAAAACACTTTTAGAAAGCGTTTTCGCCCTTATTTTATGCGGTTTTTGCAAAACAGAGGGAACGAAAAGCCAGGATTTTAGGGGTAAAATGGCACTTCTGTACAAGCTTCATCCGTAAACTAAAAGAGGACATAAAGCTAATACTTATCAATGGTTTAGCGGTTGCGCAAAGCGCGCACCCTAAAACCACGACTTAATAATCGATTGTGCAAATTGTATAAGGAAAACGTTTTACGTTTGTTAAAAAATCCCCATTGACCACAACAATATACAGGATTACAATTACTTTCAGAACAACCGATTGCGCATATTGTTGCGCAATAGAAACCAAAACCATAGTTTCGGTAAATGGAGGAGAAGAAATGAAAAAGAAATTGGTATCAGTTATGTTGTCTACAGCAGTTGCTGCTACAATGCTTGCAGGATGCGGCGGCAGCGGTGCGGATTCAGCAGCAGACACAGCACAGAGTGTTGAAGATGCAGCCACGGAAACAGCAGATGCGGTTGAGGAAGCTGCAGGAGATGTTGCAGATGCAGCAGAGGACGTTGCAGAGGATGTTGCGGATGCAGTCGAGGAAGCAGCAGACGACACAGACTACGGCACAGGCGAGATCAAGGTATGGGTTGCTGATAACGTAGTTGATTTCACAAATGAGCAGATCGCAACTTTCCAGAGCGAGCATCCTGAATTCTCAGGCTACACATTTACAGTTGAGCCTGTAGGTGAAGGCGATGCAGCAGGTAACATGATCACAGACGTTGAGGCAGGTGCCGATGTTTATGCATTTGCTCAGGATCAGATCGCAAGACTTGTTACTGCAGGTGCTCTTGAAGAGGTTGAGGAGAGCAATGCAGAGGCAGTAAAGGCTGAGAACGATGCCGGTGCTGTTTCAGCAGCTACAGTAGGTGGCACACTTTATGCATATCCTATTACATCTGACAATGGTTATTTCCTTTACTATGATAAGAGCGTTGTAAGCGATCCTTCCACACTTGAAGGCATCGTTGCTGATTGTGAAGCAGCTGGCAAGAACTTCTACTGCGAGATCAACTCCGGATGGTATCAGACAGCATTCTTCTTCGGTGCAGGTGCTGAGCTTACATACGATACAGATGATGAAGGTAACTTTACAAAATGTAATTCTACATACGCTTCCGATGCAGGTGTTGTTGCACTTAAGGAGATCGCAGAGCTTGCTTCTTCCAAGTCCTTCCAGAATGGATCAGCAGCAGGTGAGGCTACAAACGTTGGTGCTATCATCGATGGTACATGGGATGCAGGAACAGTTAAGGATCTTTTCGGCGACAACTATGCATGCGCTAAGCTTCCTACATTTGAAGGCGCTGATGGCAAGAGCTATCAGATGAGCGGTTTCGGTGGCTTCAAGCTCCTTGGTGTTAAGCCTCAGCAGGACGACAACAAGCTTGCAGTATGTGATGCTCTTGCAGCATTTCTTTCAAGCGAAGACGTTCAGCTTGCAAGATACAATGCAGTAGGTTGGGGCCCTTCAAACCTCAATGCTCAGCAGTCTGATGAGGTTAAGGCAGACGAAGCACTTTCAGCTCTTGCAGAACAGCTGCAGTACACAATTCCTCAGGGACAGTATCCCGGCGAGTATTGGTCACTTGCTACATCACTCGGTGATTCAGTTATCTCCGGTGAGATCACAAAGGATTCTTCTGACGATGACTTCATGAAGGCTCTTGAGGATTTCCAGGCAACATGTGAAGGCTATGCTCAGTAATTTTTCATAAAACTGATATAAGATCCTAACTTCAGGCTCGGAATCACTATTGTTTCCGAGCCTGTCTTAGGATTTGGGAAGACTAGTTTGTTCTATAGATAAGGAGGCCGAAGGTATGGGAGGAGACGCGAATAATAAGAAAAAAAGCGGAGCGTCTTTGTTCTTTGAGGCTATCGGGAATGGCTTTAAGGAGATCGGAGTAACATTTGCACAGGGAGATATAAAGACAAAGCTCTCATTTATAATTCTCGGACTTGGTCCTATTTTAAGAGGACAATTTGTTATAGGAATTGCGCTTCTTCTGTGTGAAGTGCTTTTCTTCTGGTTTATGTTTGGATTCGGATGGCAATATCTGTCCAAGATAACAACTCTTGGTACAATCGCCACCAAAAAAGTTAAGAGAAAGACGGTTTATGGCGACAACAGCTTTCTTATTCTGCTGTTTGGAATACTCTGTGTTTTCGCTATAATCGCTCTGATTACAATCTGGTACATCAATATTAAGGAAAATCGTAAGGAAGAGCTGGCACTTAAGTCAGGGAAAAAACTTCCCACCAACGGCGATGCCCTTCGTTCCTTACTTGATAAGAATTTTGATAAAACACTTCTGGCACTTCCGGTAACGGGTGTGTTTGTATTCACTGTGCTGCCTATTGTTTTCATGATTCTGGTAGCCTTCACCAACTATGATAAAAATCACCAGTCACCTACCAATCTTTTCACCTGGGTGGGACTGGAGAACTTTAAAAACCTTGTTTCATTTTCAAAGAACGGACTTGGCCCCACATTCGTACAGGTTCTTCTTTGGACACTTATATGGGCTTTTCTTGCAACGTTCATTGATTACTTCCTTGGACTTGCTGTTGCAATTTTGATTAATAAAAAGGGCATAAAATTTAAAAAGCTCTGGAGAACAATTCTTGTCATGACAATTGCGGTACCTCAGTTTGTATCACTTTTGTATGTCATGAAAATGTTCGCGAACGATGGTCTTATCAACGGTTATCTGAAGAAGTGGGGATTTATACAATCCTACATCCCGTTCTGGACGGATCCCATGCTCGCCAGAATTACAATTATTGTGGTTAATATCTGGATAGGTATTCCGTACATGATGCTTATAGCTACGGGACTTTTGATGAATATTCCTGAGGATCTGTATGAGAGTGCGAAGATCGACGGTGCCAACGGATGGCAGATGTTCAGAAGTATCACACTTCCCTACATGCTGTTTGTAACAGGACCTTTCCTTCTTACACAGTACACAGGTAACCTCAATAACTTCAACGTCATCTACCTTCTTACTCAGGGAAAACCGCAGTCCATGAATCTTGCTGAGAGAGCAGGTAATACAGACCTTCTGGTAACCTGGCTCTATAAGATGACGGTTACGGATACCAACTATAAGATGGCAGCTGTTCTCGGAATCGTAGTATTTATTGTTACTGCAGTTGTCTCCCTTGTGGTTTACAACATGCTTCCGTCAGTAAGAGATGAGGAGGGCTTCCAGTGATGAAATCATATAAAACAAAAAGAACCGTAAGTAACGTTATCGGATATATCGTTCTTATTTTAATAAGTATTATCTGGCTGTTCCCCTTTGTGGGACTGGTGCTTCAGAGTTTCAGATCCTATTCGAACGAGTACGGCGGAATGGTTGATTATCTGGTGCCTCATACTTTTTCACTGGATAACTACAGATTCCTGTTCTCAGGGGAGACTAACTTTGTAAAATGGTATGCAAACACACTTATCATAGCTGTTTGTGTCACTATTTTTCAGACGATAATCATCCTCTGCGTAAGCTATGCGCTCTCAAGAATGAGATTTAAGGGCAGAACACTGCTCATGCGCTTCTGGCTGATTCTGGGAATGTTTCCGGGATTCCTCACAATGATCTGTCTGTACTTCCTTTTGAAGCAGTTCGGACTTACTCAGGCAGGTGCGGTACCCGGACTTATCCTTGTTTCTGTTGCCAGCTCAGGTATGGGTTACTACGTATGTAAAGGTTACTTTGACACAATTCCGAAAGCTCTTGATGAGGCTGCAAGAATTGACGGTGCTACAAGAGCAAGAATATTCTTTACAATGATTATTCCTATGTCAAAGCCAATCATTATCTACACCGCGCTGGTTGCATTCATGGCTCCCTGGTGTGATTACGTATTTGCATCCTATGTTGCTTTCGGTCATGACACCAGTTACAACGTTGCGGTAGCTATGACAAGATGGGTTTGGACCAACGACTATCAGGGATATTTCACAAGATTCTGCGCAGGCGGAGTACTTATTGCAATCCCTGTATTACTTCTGTTTATGTTTCTTCAGAAATACTATGTTGAAGGTGTAACCGGCGGTGCTGTTAAAGGTTAAGCAGAACTTTCTTATGAAAAATGGCAAGAACATATGACTATGAATAATGCAAAAAAAACAACCTTAGAGGATGTAGCGGCTGCCCTTGGAGTTTCCAAAACCACCGTTTCCAGGGCTATTTCGGGAAAAGGGCGTATAGGTGAAGCTACAAGGACCCGCATTCTTGAATACATTGATCAAAATAATTTCAGACCGAATGTCGTAGCAAAGAGCCTTGCTGAGAGCCGAACCTTCAGTATTGCTGTAGTCTGGCCGGGGGATTATTCTCTTGTGGATCTTTCGTTTTTTCAGAAGTGTCTTGTCGGAATGAGTGAAGTGACCAGCGGACACGGATATGATATTATCGTGTCAGTGGTCAGCGGCGATGACATGAGCAGCCTTAAGAGAATTATTGAAAATCGCAAGGTTGACGGTGTTGTTCTGACGAGAACTCTGATCTATGACAAGCCCGCAGAATACTTGCTAAAAAGCGGTGTTCCTTTCGTTGCAATAGGTGAATCACCGAATGAGAGAATCATCACGGTTGATAACGATCACTTTGATGCATGCAAGGAGCTCACCTCGATTATGATAGGAAAAGGGCACACTAAACTTGCTCTCCTCGGAGGATCAAGAAATCTTGTGATCACGAAGAAGAGATATGAAGGGTTTGCAGCAGCCTTTGCACAGACAGGGAAAAAGCTTGATGAGTCGCTGGTTTTCCTTGATCAGGGAAATGAACAGAAGATGACTGAGATAGTAAAGCGCCTGGCAGCCGAGAAGGTCGACGGTGTAATCTGTATGGATGATATGCTTGCTGCTTATGTGATAAGAATCTGCAGAACAGCAAATATCAAAATACCCGAGGACCTTAGACTCGCATCTTTCTACAACAGTACAACGCTTGAAAACTCTGTGGTTCCAGTTACGTCACTAAATTTTGACGACAGAAACCTGGGCGCTGTTGCAACAAGAATGCTACTGCGACTTATCGACGGCGAGAATGTCGAGAACCAGAAACTCAAGACCTACGAAGTAATAATGAAAGAGAGCACGAAGTAGTGCTCTCTTTACCTTACCCTAGGAGAATATTATGCTATTAAAAGATTCACAATTATCATTTAATACCATGTCACTTACCCTTGACGGAAAGGGCTTCTATCCCGTAATGGGTGAAATGCACTTTTCCAGATACAGGAACAGATATTGGGAGGAAGAACTCTGCAAAATGAAGAGCGGCGGTGTCTCTATCGTATCGCTCTACACAATATGGATTCATCACGAGGAAATTCGCGGTGAGTTCGATTTTAGCGGTGACAGGAATCTCCGAAAATTCCTTGGCACTGTTAAAAACGTAGGACTTAACTGCATCCTTAGAATAGGACCCTGGGCACACGGCGAAGCAAGAAATGGTGGTTTCCCGGACTGGCTTCTTGAGGATGCTAAAGAAAAAGGATACGAACTTAGAAGCAATGCGCCTGAATATCTTGAGCATGCGAGAAATTTTTATGAGCACATCTATGAGCAGGCAAAGGGATTTTTTCTGAAGGATGGCGGTCCTATCATCGGAGTGCAGATTGAAAATGAGTACGGACACTGCGGCGGTTTTGGCGGCGAGGAGGGTGAAAAGCACATGCGAACCCTTCGCGACATGGCTGTGGAAATTGGATTTGATGTTCCGATTTATACAGCAACCGGTTGGGGCGGCGCTGTTACAGGGGGCATGCTTCCTGTTATGGGCGGCTACTGTGAAGCACCCTGGGATCAGAGAACCACTGAAATCGAACCAAGCGGCAACTACATTTTTACCAAGGAAAGAAACGACCACAACATCGGGTCCGACCACGGACTTGGTGTCGGGATCACTTTTGATATGGATAAATTCCCCTATCTTACAGCTGAGCTCGGAGGCGGACTTCAGGTTACTCACCACAGAAGATGCATAGCGACCGGAACTGATACCGAGGCCATGAGCATGGTGAAGATGGGCAGTGGTGCTAATCTTCTTGGCTATTATATGTACCACGGCGGAACGAATCCTGAGGGAAAACTTACTACTCTTCAGGAGAGCAGGGAGACAGGATATCCCAATGATCTTCCGGTTTTGTCCTATGATTTTAATGCTCCTATTAAAGAGTACGGGCAGATGTCCGAGACCTACAGAAGGGTCAGAAGACTTTCCATGTTTACCGCGGATTTTGGAGAGGCACTTTGCGACATGCCATATATCCCGCAGCCCGGAAACCCGGATAAGCCGGATAACTCATCTGACCTTAGAACTGCTGTAAGGGCTGTGAAAAAGGACATAAACGGCGAAGAGCTGATGAGCGGATTTTTATTTGTGAACAACTATCAAAGAAGATATGAGCTCGAAGCTCATGACGCTATTACATTGAAAGCTCATGATGAAAACGGAAATGTGATAGCTGAGTTTGAAGAGCGGGATGTGAAAAACGGTGATTATTTCTTCTATCCCTTTAACATGCCGATTGGCTTTGATGCAGTTCTGAAGAAGGCCAACATGATTCCTCTTTGCATTCTTCATGATGAGAGAGGAAGAGAAAATGCATACGTTTTCTATGCGGATGAAAGAGACTCAGCTACAGCTGAGATAGAGGGTGACCTTGGAAGCATCAAAATCGTGACCTTAAGTAGCTATGAGGCTGAGCACGCAGTTAAGATAACCGATGAGCGAGGAGCCGAGCACCTGGTAATCTGCGAGTACGATGTTGTCGACAGGATTATCGGAAGCAACCGGAGAAGAAGCGGAGTGCTTGAAAACGGCAATCCGAACGGTTATGAGATTTATGCTGAGATTCCGTCTGATGGAAAAGAGCACACTGTTTCTTTCAGAGTGTGGCCGGATCTCGATGAGACACCTTCGGGATTTATCCATGACGATGCAGAGAATGTGTCAGATACCTACATGGTGGACAGCATGGATTTTGCGGATTACAGATATGTGGATTCGCTGCTTAATCCGGTAAAGGCTGAGATAAAAGAAGACGAAAAGGCATACCAGCTGAATGTTACCAGCATAGACGAAGAGATTGATGAAGTTTATCTTCATATAAAATATGCCGGAGATCGAGGAGAACTCTTTTCAAAAAGTGACATCGATATTTTCCACGAGGGAGAGCTGATCGCCGACAGTTTTTACACCGGACAGGACTGGGAGATAGGCTTAAAGCGCTTTATCGGTTCTGAAGGAAAAACTGAGCTGGAGGAGAGCTTTGAAGGCGAAGTGGTAATTCATCCGCTTTTCGAAGATCAGGAGATTTATCTTCAGGAATGGCCGCAGCTATCTGAAGAAGCAGAAGGTAAGAAGTGTGCCTGCAGAATTGATGCAGTAGGGAGCGTTGCACAGTTCAAGATAAAACTATGGTGATATGACAACAAAGACCGGATTATTTTATTATTTGTTGTTACTTGTAATAGCCATGCATGGTGGATTTTACCCACTGTGCATGGCACTTTTTTATGAAGGTGTTATTAGTCTTTGAGTCTTGTTCATTTTTTCCTATGCAGATTACTTTTATAATAGTAAAATAGTAATGCTGTGTTTAGCATTTTTTAATCTGTAAAAAACGCGGCACAAATTTGGGGGAAAAACAAAAAAACGGAGGAGAGTATATGCTAGAAGACATCTTATTGGGACAAAAAAGTCTCTTTGAGACCGGGGTTCAGACTGTTCTGAGAGGACAGGAAAACAGGTACAGAAAAATCGTTATACAAAACGGTAATCTTGTGGCAAATGAACGCTCAGAGGAGAGCGGAATCTGTGCCAGAGTATATTGTAACGGGGCTTACGGCTTTGCATCTACTGCGGAGTATTCTAAGGACGCTGCGGCAAAGACCATTAAGGCTGCAACTGAAAATGCAAAATATCTTGATAAGTTTAATTCCGAAAAGAAGAAAGCTTATCCCGAAGTTATCAGTTCTCATATAACATCACCCAGAATGATAATTGATTATGAGCAGAAAAAACTGGTGGACATCTGCAAGGAAATCGATGCATACATCGAGAAGACCTACTCGGATCTGCTTAGCAGAAGTGTAATTTATACGGAAGATACGATGGAGAAGATAATCGTTACTTCCGATGCATCGGACGGACATGTGGCTTATCCCAGATGTAGGATAATGGTCGAGTTCAGCATGAATTCAAGAGAAGGAAAACCGGTTGAACTTTTCAGAATGTTCTTTGGCTGCGGCCATGCAGGTGAGCATTTTGCAGATCTTAATCCTATATATGAAGGACTTGAGGATTTATATAAGAATATTAAAGCAAAGGCTGACGGTGTCTATGCCGAGGCCGGAGTTAAAACCGTAATTCTTCATCCTGATGTTGCAGGAATGATCGCACATGAAGCTGTGGGACATACTGTTGAGGCAGACCTTGTTGACGGCGGTTCGGTAGCCGGACCGAATTTCGGAAAACAGGTGGCATCAGAGCTTGTCAGCATTGTTGACTACGCTCATACAGCTTTTGGAGTGGACGCGCCCTTCCCGGTTTATCTTGACGACGAAGGCGTACCTGCAAAGGATGCGGTACTTGTTAAGGACGGAATACTTACAGGCTATATGCATGATCGTGAGAGCGCTCTTAAATATGGAGTTGAGCCCTGCGGTAATTCAAGGGGTTACACCTTTTCTGACGAGCCGCTTATCCGCATGAGAAATACGACTGTTCTTCCCGGAAAAGATAAGCTTGAAGACATGATTGCGTCTGTAGATGATGGTTATTATCTCGTGGGAACCGGTAACGGACAGGCTGACCTTACAGGTGAGTTCATGTTCGGAATAACCTGCGGCTATGAGATTAAAAACGGAAAGCTTGGAAGAGCTATCCTTGATACTACTGTTTCCGGTGTTGCTTTTGATATGCTGAAAACCGTTGATATGGTATCCGATTCCGTAATCTGGTGGAGCGGAACCTGCGGCAAAAAGCAGGCTATGCCTGTTTCAACCGGCGGACCGGCAATTAAGTGCAAAATAACGATCGGAGGTAGATAATGGCTAACTTATACGAAGTGTCGGATATAATTGCCGATTACATAAAGACTAAAGGTGACCTTAAAGCAGATTTCACTATCTATGAGACAGAGACAAATGAGATCACAATGAAAGACGGAAAGTTCACACTTTTCAGAACCATGTTTGATAACAATGTGTCTATCAAGGTAATCAAGGACCATAAGAAGGCATCCACAAGTATCAACAAGTGTGATAAGGAGAGCATTGAAAAGGCGATTGATGAAGTAATCGCATCAGCTGAAGCCGGAAGCCCCGATGAGGCATTCGACATTGCTCCTGGACTTGAACCTGCTTCGTTTACAAAAGGCGCACTTACTCCGGACATTGAGAAACTGATGGAGAGAACAAAGGAGCTTTCCGATGATATTGCCAGAGAGCATAAGAACATTATGCTTATCGAGATGTTTGCAAAGTATATCAGAGGGAAATCTATTTTCATAAATACGAACGGAACAAAAGATGATGTGGATTTCGGTTACTATATGATTGCTACCGAGTTCGCAGGAAATGATGGTGAGAACACCACAGGTGTTGCTGTTTCATATGCAGTGTTCGATAATCTGGACAGCAAACTTATCACTCTCGGAAGCATAGAGAAGGATCTGCAGGATGCAGAGAATTCACTTAATCCTATGAAAATCAGCGATAAGTTTGAAGGCGATGTAATACTCACACCCGGATGCGCATCTCAGATGCTTGGTGCTATAATCGGCAATACGGTTGTTGACCATACTCTTATTACAAAGACAAGTGTATGGCTTGATAAGCTCGGAGAGCAGGTTGCTTCGCCGCTTCTAACAGTTCGCTTCAATCCGTGGGATGAAAGAATTCTTGTCACAGAGGTTCATACATCTGATGGTTTCAGGTCAGAGGACTATAACCTTATTGAAAAAGGTGTTCTCAAAAGCTTTGCCGCAAGTCTGTATGCTGCAAACAAGTGTGGCGTAAAACGTGCGCCGAATTCATCCTTTAATACGGTGGTTGATGCCGGTGATACACCCTATGAAGATATGGTGAAGAGCATTAAGAGAGGCCTTATTGTGGGCTCTGTTTCTGCCGGATCACCGGGGGCAAATGGAGAAATGTCCGGTGTTGCCAAGAACGCTTTCTATGTAGAAAACGGTGAAATAAAAGGAGCTGTCATTGAGACCATGATAAGTGCTAATCTCTTTGAAATGCTTAAAAATATTCGTGCGATTTCGAAAGAACAGCTCTGCGACGGAAATATGGTTATGCCGAGCATTCTCGTCAAGAACGTGACGATATCCGGAAATTAATAAGCCTTCCCCCACTGGGGGAAGGTGTCAGCGTAGCTGACGGATGAGGGGATTTTTTGTTATTTTGGAGGTTGTTTTGAAGAAAAGGAGTTCATTTTCAGGTAAAGTTGGTTTTGTTTTGTCCGCTGCGGGCGCATCAGTAGGACTCGGAAATATATGGAGGTTCCCATATCTTTGTGCAAAATTTGGTGGAGGTATTTTCCTTCTCGTATATGTAATTCTGGCGCTGACCTTTGGTTACACCATGATCATGGCAGAGACTGCCATAGGAAGAGCTACGAAGAAGAGCCCCGTTGGTGCATTTGAAGCCTTGGGACATAACAAGCTGATGGATATCGGTGGCTGGATCAACGCTATCATTCCGATGCTGATCGTTCCCTATTATTCGGTTATCGGTGGCTGGGTATGCAAGTATCTGTTTGAATACTTTGTGAAAAGTCCTGCTGAAATCGCAGGTGATGATTTTTTTGTTAATTTCATTTCCAACGGAGTATCGGCAGAATTCTGGTTCATAGTTTTCTCGGTGCTGGTACTTGGCGTAATTTTTATGGGAGTTCGTAACGGAATAGAGAGAGTATCCAAAATAGTGATGCCTATTCTTGTTGTGCTTGCTGTAATTATCTGCGCATATTCTGTTACAAGACCGGGAGCAATAGAGGGTGTTAAATATCTGTTCATTCCCAATTTTGCGCAGTTTTCACTTATGACAGTGGTTACCGCGATGGGCCAGATGTTCTACTCACTTTCAATTGCTATGGGTATCCTCATCACTTTCGGATCCTATGTTAAAAAGGAAGTCAGCATCGACGAGTCCACAAGACAGGTTGAATTCTTTGACACCGCTATCGCAATCCTTGCCAGCCTGATGATCATCCCCGCTGTCTTTGCTTTTTCAGGCGGAGATCCGGAACACCTTAATAAGGGACCTTCGCTTATGTTTATCACCATGCCTAAGATTTTTGCGAGCATGGGAGTAGGTCGTCTCATCGGAATATTGTTCTTTGCACTCGTTCTTTTTGCAGCTGTAACAAGTGCAATTGCTCTTACAGAGAGTGCGGTTTCAACCTTCTCTGATGAGTTTAAATGGAGCCGTAAAAAGGGCACCGTAATTATGGCATTTATCATGCTTGTTCTCGGAAGCCTTTCATCACTCGGTAACGGCCCTCTTGCAGGTGTCACAATATTAAAAATGCAGTTCCTTGATTTCTTCGACTTCATTACCAATTCCGTAATGATGCCGATAGCTGCACTTGCAACCTGCATCCTTATCACAAAGTTTGCAGGCATCGAGCGCATCGAGGAGGAAGTAGAGCAGGACGGACATCCATTCAAGAGAAAGAAGACCTTCTCCTTTATGATCAAGTTCCTCTGCCCTGTTTTTGTAATCGTTATCCTCATTAGCGCCATCTTAAACGTATTTGGAATTATTCAGATGTAATTATGCCTTCCCCTTGGGAAGATGAATATTTATATGTAATTAAGCCTTCCCCCTTGGGAAGATGAATATTTATATGTAATTAAGCCTTCCCCTTTGGGGCGCACGACATCCGGGGGATGTCGGTTCTGCGCGGACCGGAGCGGAGCGGAGACAGGTGGCACGAAGTGCCGGATGAGGGGAACCGTATGGAAGAAAAATCAAAAGACTTCCTCGCAGGACGTCTTAAAGATCTCGCGACAAAAGCATATCAGAACAGTTTTCTCACCCACACAGATTTTTTATCGGTCTCCGAGCTGGCCAGCGTCTACCGTATATTTGCTTCGGAAGGCGTGCCCGCAAATGTGCATGAATATTGCGGATCAAAATATGTGGTATACGGCGGCTTCGAGGATGCCGAGAGAGCGATGGTTTGTTTTCTTCCGGACTATCTCGATGAAGAAAGCTTTCTGGCCGCAGAAAATGCAGAGCCCTCTGTTCTGAAATGCATTCACATAACACCGGTAAATAACAGGTTTTCGGACGATCTTACTCATAGGGACTATCTCGGATCACTGATGAATCTTGGTATCGAGAGGGACCAGATAGGAGATATTCTTACGGGAGAAAAAGAAGCCTACGTCTTTTCAACACCTGAAATCGGCGAGCTTATTTGTAAGGAACTGATCAGAATCAGACACACCTCAGTGAAATGTACGATGGTCAATCCTTCCGAATGTGAGATCAGACCGGCTTTTGAGGAGATAAGCGGAAGCGTGGCTTCGGAGAGAACAGACGCTATCGTAGCTTTTGTATATCATCTCTCAAGAGCCGAGGCGCAGAAGCTGATAGAAAGTGAGTCGGTTTTCATAGACGGGCGAACAGCCTACAGTGGTGGCTACGACCTCAAGGCAGGCTCAAGAGTTTCAGTCAGCGGCCACGGTAAGTTTATTTACCTGGGGCAGAGTGGCACCACCAGAAAAGGGCGATGCTACGTAAATGTGAAGTTGTTCGTTTAAATGTAAAATTAAAGCATCTGTTCTTAGCTTTTTGCTAAAGACAGATGCTTTTTTGAAATTCTACTCTTTTTATCAGGTTAATGCAGACAGTCTTTTCTCAAATTGTTCATAGAAATCCGAAGCTGTATCATAATCAGTCAGGAAGAAAATTTTAAGAAGTCCCATATTAACGGCTTTTAACTGTTCTTCCGGCATTTCGGGAGCTCTGTCGCCAATCCCTTTTATGAAGAAATGCCACTTATCAATATAGGCTTCATACTTTGAAAATTCCGGAGTATCTATCCATTTTTTTATCTTGATTTTAGACTGGCGCTCTTTTTTACATTCATTCACCTGAAGAAAATACCTGTGAGTTTCATTTTCATATATTCTTCCAAGTGGAAAAAGTCTGCATATTCCGGGACGGTGCGGATGTATACTGCATCGTCCTTCCGCATTCAGGAAAGAGCACGCATCATTTTCTCCCATTTTAAGGCAAGGGAGTATTATGCCATCAGCCACTCGAAGCTCGAGATTTTCTGCAAGCAGTTGCTCAAAAGACTTCCCAAGCCCTTTTTCCAATCTATACGCATCATAAGGATCCAGCGTTATGGAATCACCCATTCCGATGCAGCAGGCATGGCAGCCTTTGCAGTCACCGACATCAAGCTTAGCCATATCACCGGCGTCATAGATTTTTCCGTCTGAGATTTCTTTTATATCAACATTTCTTTTCATTACTAAGTACCTGTGGATTTCAGTTTTTATCTTATTATACAAGATTATATCTTTGATTTAAAAAGTCCTTTTCGCAAAATGCTTCGTTTTCCATGATTTGTTACCCTTTTTGCTTTGAATATGGCCTTCTTAAGGATGGATATTTCGCAAAATATTTAAATCCAACAGTTTGTTACTCTTTATCTTGGAAAATAGGAGTAACAAAATAATAAAAATGTCTTGATTGCGAAGAATATCCTTAAGAATTTCTTGAAAACAGGCTAAAAAGAGTAACAAAATGATATAAAGAGTATAATTGCGAAAAGAAGTATATGAAATTGACAAATAGGGGAAATTCATGTAAGGTATAGAAATAGATTGTGCGCAATCTAAATGCAAAATAGTAAAAAGAACTAATTTACAATCAGGATAATAGGGATATGGCAATAATTGGCCAGGTTCATTTAAATATTATTGAAAGGCAATTGAAATATGGCATACAGCATACTAATTGTAATAATCACAATACTTTATATACTTCTGCTTGAGCTCTCAAAGAACACCCTTCTTGGCTGGGCTGTTGGAATAATACTGGCAGCGGCATTGTTCTGCATCAGAATGTTCATGAAAAAGAGTGGCAAGTGGGATGTTCGCACTGCGATAGGAGCAGTAGTAATACTTCTTATGCTTTTTGCAGTAAACTATAAACTTACTTCACCCCCTGTAAAAAGAATTTCCGCAGTTACCTACAAAAATCCCGAGCAGACAGCGGTGATTCATGTGGCTCAGGGAGATATTTCAGGTGTTTATAATGAGGATCACAGTGCAGAGATTTTCGCCGGAATTCCCTATGCCAAGCCGCCTGTGGGAGACCTTAGGTGGAAGGAGCCGCAGGATCCGGATAGCTGGGCAGGGGTGAGGATTTGTGACACCTACGGCCCCATGGCAATGCAGCCAAGTTCTTCTGAACTTTACTCATCCTTGTCGCAGATACTTGGAACTAACGATTACAGATTTTCATTAACAGATCAGTACAGGGATGCTATGAGTGAGGACTGTCTGTACTTGAATGTATTCAGACCTGCGGATTATAGCGGTGAGCCGCTGCCGGTAGTTTTCTTTATTCATGGCGGTTCGCTCACAACAGGTCAGTCCTACTACACTGAATACCGCGGAGAGAGCTTTGCAAAGAAAGGGGTTATCCTTGTAAACTTCGCTTATCGTCTGGGTATATTGGGCTACATGGCAAATGATGAGTTGGCTGCGGAATCAGTGAACCATACGACAGGCGATTACGGACTCCTTGATCAGATAAAGGCACTGGAGTGGGTTCATGAAAACATCGGATCCTTTGGTGGTGACCCTGATAACATAACCATTGCCGGAGAATCTGCGGGATCTTCTTCAGTTCAGGCGCTGTGCGCATCACCGCTTACAAAAGGATTATTTGTAAGAGCTATTGCTGAGAGCAGCGGAATAGCAGCTAAGAAGCCCTACCACACCTTCAGAGATATGTCCGAGGCTCTGGAAACAGGAGATGAAATCTTGAAGGAGTTCGGCGCGAAAAATGTTGCAGAACTCAGGAAAATAGATGCGGAAAAACTTATTACGACAAAGACTCAGAACAGTGATATGTGTGTGGACGGATATGCGATTGCCGAGCAACCATACCTTACTTATGAAAAGGGCGAAAACCACGAGCAGGCGCTTTTAAACGGATCGAATCTAAAAGAGGCTGACGCATTTTTGCTTTCGACAAAGGCAACCTCTGAAAATTACGAGGAGATTCTGACGGATATACTTGGAGACTACGCAGGAGAGGCAGCAGAGCTTATTCCGCCCGGAGCCGTAGAAAGAGATAAGTATTTCATCATTGATCCCAAAGGGGATGCGAAGGGCAGCCTTAATTTCATATACAGTGATGCATGGTTTTCCTACAGCCACAATGTATGGAGCAGATACATGGAAGCACAGGGCAGGGATGTATACCAGTATTTCTTCACTAAGACGAATCCCTACCTTAGTAATAACCATGCGGGTGAGATGCCCTACGCTTATGGCAACCTGTTCTACCATCCGGGGATGTATAATGATAGTGACTACGAACTTTCAGAGATCATGCAGACCTACTGGACCAATTTCGCCAAGACAGGAGACCCTAATAAGGGAAGTGATTCTTCTGGAACAATAAACATACCCGAATGGCCAAAGTGGAATTCAGAGGAAGATAAACTCCTGGAATTTAATGATGAGATAAAGCTCATTGATAATCCATATCACGAGCTTAATAAGATTATTGATAAGTATCAGAATGAATGACTAAAGCCCTCCCCCTTTGGGGGCGCTCGACGTCCGGGGGACGTCGGCTTAGCGCGGACCGAAGCGGAGCGTAGACAGGTGTCTGCGCAGCAGACGGATGAGGGGACAAAAAAGCTCCTGCCGATATTCATCAGTGGCAGGAGTTTTTTCAGCTGCATACGCAGTTTATATAGTTACTGATTTGGTTTCTTTGGTCTCATGGACAATATTTTTTCAACAATCTCAAAAATCGCTCTCTGATCGTGAGCAGCTTCCTGCTCGATAAGCAAATAGGATTTCATAGCGTAGGAATCCTCTGCTGTATCAATTGTCTCTATATTCTTCATGAAATCAGACATTGAAATATCAAGAGCTTTTGTGATTTTATAAATAGTGTTGACGGAGGGAGTTTTTACACCCCTCTCAAGCTGACCGATATATGAAGGATGAAGATCGCTTTGCAATGCAAGCTCCTCCTGGCTAAGGTTCTTCTCTTTTCTGTAAAATCGAACACGGTTTCCAATCTCTTCGGTAATATTCATTCGAGTTCTCCTTTAAAATAGTATGTCGCATGCAGCCAATCTAATTACATACTAATAATACACATTTTCCTGAAATATATACTAGAGATTCATAAAAAACGGCTCAAATTACGATTGTGCCAATTATTGAACTATATATACAATGGATGCCATACTAGCGGAAGTTTTATTTGATGATTTAAGGAAGAAAGGCTATAATTTCCTTGTAAGATTTTATTTAGTAGCATAAATATATTTTACAGCAAAGACCAGGCTTTTCGAAGCCTGGTCTTTGTGTTAATCAAGACTTTTAGCACTACAAAGGGTCACCTCACTTAGTGCGACAGCCCCATTTTTCTTTACTACATTTTTTATATACTCAAAAAAATCATTTCACTAATCGTGCCGATTGCAGTAGTTATGCCTGTTTTGTATAATATTAGTGATTGCAGAAAAATGTGGATTATTACACCTGGAGGATAAAAACTGTGATTAGAAAATTGCCTGTTGGAATACAGGGATTTGTTAAATTAAGAACAGATAATTTCTTGTATGTTGATAAAACAGAATTAGTATATAAACTGGTGCATAATAATGTCCCTTACTTTTTGAGCAGACCCAGGCGCTTTAGAAAGGGCAATATCTTTTTTGCTGACAGGATGGGAAGAAACATACTGCATTTCAAAAGGAGATAATACCTTGTCCCAAAGGTTTAATAACCTTTTGAAAACAGCTGATGAAGGAAGAGGAGTGCCTTGCGGCTCTTAAGAAGAACTATGATGGATACCATTTTCATCAGGGAGGCGAGGGAGTATACACTAGCTTTTCCAAATGAGGAAGTTAAATATGGATTCATGCAGAGCTTGATGCCGGAGTATGTGAGATGCATACCTTTACAGGACGAATAGATTGCGTTCTTGAATTAACAGATCGGAGAAATAAATCTTAATGAAAGCATATCAGCTTAAAATCACAATCAAAAATTCAAAACCGCCAATCTGGCGCAGATGTATAGTACCAGCAGGACTTAGCTTTTCACAGCTGACGGTGGTTATACATAAAGTAATGGGATGGTGGGAAGGACACCTTAGTGAGTATACATTTGGCAATCAGGGAGTAAGGCTCCTTGAGCAGGCTGATGAATTTGATGGCGGATGGGATATGGATGTTTTGGACTCATCAGAATATATCATTGATGAGTTTTTTGAAGATACAAAGTCTTTTACATATCTATATGATTTTGGAGATGACTGGTATCATACTGTTCAAATCGAGAAGATTATCAAAGATTATGAGTATGACTATCCGATGGTAATTAAATTTAAGGGAGATACTCCTCCCGAAGACTGCGGCGGTATATGGGGCTATTATCAGATGCTTGAGACTCTCGATGACCCCAAAGATCCTGAGCATGATGAAATTAAGGAATGGTTCAATGAACAGAGTAACGGACCATACGATATGGAACTGGTCAATCAGGAATTATCAAGATACAAAAAAACAAAAAAGAAAATAAAGCCTGTTAGTGAAGAGAATCTCCTATACAAAACTATGAGTTCCCGCGGAAATATAAATCTTGATCAGGTAAGCGCTCCCAAAAACAGAGATTACATTGTGAGTAAAGAACAGCAGAAGAAACTTGAGAAGGCTATTAAGGATATTGGAAATACATTGAAAGCCGTTGCTGATGCCAAGGAGACTTTTGACAAAACTCTTCGCCACACTTATGGCGATGAAAATGTGGACAACTACTACGAATTCATGGACCAGACAAACAACGGCGACAAGAAGGTTAAGACTCTTTTTGATTATGACAAATGGACAGATGTGACAATAGAAAAATCCAGGCATCAGATTCAGGATCTGATGCTTAATCTGCGTGACATAGATATCAAGAACTACATCAAATACATGCAGATTCCCGATAAGAGCGGTACTACAAAGCTCGAGAGAATAAGAAAAATCGTTAATGAATTAAAAGAGCATCCGGAATATTTTATGTACCTGTACCACCAGGATGAGCTGGAAACACTTTTTGACATATATGATAGTAAAACAGACATTTTTAAATTCGATGGCTTTGCACCTGATGAAATAATGGATACTATCATGATCAGCATCCTTATGGGGATTCTTGAAGTCAAGGAGAAAGGTAACAAGGCACAAATTAAGCTTGCAGAGGATGCGGGTGAGATCATTGAGCCTGTAAGGGAGCTTTATAAGAAATCCGGGAGAAAGATATATAGAGAGCTTGGCGATTTTGATAGACGAATGGGCGGAATTATCATGGCTTATGGCATATTTGAGATAGACAAAATCGCGCCGACAATGAACCAAATTTATGGGATAAAGGCAGATGAAAAAGACGTTACCGTAAAAACCTATCTTCATCTTACCATGCCCACAGTGCTTCAGACTTGCACAGATTATCTTAGCGGTGAATCCCACGTTGTAATGCCGGGGCTTGATGCGCAGTCTATCATTGAATATCGGAAACTGAAACTTGGAAGCGACATTGATTACAAGACTTTTACAAGTACAGACGCTCAGATAGTATCTCGGGATATGGCAGACATCTATTATGCATGGGCTGATATGGGTATGCTGTTTGAACATGCCTTTGAACTTGAAGACAGAGAAACAAGTGAGCATATGGATTATCTCTATCGCTGCGTACTTAATGGCTGTGATGCGGGATTTCTATTTGAGGAACTGTGTGAGATATATCCGATCAATAATTATTTCATGCTTTCGGAGTACTGGCATAAGAGTATAGCCTGCGTGATGGATACCGGACTTCCTCACTTAAAGGGTTATTCAAGATATGAGTATTACAAGCTCACAGGGCAGCGCCCGCAGGAACTTCCGGTGTCATCCTTTGCAACAACCGGTAAAAAGAGTAAGGGTGCGAAGGCACATCTTATGTACCTTCCGGAGGACATACAATGGGAATTATATGAGCTTCGTGTTACGGATGAGATGAAGACGCACAAGGAAGAATTTGCAGAGCGGGCAGAAAAAATACTTGCAAAGTACCCGGACAATCTGGAAGTTATGGCGAGCTTCGTGGATTTCTTTATGGCAGTTGGCAAAAAGGAACGCACCGAATTTCTTCTTGGAAGAATAAAGAAACTGGCGCCTGAACTATCTACGGAAGTCAACAGAATGCAGAACATGATAAAGAAGGGGAGAGTACCGGATTACTTTGAATCAGACTTGCCCTTTCATGATGACGATGATTTATTCATTCATGGAATTGATGACGATCCATTACGTGACTGGGATGATGACCTCTTCATTCCTCAAAAGCCGATAGTCCGTGATAAGCCCAAGATTGGAAGAAATGATCCCTGTCCATGCGGGAGCGGCAAGAAATTCAAGAAATGCTGCATGGGGAAAGGGATATACGATTAAATTCTATCCCGGCTATGCGGATATTGCATATATTCCATCGCCTAAATATCCGGATAAACCTGCGATGTTAATAGAACTAAAATACAACAAGAGTGCAGATACCGCTCTTTCACAGATATTAAAGCAAAACTATCCTGAAAGGCTTGAACACTATAAAAAAATATGCTTCTTCCGAAAAATAAGTAATAGATAAATGAAAAGTAAAAAGGATAAATCCTGATGTAAAGTATGAAAATGCTTTATGTCAGGAGTTTTTTATGCCCTTTTTACGAATTTTGTACTGCCTCAGGAAATGACTCCGGAAATGCACTATTGTGTCAAAAACACCATTTGACGGTTCTATAGTATAGTTATATACTAAATAGGTACATTAGTGCATAATTGCATCATTAAAGTACTATAGAAAGTTTTTTGTGAGGAAAGTATGGGAGATTTAAAGCAGTACTGGTTTGTAATCAGGGAGCTTACGGGGAGAGAAATCAAGAGAAAATATGCCAGATCTTATCTGGGAATCTTGTGGAGCGTCCTTAGCCCACTTCTGTATATGCTTGTCATGACACTGGTATTCTCAACAATGTTCAAGAGAAGCATAGTCTTTATCATTGATTATATTCTTAGGTGGATTACTGCTGATTACAAATTGGGGAAGAAAAGTGTTACATCTTTTATCAAATATCCATTTACACCGATGGCCATTATTGACCTTCTTTCAATTCTTCCATTTATTACATATTTGGATAAGAGCCTGAGAATTCTTCGCATTTTCCGATTTATTAAAACCCTGAGAATGTTTAGGATTTTTCGTACGATCAGGTATTCAGGTAGTATGGAGATCCTGGTAGCTGTTATGAAGGAGTCAAAGAGGGCATTACTTGAAGTGGCATCCTTGGCGGTGGGGTACGTGTTTGTTTCTGTATTGGTGGTTTTCAGTGTGGAGCCTGAATCTTTCAAGACTTTTTTTGATGCTATATATTGGGCAACAGTCTCTTTGACAACAGTGGGATATGGAGATATTTATCCGGTGACTACTGTGGGTAGGACTGTGGCGATGTTTTCGTCTGTGTTTGGAATAGCTATTGTAGCGCTGCCTTCCGGTATTGTGACGGCGGGGTATTTGAATGCGCTGTCTAAAAGGAGTGGGGAGAATACAGAGGAAAAGTAGAAACACCTCACATTTTACAAGGTGAGGTGTAAAGAAAATGCTTATTGTTTGTTCTTTAAATCTTCAATCTGCTTTTTTAGGGCTTCGATTTCAGCATCTTTTTGACTCATGATATCTTTGATGGCAGAATCTTTTTGCTGTCGAAGGGCTTCGATTTCAGCATCTTTTTCATCAAGCTGTTTTTGATAGAAGATACGAACATCGTTCTGAGTGCGATAGTAATCCTCGCGCGCAAGGCATTGCAGCCGGATTTTTTCTTCTTGGGAAAGAGAATAAACTGTTTCAGAGGCCTCTTTTAATATATCTTTTTCGGAAGCTAACATATTCAGTTCCTCCCATGTTTTGGCGGTGAAGAGTCTGGCCCAATAATCGATGTTGTAGGCTTTGTCTTCTTTGGTTGCTAACTCTATCTGAGTTAAGTCTAGCACGCGGAGTTGGAGCTTGTCACTATAAATTTCCATAAAGTAAATCAGGGGTATTCGATTAAGGACATCCTGGGCTCGATGGAACTTGATGAGCTTGCAGGAGAGTTGCCGCCTTCTATTAATGCCGGCGATGAGCTTACTGATAAGAATAGCTCTATTTTGCGCAGTTTTATCGAATCAAAATGGGATGAGGTCAGAGCTGTTTATGATTCTCAGGTAAGGGCAGCAGGATGTTACTATAAGACTAAGCTCTTAGGATGCTCGCGGGCAGCAGCAGTTGATATAGGCTGGGCAGGCAGCGGTACCATGGCTTTATACAGGCTATCAGGTGAAGCGTGGAATCTGGGATGTGATGTCAGAGGTATTGTTGCCGGGACGAATACTGTATACAATGCAGAGCCTGACGCTGCGGAGCCGTTCCTTCAATCAGGTCGTATGGTGGCGTACCTGTACTCGCAGTCCCATAACCGAGATCTTCTTAAGAAGCATGATCCGGACAAGGGCTACAATGTGTTCTGGGAGCTTCTTTTGTCATCGGATAATCCGCAGTTTGTGGGATTCTATGAAGGAGATGAGAGGAAGGGCGTCGATGATATTTATGATGCGGCGCTGGATATTACCATGCGCTTTGGCAAAAGGGATGTAGATCCTGACGGCGTTGCGGAGATTCAACGAGGTATTCTTGATTTTGTAACGCAGTATAAAGAACATTTTGAAGAGTATCCTTATATGTTCAATATCAGCGGAAGAGATGTGTACGCGCCTCTTCTGGCAGTTGCCTGCAAAAATGAGAGATATCTTCACGAGATTGAAAAGAAATTCAAGCTTGAGATAAATGTGGTTTGATGATGGAGAGGCATGTATGTGATGTCGGATTAACAAATATTCTCTGCTATGGTAGGATTATTATATACTTAACAATATTAAACAGAAACAGGAATGTTTTGGAGGAAATCTGCCATGGAGAGGAAACTTCCGGTAGGAATACAGGGGTTTGAGAAATTACGCACCGACAATTTCTTATATGTAGATAAGACAAAATACATTTATAAGTTGGCGCATAATAATGTACCCTATTTCCTTAGCAGACCAAGGAGATTCGGAAAAAGCTTGCTACTTTCTGCTATGAAGGCCTATTGGGAAGGGAAAAAGGAACTCTTCACAGGTTTGGAGATAGAGGAACTTGAAAAAAATAATGAGGATGCATGGGCGGAGTATCCTGTTTTTTACTTCGATTTTAATGGTGAAAACTATAATGAAACATCTATCGAAACTGTTTTGGATGGAATGCTTTCCGATTGGGAAGAGGTGTATGGGACGCAGTATAATCAGCGTACATTAGGAGACCGATTTCAGAAGGTACTTGAACTTGCGGTAGAAAAGACCGGGAGAAGATGTGTTGTTCTTATAGATGAGTATGACAAACCTCTTCTGGATACGCTTGATCATAAGGAACTTCAAAATCATATAAAGGATGTTTTCAAGGGGTTTTTTAGCCGCCTTAAAAAAGCTGATGAATCTATACACTTCATTTTTATAACCGGAGTATCAAAATTTCATAAGGTTAGTATTTTTAGTGACTTAAATCAGCTTCGGGATATATCTTTAGATAGAGATTATGCCGCTCTGTGTGGGCTTACAGGCAAAGAGATTCGCGATACTTTTTGGCCTGAGATAGAGACGCTTGCCAAGTATCAGGAACTAACTGAAGAAGAGTGTTTTAATGCTTTGAAAATGAATTATGACGGATATCATTTTCATTTGTCAGGAGAAGGAATTTATAACCCTTATAGTGTACTGTCTGCTTTGTTCGCAAAAGACTTTGGAGCATATTGGTTTGAGACAGGTACCCCCACTTTTTTGATTCATCAGATTAAGGAAAGAGGGTTTGATCTTAGAAAATTTACTAATAATACTATATATACAAATGAAGCTGCTCTGAAAGATTATACCGGTGACACTTTAGATCTTGTTCCGCTGTTATATCAAACGGGATATCTTACAATTGCTGATTATGATAAGGTAAAGAAAAGATATACGCTGTGCTTTCCAAATGAAGAAGTTAAGTACAGTTTTATGGAAAACCTTATGCCGGCTTATGTCCCCAAAGCAAATGCCGGGAATGGACTGGATATATTTACTTTAGATGAGTATATCGAGAGCGGAAAGCTCGAGAATATCAAAGATTTTCTTACTGCACTGTTCGCAAATATTACATACACTATCAAAGATGATCCATTTGAACATTATTTTCAATCGGTTATCTATTTGGTGTTTACTTTGCTTGGGAAGATTGTGCAGTGCGAGATGCATACATATACCGGTCGTATAGATTGTAAAGTTGAAACATCTGATTATATATATCTGTTTGAATTTAAGAGGGATGGTTCTGCTGAGGCAGCATTAAAGCAGATAGATACAAAGGATTATGCTCTTCCGTTTGTCGCTGATTCCAGAAAGCTATACAAGATAGGCGTATCATTTGATTCTGAAAGTCGAAAACTTATAGGCTGGGAAGTGGCTGAAAAAAACTAAGATGAGATGAGCCGGCGCGTCAAGCGCCGGCTCTACTTTTGCTTTAAATCAGACCTTCCTTATCATCCAGGAAAATCTCAAACAAATCATATCTTTCCAGAAACTCATAGGCTGCAAGAAGCTCATCACGTAGGAGATTGCGAGAGTGCTGGAGATAATCAAGTTCATCTCTTACATACTTATAGGTTTCTGTAGTATGCATCGCATGGATAATGGCTTTCCCGAGTTTTCCTCGTTTAAAGAGTATTTCTTTAATTTTGTTATAATTCATAAACGAAATCTCCTTTCTTTATCATCGCAAACAATAGCTATACGAAAGATATAAAGGAGAGAACGTTTTCGTAGTAAGACGTACAAAGTAGCATTCAGAATGAAAAAACGGACGATAGTAACTGTTTTTAGGGAAGATTAATTTTATGGGGTAAGAATTTAATTATTATTTAATAGAAATGTTTCTTCAAGAAAACACAATAAACACAAATGTGAGATATTAAAGGATGCATGAAACGGTATAAATATGATTGTAAATATCTTGAAAATTTAACGGCTCCGGCTTGTTGCAGGAAGCCGGAGCCAAGAAAAGTGATTCAAGGATACTATCATAAAGCTGTCCTTGTTTATATAATTATATACTATAGATATCAAAATATGCAATAACTACACAATAAGCATGAAAGGACAGTTCAAATTTAAAAAGAGAAAGAAATGATTTTATATAATAACGTGAAATTAAATATACGAAAAAAAGTATAAAATAATAATAGTGACTATTGACTTTATAAAAGCTAAATCTGTACTATAGATATGTTTTGAAAATCAAAACGCTCAAAAATACAATAAAATGAAAAGGGAGAATGTGATTATGAAGAGACTTATTGCAATGGCCCTTGCAGCAGTAGTTGTTGCTACCTCTGCACCGGCAGTCGGAAATGCAGCTAACGTTGATGCAACAGTACTGAAGGCTGAAAGCGTATCCGTTCAGGAGAAGGATCAGCAGGAGAAGTTCGAGAAGGGTGAAGTTGCTACCGTTAAGGATGAGGACGTTGAAGAGAGCGTTCAGCTTAAGGATGGTGAAGTAACTGTTACAGCTGTTAAGTCTGATGCAAAGACTGTTAAGATTAAGGGCGAAGTTAACGGCAAGCCTGTATCAAAGATCAGTGCTAAGGCACTTAAGGGCTTCAAGGGTAAGAAGATTGTTCTTGAGGACGTAAGCAAGAAGACCTACAAGAAGCTTGTTAAGAAGCTTCAGAAGAGTGCTCCTAAGGGCGTTAAGTTTAAGAGAGGATAATATCCATCTTTCATAAGAACAAGTATAAAAGAGACTGGCAGGGCTATTAAGCCTGTCAGTCTCATTCTTTATATAAAGTTTTTTGGGGAGGTTTGTTTTTTTGAATATTTCACTTACTAAACAAAATGCATCACGTGTTTATTTTCTAATGATTCTTTTGGTCGCACCCTTATATATGACTAATGGATTCAATAATACTCATGCTGATGGCATATATGTTGGTGTGATTATCGGCGGAGGATGTTTTGCACTTTTACTGCTTCACATGTATCTTGAGATGAAGCTTTCGAAAGAACAGCTTGAGTCCATTTTTAAGCGGGTATTTTGGGTATATATTGTAGTGGCGGTATTATGCTGTCTTGGCGCGATTGTTTGGGCTGTGAAAAATTATGATATGAACTTCCTAAACAGAAGAGGACTGTTGTGGTTTATTGCAGTTGATGGCTTTTTTACTCAGGAACTTCCACAGCAGATTATAGGAGTTGGCCCTGGATGTATAGACGCGATATCCATGGACTATTACTTTGAAATTGAAGAAGCTTATGGGGCATTCTATTTCATTGAAAATGCTCACAATGATATTCTTGAATATCTTTTCACAACAGGACTTTTGGGTGCTATTGCTTATCTTGGAATATATTTAAGCGTCATCGTGAGTTTTGTTAGAAGTCTTATTAAGAATGAAAATTTAGAGGGTATTGAGCTTTATGCAACTATTGGACTTGTTGGTTATATGGCTCAGTCTTTAATGAACGGACCTCATCCTTTAACCACAGCGATGTTTTTTGTACTGCTTACAATATACCGGGGGAGTAAATTACGGAAATCACAGATTTCCAACCTCACTTAAGGTAATTTTCCTCAAACTCCTCAGCTGAGCAGGGCTTACCGTAATAATATCCCTCAGCGTAGTTGATACCGATTTCACGAATCTTGTCAGCTTGTTCCTTGGTCTCAACGCCTACTGCGCAGCTGATTATATCCAGTGACCGGGCCAGGGCATGAATGGATTTTAAAAGTATAAGCGAATTATCATCTCTGTAGGCTCGTGATACTAGAGAGTGGGATATTTTTATTACCTTGAAAGTGCAGTCCAAAAAGTTGGACAGACGAAGTTCTCCGCCGCCAAAGTCGTTGAGGCAGAGAGGAAAGCCGAAATTGTAAAGATCAAGAAGGGCTTCCTTGGAGGTTTCTTCGGCGCTCAGCATAACACTTGTACTGATATCAAGCCCAAGGTTACCAACAGGAAAGTTCATATCCTTTGTGACTTTTTTTAAATGATTTATAAAGGTTGTATCCAGCAGCTGAAGTGCAGACAAATTGATAGATATATTGAGAGCCTCATCCCTGTTGCTGTTCCATGTGTTCATACGGCTTACGGCTTCGGTAACAATCCATTTTCCGAGAGAGTCCATGAGACCACATTCTTCCGCAATGGGAATCAGCTCGCCTATTGAATACTCAAAATCTGTATTCTGCTTAAGCCTGGGATATACCTCAGCGCCAAGCAGCTTACCTGTGGACATGTTAACTATAGGCTGATAGTGAAGGACGAAATCCTTCTCGGGGTCAGCCTTTTTAATTATGGATTCAAGCAGTCTGTGTTTTTCAATAGAGGCTACCAGTGCTTTGTCAAAGAATTTGTAATCATCCCTTATGGTGCTTCTTTTTACGGAATACATCGCGGCATCCGCGTAGGAGACGACGAGATTGACATCATTGGAGTCCTCGGGGTAGATAGCTATTCCGATACTTCCCGAAAGATTGAAACTGTAAGTATCAAGTGTGACAGGGGTATTGAAAAGCTTTTGAAGCTTCTCAGCTGCCTCAAGCACATCCTTTCTGCCGATAACATCCTCCATTACGATCATGAATTCGTCTCCGCCGGTTCTGAAAGGAATAAGATTTTTCGGAAGGTCTAGCATTCTCTGGCCGAATTCTGCAAGTACGCGGTCTCCCATATCATGTCCGTAGGTGTCATTGATAGGCTTGAAGTGATTTAAGTCTATAGCAAAAATCGCATAGCGCTGACCGCTCGCCGCATATTCTGAGGAGAGCTTTCTAAGATACATCGCATTGTAACGTCTGTTGTAGATTCCTGTCAGAATATCGGTTGATGAAAGCTTTTGAAGGTTTTCATAGGCAAACTGAAGGTCCTTTGTTTTTTCTTCAACCTGCTTTTCCAGAATCTGGTTCTGTTCTCTCTGCTGCTTTAAAAGCTGCTCGTCAAGCATGGAATTATCATGCGTCGCAGACATTATCCAGTATCCCATGACTGCAATGAGTATGTAGAAAAACTCATTTTCCGACAAAAATCCAATAAAATAGAAGAAACCGTCAAGGAGCACTAGGGTTGAAACCAGTACCTTGAGAAAAGTTGTACTTTTTTTGCCCCGCTGATAATTGACTATATCAAAGGAATACCCGAATTCCGCCTGTGAATATGTGCCGTGAGCAATCATGATCATGAAAAGCATATAGAGAAGATTCATATATACGTTCTCAGGATCCCGGCCCATCGCTTCTTTGTATGTGTAATCAAAGTCAATGAGAATATAGAGGAAAATCCCCAGAGGAACAAAGCAGGTTCCCTTTTTTAGGGATAGTCCCGTCACCATGGTGAGCAGGAAAAACAGAATCATCATGATGAAGAAATTAAGAAAAATATAGATAAGAGCGCGTGCGTACTGTATTGGACTTGGATAAACTCCTCCAAGCAGAACGTCAAGGAATTTACGAAGGAGAACAAAACCTATAATGGTAATTGCAAAGGCGCTGTATGCGATCCTGTTAAGTGATGACCTGTTCAGCTTTTTAAACAAGTATAATACCAGTGCCAGCCCGAAGAAATAGTTTGGGAATATGAAAAATATCGAGCCGATGGTTTCGATGGCGGGAGAGGGATTTACATACTCGAAAATGAAAGTCATCAGATCCCCTGCAACCCATGCCAGTATGCCAAGTCCAAGAAGCGTCATATGCTTTCTGTAGGCTTCAGATATATACGCGCTGATATAAGTTACAGCAGCGGCAAGACAGGCTGTGATCGGGGAAAAAAGCGTCAATAAAAGAGAAGCCCCCGCAAAGGTGCTTACCACAAAACATCCATATGAGACCATAAGTGCAATCAGGATGGTCTTGTGAATTCTCTTCATCTTTTCCATAACTCAGTCACGTGCGCTCGTTAATGATATTACGTTTATATTATAATTCAGAAGAATAGGCTATTTATAAATATAAAATGAAAAGATTATTTAAATTATGCTAAAATTGCATAGATGGGAGACAGTGATAAAATGCGAAAGAAGAATAATCTTTTTATATACATATATCTTGGAGTTTCAGTAGTTTTATGTCTTATGCTGGCAACTAGATCGTCTTTTTTGTATCCTCTGAATAACTGGGACGATGCAAACAGCTATTTTTCCATGGGTAAGGCCATTTTCAACGGGAAAATGCCCTATAGGGACGTCTTTGATCAGAAGGGGATGTATCTGTATTTTCTTTACGGGCTTTCTTACCTGATTTCACATACAACTTTTATAGGGGTATTTGTACTTGAATGTGTGCTCGGATTTGCGGACGTGATTGCTTTTTACGGGATAATCAGACTGTTTGACGCAGGGAAGAAGCCTGACTCTTTGGAAGGAAAAGTTCTTTCTGCAATCCTGGCCGTACTGACCTTTGCGGTTATTGTTTGCTCCAGGAGCTTCTGGTGGGGCGGAGCGGCTGAGGAGATATGCCTTCCGTTCTATGCCGCGGGCTTATACCTTTCACTTGCATATTTTAAAAATGATTACAACAAGGCAGTCATGCCGTTTAAAAGTGTTTTTTATGGTGGAATTCTTGCGGGCTTCATCGCGAATATCAAGTTCACCGGACTTGGATTTTTCTTTGCATGGATGATGCTGGCGTTCTTTTCATTCCTTGCACATGGTGAATTTTTGAAGGGGATAAAAGCCTGTTTCGTTTTTTTGTTTGGGATGTTTCTGCCGTTTGTTCCGTGGATAGTATACTTTGGAATTCAGGGTGGTCTCTATGAGTGGTACTGGGGATATGTGTATGTAAATGTTTTTGTGTACACCAAGGTGGAGAGCGAAGTTCCGGGAGTTATGGGGCGCCTTCTCTATATGGCGAAGACACTGTACTGGCTGATTAGAGATGACTGGCAGTATTTTGTGCCGCTTATAGTTGGAATGATCTGGAGCGTATTTGGAGTTAAGTACTCGAAAAACAAGATAAATATGCTTGCAAGACTAAATGTGCCGGTGCTTTTTGCTTTTATGTTTTTGGGATTTTTCGGAGGAGGAAGAGACCTTCCCTATTATTCGCTGCCGCTCGCTATCTTTGCGGTACTTGGCTTTTCATTTGTGGGAAATTTTGTTTCAAAGGCGGGATTTTCCGGAAAGATATTTATTCCCGCTATTTGCACAGCACTTGCAATGCTTTTTATTGCGAATAATTCCATGAACATTCCTTTCATGAAAGTGGATAGGGACAGCTATTTTATGTACAGATTCCGCGATGAAGTTCTTGAATCAGAGAATCCGACACTCTTAAATGTGGGGTGCCTTGATGCCGGACTTTACACTTTGTGCGATATTGTTCCAAGCTGCAGATGGTTTCAGACTCAGACTCTTAATGTTGACGAACCTGAAAATAATCCCTACCTCGAACAGGAGAGATATGTCAGGGAGGGGCTTATAGACTACGTCCTTGTGCGCGATCATATACCGGATTCCATTGGTGACCATTATGACCTTATCGACAAGGAGACTTACGGATGGGACGGAGCAGAGTTTAATTATTATTTATATAAAAAGATAAAATAATATTTTTATAAAAAACACAGGCACGTTTTGTGCCAGAACCATAGTCATTGACAAATAGTGTCTGCATGTTGAAGGACAATAATACAAATGACAAAATATATAGTAGATTACTATTTCTTACGAGGAGGTAACACTATGAGGAAGAGACTATTTAAGGTTCTTGGTGCAATGCTTGCGACAGCTATGCTCTTTACGGCTGTTCCGGTTTCTACATTTATCGGTCCGGATAAGGTAAATGCCGAAGAGGACGAAGATGTCGATGAAGAGCTGAAAATAAAAGCTCCTGCCAAGGTAAAGGGCGTTAAGGCTACAAAGATTAAGAAGACCTATAAGATTACCTGGAATCGTATAGCTAAAAACTGTAAGGGATACGAGATACAGGTTTCTCCTTATAAGAACTTCGAGATGCCGGAAGAGGACGACGAGAGCGATGAAGATATTGAATATGAGGAGATTCAGGAATTCACAAATGAAGGAAAAGGGAAGACCTATGTGAAGGTATCCGGTCTCACCAAGAAGAAGGTCTATTATGTAAGGGTCCGTGCTTTTAATGAGAATGATGACGGAACAAAGTACGGAAAATGGTCTAAGGTGAAGAAGTTTAGGTATAAATAAGCAGATTAAAAAAATCGGCACTGTTTTAATATTTAAAGGAATATTTATGTTTTTTTAATATCAATATCTTGCGTGAATTACTATAATAATAGTGAAAGGGGGCTTATGGCTCCCTTTCGTTTTCGGTTAACGGATTAACGATTTTTCACAAGGATGTGATGATATGAGGATATTAGAGAACATTGCTTACGGATTAATGGGATTAGTATTTGCATGCCTTGCTTTTATTCTTGCATGCGTGGTAAATCCCGATATTGGGGTATGGGTTGGTGCCCTCCTGCAGCCTGCGGATGAAGAAGAGGTTCAGGTGGACACTTCTAATAAGTATTATGTCGAGGTCCCGGACTGGGACTATATCTACGGCAATTCTGAAGAAACTGATTCCCACGATGTTGAAAGTGAAGAAAATTCTTCCTCCGGTTTAGGTGACATGATTACAAATGCAGTCACCGGTATTTCTGATGCCATTGCGGAGCTTGAAGCAACCGAGGTTGATAATCCTGCAGACAACGACGTTACCGTTGAGGATGTTGCAAACGCTGCCGATGCTATGGTTGACGTACTCAAAGGAAAAGGAATTCATGTCGTTGTTGAGTCTGATGATAATAAGACCAAAGCAGAAGATACAGTCTCTTCGGATGGTTCAGACAATGCGGAAGCTGTGGCTTATGCTCCCGGGGTTCCCGTTGGAAAGAGCGGCTATGCAGCTTTTGATCCTGAGATAATTGAGCTTGATGATGAAGGGCTTGCAAGACAAGCCATAAACAGTGTGGACTACGGAGATCTGGGAGAGGGTCTGACCTTTGATTCGCAGTTTTATCCCTATTACAATATGCTAAGTGAAGAGGGAAAATCTCTTTACAGGCAGATATATGCGAATACAAGAGCTTTGAATCCTGCCTTCAGACCGGTTCAGCAGGTAACAATGGACACGATGCAGATGATAATCATGAGTGTTGTGCTTGATCATCCCGAGCTCTTCTGGCTTGATACAACTTTTTATCAGGAATATGACTATCAGGGAGTGGCTGTGAAGCTTCGCCTTCGATACTACGATAAGATAAAGGACATTCCTTCAGCGAACAGTCAGTTCCTGGCTGCGGCTGATCAGATTGTGGCAGGTGCAAGCGGGCTCCCGGATGATCTTTCGAAAGAGGTTTATATCCATAATTTGCTTGCGGAAAAGCTGAACTATAAGCATAATCCCCTCGATCAGAGCGCTTATAGTGCTATTGTCGGAAATGATACAGTGTGCGCGGGCTATGCCAAAGCGTTCCAGTATCTGATGCAGAGACTTGGCGTTCCGACTTATCTCTGTGCGGGCTACGCCGGACAGATGCATGCCTGGAACATAATAAAGCTCGGCGATAACTACTACAATGTGGATGTAACCTGGGATGACCAGGATCCTACAGTCTACGATTACTTCAATCTCTCCGACCGTGATAATTACAATCACAAGAGGATGTATAATTCGGTCTATCTGCCAGCATGCAATGAAGGCGTGTTCATCGCTGTGGCGGATTAAGGGGAAGCAATTGGCCGAGTCATGACATGGGATTATGTAAAACTTAAGGGAAAGTCTTAGCGGTTGGATTTATCTCCAACCGCTTCTTCATGGACAAAAAAATATGGCTGAACTATTATTAGTAAAGTAATAAAGGAGATGGAACAACTATGAATAAATTTCCGTTCAACAAAGAAAACGACAAAAATTTGATTTGGGAAGAGGTTAAGACCGAGCACATAATTAAGAATGAGTGGATTGATTTCAGACAGTCTGCCTTCAGGTTCCCTGACGGAACTGAATTTGAGCCCTACTACAGCTACAGCAGAAGAGATTATGTGGTAATTGTACCCTTTGATGAGGATGGGAATCTGATCTGCGTAAGGCAATACAGGCAGGGGATTAGACAAGTGACCACAGAGTTCCCGGCTGGTGGAATAGAAAGAAGTGACGGAAAAGAGTACAGAGATTTTTCACAAAATGGTGATAACATCAATTGTAGCAAAGCGGAGGAGGCACTTGAAGCTGCAAGGCGTGAACTGACCGAGGAGACAGGGTATGAGTCGGACGATTGGACACATCTCATAACAATTCCTTCAAATGCAACAATTGCTGATAACTATGCATATGTTTTCATGGCAAAAGGATGCAAAAAGGTCTCCGGGCAGCAGCTTGATGACACTGAATTCCTGAACGTTTACAGTATTAAACCGGAAGAAATTGATGAGCTTATAAAAAGCGGAGAGTTTCAGCAGGCGGTGCATGTGATGGCCTGGCTTATGGCATTAAGAGCGCTCGGACAAAAATAATTATTACTTGAGGAGGACATATATGAGGAATGTTTTAAAGGGACTGGCGGTAATAGTGGCCGGCATACTGTTTTTTATAGCCAGCCTTTCAGCTATAAAAAGCATAGGAAGCAGGAGAGCTGTAGCTTCGGACGAAAAATCAGAAAATACAGATATCGAAGAAGACACAAATGATTCCGCTGAAACTGCAGATACTACCCCCGAAGGAGACGATGATATGACAGAAATATCCACTAACTTTGACGAAGAACTCATTTCTTTTCTCGAAAAATCCGGATACAGCGATAAAAACTATATGGTGTCACCGGCATCCTTCAGAGCGGTTCTTGCTCTGGCTGTGGCAGGCGCAGACTCAGACACAAAGACGAGTCTAATAAAAGCTATGGGATTTGAAAAAGAGGAGGAGATGAACGAATGGTATAACAATGTATTGTTTGCGCCAGATACGGCAAGTGGATTTATAACCTTCAAAATGCTGAACTCTGCATGGCATAATACCGCATCAAAGGGCAGCATAAACAAAGCATATAAACAGAACATCAGGCAGCTGTATCATGCTGATGCGGAGGATGCTGCACCCGATAAGATCACAGATGCTGTTAACGACTGGGTTAATGAAGGAACTGAAGGCCTGGTTCCCAAGATGAGTGATGATCTTTCTCAGGTAGATATGGTCCTTGCAAATACAATCTATTTGAAGAGTAGCTGGGTAGAAAATTTTGAAAAAATGAATACGAAGGAAGGCGACTTTAAGAGCATAGACGGAGATACCGTTAAGAAGGATTTTATGGAGCAGACCGATCACTTCCGATATTATGAGGATGCTGATGGGAAATTTGTAATCCTGCCTATGCAGGGAGATGTCGATGTTATCTTTATGCTGGGAGACATTGAGGATGTTTGCGGCAAGATAGATGATTGCAGATCGGAAAATGTCCATGTCAAGCTTCCGAAATTTGAAACAGAGGCATCTTTTGACAATGGCGAGTTGACAGAATTCATGAAAAGCAGGGGAGCAGGGATTGCTTTTTCACCAGAGGCAGATTTTTCAGCTATGATAAGCGATTCGGAAGTTTTTATTTCCGACATTATTCAGAAGACAAAGATCAAAGTGGATGAAGAAGGAATTGAAGCTACTGCAGCGAGCATAATAGCAGTGCTTGGGGCGGCGCCTCCCGGTGAAAAGATTGAAGCAAAGGAATTTATAGCCGATGAGCCCTTCAAATACTATATTGTCACAGATAACGATGATCCGAAGATACTTTTCTACGGGCAGATTGTAAAATGATGAAAAGGTTATCAATTTGTTATCGTTATTTAATAGAATTTTATAATTATTCGGATATAATTATCATAACAACACTGTTTCTTATGGAAAGGGGAATTCTTATTATGAGCAGAGTATCAGAAGTTACAGGATTGCAGCAGCAGAGAATAATGAAATATGATCAGGTAGTAAAAAAGGGCGATGATGCTGAGATTCAGAAAATGGCGCTGGAGAACATGATGATGGCTCTCAATGATATTTCGCAGACTCTTGCCATGATCGCAGACAGAGATTCAGCAAATCAGCATGATACATTTGAGTCGATGGCACGAAGCCTTGCAATGATGGCTGATGCGGGGAAAAAGTAACGTATCCGAATGCTTTAAAGATAATTCATTAATGCCGGCAAAACATGTCAGATACTGCATTTGACAAGTTTTCGCCGGCATTGTTTGTGATAAAATCTATACATTTTGACTATGCCTTATGAAAAAGGTAGACAAATAGCACAAACAAAAATCGATTTAACGTGTTAAAGTGTAAAAAATACACATAAAAAATAAAAAAACTATAAATTTTATGTTGAAAATTTCATAAAAGGGCGTTATCATAGATTCATAAGTTAATGAGCGCCGGTGAGATTAGAGAATGTGGCTTTTACAAATATACAGGCTGAAACCTGTTTGTTAGACATGTTCTTTTTTTGCGCCATTTTTTAAATAAATACGATTTAATAAATTGAGATAAGGCTGAATTTTAATGCATAGAGATTTTATAGATAAGATAGAAGAAAATCCGGTAATCGCCGCAGTTAAGGATGACAAAGGATTATCGGCAGCACTGAAGACAGACTGCGGAATCATTTTTATTCTATATGGTGACATTTGTACCATTGGTGAAATTGTACAAAAAATAAAAGATGCCGAACGAATAGCGATGGTTCATGTAGATCTGGTGACGGGCCTGAACAACAGTAAGGACGTAAGCCTTGATTTCATCAAGAACAACACTAAGGCAGACGGAATTATAACCACTAAGAGCAATCTTATACAGCATGCCAGAGATTTGGGGCTTTATTCAGTGCTCAGGTATTTCGTAATAGACAGTATGGCTCTGGTGAACATTGAGAAACAGGCTCAGTACGGATCATGTCAACCGGATGTGATTGAGATTCTTCCGGGAGTTGTGGTTTCAAAGATTATAAAGCGCGTCAACGGAATAAGCAGAGTGCCTGTTATTGCAGGCGGACTTATTTCAGACAGAGATGACGTTATGAATGCGCTCTCAAGCGGAGCGATGGCGGTTTCCACTACCAACAAAGAGGTATGGAACATGTAAATGTGCCTAAAGCCGAAACGGCTATATAAATAGACTAAAGGAGGATAAGAAAAATGGCAAAATATGTAATGGCTCTGGATGCAGGAACAACCAGTAACAGATGTATCCTTTTTAACGAAAAAGGTGAGATGTGTTCTGTAGCTCAGAAGGAGTTCACACAGTATTTCCCGCAGCCCGGTTGGGTTGAGCACGATGCCAACGAAATCTGGCAGACACAGCTTTCCGTAGCACGTCAGGCTATGCAGAAGGTTGGAGCTAAGGCTGAAGATATCGCAGCAATCGGTATTACTAACCAGCGTGAGACAGTTATCGTTTGGGATAGAACAACAGGTCAGCCCGTTTATCATGCAATCGTTTGGCAGTGCCGTCGTACTGCAGACTATGCTGAGCAGATGAAGGGCAAGATCCCCGGAATCGTTGAGAAATTCCAGCAGAAAACAGGTCTTAAATTTGACCCTTACTTCTCAGGAACAAAGATCCGTTGGATCCTTGAGAATGTTGAAGGCGTTCGTGAAAGAGCAGAGAAGGGTGAGCTTTGCTTCGGTACTGTAGATACATGGCTTATCTACAAGCTGACAAAGGGTAAGGTTCATGTAACCGATTACTCCAACGCTTCAAGAACACTCCTTTACAACATCAATACACTTGAGTGGGATGATGAGCTCTGCCAGATCCTCGAGGTTCCGAAGAGCATGCTTCCTGAAGTTAAGCCTTCAAGCTGCATCTATGGCGAATCTGATCCTGAGTTCTTTGGCGGCCCTATCCGCATCGCAGGCGCAGCCGGCGACCAGCAGGCAGCTCTGTTCGGACAGACCTGCTTCCAGGAAGGCGAAGCAAAGAATACTTATGGTACAGGTTCCTTCATTCTTATGAACACAGGCGAGAAGCCGATCTTCTCCAAGAACGACCTTCTTACCACAATAGCATGGGGCCTTGACGGAAAGGTTACCTACGCTCTTGAGGGTTCTGTATTCGTAGCAGGCGCAGCTATTCAGTGGCTCCGTGATGAGCTTAAGATCGTTGATTCCTCACCGGATTCAGAATACTTCGCAACAAGAGTTAAAGATACAAACGGATGTTATGTAGTTCCCGCATTTACAGGACTCGGCGCTCCCTATTGGGATCCTTACGCACGCGGAGTTATCACAGGACTTACACGTGGCGTAAATAAGTATCATGTAATTCGTGCAACTCTTGAGTCACTTGCATATCAGAGTTATGACGTGCTTCACTGCATGGAACTTGACTCCGGCAAGCACCTTACATCCCTTAAGGTTGACGGTGGTGCTTCCATGAACAACTTCCTCATGCAGTTCCAGTCAGATATCATCAACACCAACGTTCTTCGTCCTTGCTGCGTTGAGACAACAGCTATGGGTGCTGCATATCTTGCAGGTCTTGCAGTTGGCTATTGGACAAGCAAAGAAGACGTTATCAAGAACTGGGCAGTTGATAAGGAATTCAAGCCCGAGATGGCTGACGAAGACAGAACAAAGGCTCTTAAGGGCTGGTCACAGGCTGTTGCAGCTACACGTGGATGGGCAAAAGAGTGATCCACACTGGGATGAAAAAGTTTGTATGAAAAGTTAATAATCGGTCCGCCATAGTGGCGGACCGCAATAAAAAGAAACGGGGGTAACCGAATATGTCAGTTTATATTGGCGAGTTTATTGGTACTTTATTACTTGTTTTACTTGGCGATGGTGTTTGCTGTAACGTTTCGCTTGAGAAGTCCGGCTTCAAGGGCGGCGGAGCAGTACATATCCTTATCGGATGGGGTATGGCAGTTATGGTTCCTGCATTTGCAATGAGCAATTTCACAGGATGCCCTTCGGCTTTTAACCCTGCTGTAACAATCGGTCTTGCAATCAGATCAGGTGACTGGAGCACAGTTGCTGGTCAGATCGTAGCTCAGATGCTTGGTGGTTTCTGCGGCGCAGCTATCCTTATGGTTCTCTATGGAGATCACATCAAGGCTACAGCTAATGATGATGTTGTTCGCGGATGCTTCTGCACAGCACCTTCAATCCCGAACCAGGTATTGAACTTCCTTTCTGAGTTCGTAGCTACATTCGTTCTTGTATTCACACTTGCTCTGATCCCTGCTGGCTCAGATCGTACTGTATGGGTACTTGTATACGGCGTAATCGTTGCTTGCGGTGCTTCCTTCGGAGGACTTACAGGATACGCAATGAATGCAGCAAGAGATACAGCTCCTCGTCTTGCTTATCTTGCACTTGCTCCCAGCTTTGGCAAGAAGAACGGCAACTGGAGCTATGGATGGATTCCTGCTGTAGCACCTATCTGCGGCGGTATCGTTGCATCTCTTCTTTACAACGCACTTGCAGCTGCTCACATGTTTGGCTAATTTCTAAATTTTTTAAAAACAGTAATCTTGTATTACTTTTCTGATTCAATAGGGATTATAATATGAGAAGAAGTTCCTATTCTGAAATGGAAATAACTTAATAAAGATACACTGAGGGATGGAGTCGGTATGAAACGTATGATGAGATACGCTTATTAACCGACTCCATTTTTAATGTAGCTAGGGCCGAAAGGCCTGTCTCCGGGGCGAAAAGGCAAGTATACTATATGAGCCACGGAGAGCAACGGAGGCAGGCCTTTCGGCCTTAATATAATAAAGAAATAGGAGATAAAACTATGTTATATGATGTAATTGTCATAGGCGCAGGAGTTTCGGGAAGCGCGATTGCCAGAGAACTCTCCCGTTATGAAGGCAACTTCTGTGTCCTTGAAAAATGTGAAGATGTTTGTGAGGGAACATCAAAAGCAAATTCCGCAATTGTGCATGCAGGCTTTGATGCTGCTGCAGGTTCACTTATGGCAAAACTGAATGTGCGCGGAAATGAGATGATGGATGATCTTTGCCGCGATCTGGACATTCCATTTAAGAGAAACGGATCCATGGTTGTATGCATCCATAAGGAAGCACTTCCCGGACTTCAGGACCTCTACGACAGAGGAATCAAGAACGGCGTTAAGGATATGAAGATTCTTAGCCGCGAGGAAGCTCTTGAGATGGAGCCTAATCTTTCAGACAACGTAGAGGGTGCTCTCTATGCACCTACCGGTGGAATTATCTGCCCGTTCAAGCTTTGCATCGCTATGGCTGAAAATGCAAATGAGAATGGAGTTGATTTCAGATTCAATACTAAGGTTGAAGATATTAAGAAGAAAGAAGACGGATTGTGGCATATTCGCACAAACAACGGCGAGTATGTTTCAAGATATGTAGTAAACGCAGCAGGCGTTTATTCCGGAGTAATCCACAATATGGTATCTCAGGATGACGACAAGATTGAGATTATCCCGAGACGCGGAGATTACTGCCTGCTTGATAAGGAAGTTGGCGGACATGTAAGTCATACAATTTTCCCGCAGCCTACTAACCTTGGTAAGGGCGTACTCGTATCACCTACTGTTCACGGCAACCTCATTGTAGGACCTACAGCTATTGATATTGAAGATAAGGAAGGAACAAACACAACAGCAGCCGGAATCAATGATCTTATTGCAAAGGCTAATGACCATGTAAAGAATCTTCCTATGAAAAAGGTTATTACTTCCTTCGCAGGACTCCGTGCGCATGAAGCTCGTCATGAGTTCATCATCGGAGAGGTAAAGGGCGCTGAGCACTTCATCGACGTAGCAGCCATCGAGTCACCCGGACTTACATCCAGCCCTGCTATCGGTGAGATGGTTGGAAATATGCTGAAGGATATGATGAGTCTCACAGCTAAGAAAGAATGGAAGAGCACAAGAAAAGACATCATGAATCCTGCAGATCTTTCTGTAGAAGAGAGAAATGAACTTATTAAAAAGAATCCCGCATATGGCAACATCATCTGCCGCTGCGAGTCTATTTCCGAGGGAGAGATCCTCGATGCAATCCATAGACCTTTGGGAGCAAGATCACTTGATGGTGTAAAGAGAAGAACAAGAGCAGGAATGGGAAGATGCCAGGCAGGCTTTTGCTCACCACGTACAATGGAAATCCTTCATCGCGAACTTGGACTTTCATATGAAGAAATAACCAAGAGCGGCGGGACTTCCAACATTGTAATGGAACGCACCAAACACCAGAAGGGAGGAGAGCAGTAATGACTTCTTATGATATCGTAATCGTTGGTGGTGGCCCTGCAGGCCTTGCTGCCGCTATCTCCGCAAGAAAAGCAGGAGTAGATAAAATTCTTATATTAGAGCGTGACAGAGAACTTGGTGGAATCCTTAATCAGTGCATCCACAACGGATTCGGACTTCACACCTTCAAGGAGGAGCTCACAGGTCCCGAGTATGCACAGCGTTTCATCGATCAGGTTCTTGATGAAAAGATCGAGTACAGACTTCATACCATGGTAATGGATATCTCAGCTGACCGCGTTGTTACGGCAATGAGCCGTGAGGACGGAATGTATCAGATAAAGGCTGGTGCTGTTATCCTTGCAATGGGTTGCAGAGAGCGTCCGAGAGGAGCCCTCAATATTCCCGGATATCGTCCGGCAGGTATCTTCTCAGCCGGTACCGCACAGAGACTTGTAAATATGGAAGGCTATATGCCGGGCCGCGAGGTTGTTATCCTCGGTTCCGGTGATATTGGACTTATCATGGCAAGACGTATGACTCTTGAGGGAGCAAGGGTTAAGGTTGTTGCAGAGCTTATGCCTTATTCCGGCGGACTTAAGAGAAACATCGTTCAGTGTCTTGATGACTTTGGCATCCCGCTTAAGCTTTCACACACTGTTGTGGACATTGAAGGAAAAGAGCACCTTACAGCAGTTACAATTGCTGAGGTTGATAAAAACATGAAGCCCATACCTGGAACAGAAGAGCGCTACACCTGTGATACACTTCTTCTTTCCTGCGGACTTATTCCCGAGAACGAACTTTCAAGAAATGCAGGCGTAGAGATGAATCCTGTTACATCAGGACCTGTTGTTAATGAGTCTCTTGAGACCAACATCCCCGGAGTATTCGCTTGTGGTAACGTTCTTCATGTTCATGACCTTGTTGACTACGTTTCTGAGGAAGCAACAAGAGCCGGTGCAAACGCAGCCAAGTTCGTAAAGGGCGGCGAGACAGCCGGAGATAAAGTGGTAGAACTTTTTGCTACAGACGGAGCCCGCTACACAGTTCCTTCAACAATTAACGTTGATCGCATGGATGATCTTCTTACTGTAAGATTCCGTGTAGGTGCTGTTTACAAGGATTCATACGTTAGTGTTTACTTCGATGATGAGCGTGTTATGCACAATAAAAAGCGCATCATGGCTCCCGGAGAGATGGAACAGGTAATACTTCAGAAGACAAAGCTTCAGGAAGCTTCTCCGAAGAAGATAACAATCAAGATTGAGGCGGAGGACTGATCATGGAAAAAAGAGAACTTACATGTATCGGCTGCCCCATGGGCTGCCAGATCACAGTAGAATTGGAAGAGAGCGAAGTTATAGCCGTAAAGGGCAACACCTGCGCCATTGGTGATAAGTATGCAAGAAATGAGGTTACTCATCCCGAGCGCACAGTCACAAGTACTGCAGTTATCGAGGGAGGAGACAAGCCACGCGTATCAGTTAAAACTGCATCAAATATCCCGAAGGATAAGATTTTCCAATGCATGAAAGAAATTGATGATGCATGTGTTAAAGCACCCGTCCACATCGGCGATGTTGTGGTAAAAAATGTTGCGGGAACCGGAGTTGATGTTGTGGCAACAAGAGAAGTTGCTGCTAAGTAATTTGGAAACTTAAGAATATCTTAATATTTTCCGAAACATCATCTCGTTGACATTAATTTGTAAGTTAAATATAATTTTAATGGTTGTTGTATGGAGCTCATGTGGGGATTCTGCATGGGCTCTTTTTACGAAAAAAAGGAATATTTTTTAGCAGGAGGAATTATGAAGAGATTATTAGCAATGATGATCGCAGGTGTCAGCACAATCACAATGCTTGCAGGCTGCGGAGCTAAGACAACAGACACAGCTACTGAGACTCAGACAACAGAGGCTACAGAGGCTACAGAAACCACAGAGGCTACAGAAGACACAGAGACTGCTGCAGCACCTGCTGAGACAGTTAAGATTGATAAGCTTACAATCGGTTTTGTACCTTCACGTGAGCCCGATGAGATCGTAACAGCTACTGAGCCCCTTAAGCAGCTCCTTACAGACGAGCTTGCAGGCCTTGGCTATGAGGTTGGTACAGTTGACATCACTGTTGGAACAAGCTATGAGGCAGTTGGTGAAGGCCTTTCAGCAGGCACTATCGATATCGGACTTATCCCCGGTGGTACCTTTGTTCTTTACGAGGATGGCTGCGATGTTCTTCTTACAGCAACAAGAGACGGCCTTTCAATCGAGAGCCCCAATGCTAAGGATTGGAATGACAACAAGCCCACAGAGCCCACAGAGGATCAGGTTACTTTCTACCGCGGACTTATCATTGCAGGTCCTTCAGAGGCAGGTCAGGCTGTAGCTGAGAAGGTTAACAACGGTGAGAGCCTTACATGGGAAGACCTCGACGGACTTAACTGGAGCGTAATGAACTCTTCATCTTCTGCAGGATATATTTATCCTTCACTTTGGCTTCAGGCAAACTATGAGAAGCATGTAACAGATCTTTCACACGCTGTACAGGCTGACTCTTACGGTAATGCATTTGCAAGACTTGCTTCAGGCCAGATCGACGTTGTTTGCTGCTATGCTGATGCAAGACGTGACAACGAGGACAAGTGGACAACAGATTACGGCAGAGAAGCCAGCATCTGGGATGAGACAAACGTAATTGGTGTAACAGACGGTATTTACAATGATACAATCAGCGTAAGCAAGACATCTCCTGTTATGGATGATGCTTTCAAGGCTGCGCTCAAGACTGCATTTATCAATATCGGCAATTCAGACGCAGGAAAAGAAGTTATCTCAATCTACAACCACAACGGTTATGTGGAGGCTAATTCAGCAGATTACGACGCTGAGAGAGCTGCGCAGGAACTTATCAAGTCTATGAACTAACACCGGTTTCAGTCATAATATAGTACACAAAGGGAAGGTGTTTTAGGATACCTTCCCTGTTTTATTGTGTTTTAGCCTTCCCCTTGGGGGGCGCTCGACGTCCAGGGGACGTCGGTTCAGCGCGGACCGAAACGGAGTGAAGACAGGTGTCAGCGCAGCTGACGGATGAGGGGATACAATAGGCCAGCCTAATATAATTGATTTTGTAAGAATTCAGGAGAAATATCATGATCAGGTTTGAAGATGTAGGAAAAAAATATCCCAATGGTTTCGAGGGCTTAAAGCATGTTAACCTTGAAATTGAGCAGGGAGAATTTGTAGCAATTATCGGACTTTCAGGTGCAGGTAAATCCACACTTATTCGTACCATCAACAGGATGCACGATGTTACGAGCGGAAAACTCACCGTGGATGATGTTGATGTGATGAGTCTGTCCGGAAAGCAGCTCAGAAGGTTTCGCAGAAAGATTGGTATGATATTCCAGTCCTTCAACCTGATCACAAGAACTACCGTAATCAAGAACGTACTTACAGCATTTGTTCCGGATATGCCTTGGTTTAGATCTACCTTTGGCATATACACAAAGGATGAAAAGATGAAGGCGCTTGAGTGTCTTGATAAGGTTGGGATCCTTGACAAGGCTTTTGTTCGTGCAGATCAGCTTTCAGGTGGTCAGCAGCAGAGAGTTGCTCTTGCGAGAACTCTTGCACAGAGTCCGCAGATAATTCTTGCGGATGAGCCGGTTGCTGCTCTTGATCCTGTAACAGCTAAGCAGGTTATGGATGACTTTAAGCGTATTAACGAAGAGATGAATATTTCAATTCTTATCAATATTCACCACGTAGATCTCGCGCTTCAATATGCTACAAGAGTCGTTGGAATCAGAGAAGGAGAGATTGTATACGACGGTCCTGCCGGCGAAGTAGATAAGGAGGTACTCAGCCTTATCTATAAGGGAAAAGTGGATGCACAGGGCAATGTCCAGGATGAAGAGGGGTGATTACAGTGAGCATATACGATAAGATTTTCAAACCTAAAGTATATACACTGCCTAATGGGAAGACTGTGGAAAAGAAAGCATCAAGAATGCCGGTTTATTTTATTCTTGTTTTTCTTATGTGTGCTGTTTCCGTAAAAGTCACAGGCTTTGATATGAAGATATTATCCGAGCGAATCGGACAGTTTTTTGTAATTCTGGGAGAGATGTTCCCGCCTAACGTTTCTTATATTGAGAAGGTGTGGTCACCTCTTTTCGACACTATAAAAATGTCACTTCTGGGATCTGTTCTGGGAGCGCTTTTATCAGTACCATTTGCGATGCTTGCAAGTACTAACGTATGTCCCAATAAGGTGGTTGTATCAGTGATAAGAGTTATGTTTTCACTAATAAGAACTCTTCCTACACTGGTTACAGCGCTTGTAGCAACACTTGTTTTCGGACTCGGAACCCTCGCGGGTACTTTTGCGATTGCGGTATTTTCCTTTGCATATATCGGTAAGCTCACCTACGAAGAGATTGAGACGGTAGACATGGGAGCGTTCGAGGCTATGGAAGCTATGGGAGCAACAAAGGCGAGAGCATTTATATCTGCAATTGTTCCGCAGGTGCTTCCGTTCTATCTTTCAAACTGCCTCTTTAACTTTGAGGGTAACGTAAGATATGCAGCTGTTCTCGGATATGTAGGAGCAGGCGGTATCGGTCTTATTCTTAATGAAAAAATCTCCTGGAGAGAGTATTCAAGCGTGGGAACCGTGCTTGTTGCACTTTTCATAGCAGTATTTATCATTGAGTCAATCAGCAGAATGCTTCGTAAGAAGCTTGTATAAGTTCACTGCTTAGAGGACTTGATGAGTTTTTTTAACACGGTTGATTTTTTAGGAGATAATTATGAATCAAAGAATTAAAGAAGCATATGAAAAGCGTCCACGTACTTGGATATATCATCTTGCTATTGCAATTATATTTGTCGGACTTATGGTTTGGAGCGGAACTGCTGTTGAAACTGCCGGAACCACTATGGATGGCGGTGAGATAGCCCTGAATATCATAAAGGGAATATTCCAGCCGGATCTGTCCTTCCTTTTTAACCTGACTACAAAAGGCGTTCCTTATCTGATGCTCGAGACTATATGTATCGCATTCCTTGGAACAATTGTCGGAGCTATACTTTCAGTTCCGCTTGCCTTTATATCAGCATCAAATCTTACACCTAAGCCGATAGCTTTTGCAGGCAGAATCATTATTATGGCTGTCCGCACAATACCGGCAGTTGTGTATGGTCTTATGTTTATCCGTGTAACGGGTCCCGGACCTTTCGCAGGTCTTCTCACAATGGGCGTGTGCTCCGTCGGAATGATCAGTAAGATGTACATCGAGGCAATAGAGGACCTCGATACTCGTGTTGTAGAGTCTCTTGATGCTGCAGGTTGTGATACCTGGCAGAAGATCCGCTATGGTATTTTGCCTCAGCTCTTACCCAACTTTGCATCAACAGCAATATACAGATTCGATATCAACCTTCGAGACGCTACAATCCTTGGTATGGTTGGAGCCGGTGGTTTTGGTGCACCTCTTATTTTCGCAATGAATTCCTACAAATGGAACGAAGCAGGCGCTATCCTCGCCGGACTTATCGTACTAATTCTCATAATAGAGTATATTTCTACACAAATTAGAGTTAAACTAACAAGAGGATAAACCATGCGAATAATATTCACTTCAGACACACACGGACACGTCTTTCCGATCAACTATGCTACAAACAGCCATGAAAACTCAGGCCTTTTTGGCATAGCGGCCCAGATGAAGGGTGAGAAGGAAAAAGACGGTAATACACTGGTTATAGACGGCGGTGACAGCCTTCAGGGAACGCCGCTTTTAGCCTATTATCTTAGCCACATGGATGAGTGTGAGCTTAATCCTATGGCTGAGGGCTTTAATGCCATGGGACTGGATTGCTACACATTGGGTAATCACGATTTCAATTTCGGTTATGAAGCAATCAGGGATTTTGCCAAAGCTATGAGAGCTACTCTTGTGTGCGCCAATGTAACTGACAAAAAAGGCGACCTTGGAATAAAGAAGCACATAGTTAAAACTCTTGAGGACGGAACCAGGGTTGGAATTACAGGTGCTGTAACAAGCTATGTAAACGTATGGGAGCAGAAGAAAAATCTCGTCAATTTTGAGATTGAAGATCCCGTCACTGTTTTAAAAGATGAGCTTGCTGAACTTAAAGGACAGTGTGATATCACTGTTTGTATCTATCACGGCGGCTTTGAGGAGGATATGACCACAGGCGATAAACTTTCGGAATCGGATGAGAACCAGGCCTGCAGGATCGCCAGAGAACTCGATTTTGACATCATACTTACAGGACATCAGCATCTGCCGATAGAGGGAATATTCCTGGATGGAACCTTCGGAGTTCAGCCTCCGGATAAGGCGATGAGATATTGCGTTATCGACGCCGATTATGTGGGCGACAGCGATGAGAAGGTTTTGAAGGGAAGTACCAGAACCTCCGGTGGATGGAGCGTTGTTTCATATCTTATCCCTGTGGAAAAAGAGTATGCGGATTTTGATAAAATACAGGCAGAGAATCCGGGACTCAAGGAGATGAACGAGAAGCTCCAGGTATGGCTTGATGAGCCCATCGGAAGCCTTGAAGAGGAGATTCTCCCCGAGAAGAAGTTGGATGTTGCTCTTAAGGGTAGCAGAGTTGCTGCAATTTTTAATCAGGTTCAGCTGGAGCTTACCGGCGCTGATTTTTCATGCACAAGTCTCTCAAATGAGCCGCTTGGACTGCACAAGGATATAACGGTCAGAGATGTACTTGGAATTTATCAGTTTGCAAATACTGAGGAGGTCAAGGAGATGACCAAAGCTGATCTGAGGGCGGCCCTTGAGAGATCAGCAGAATATTATGATTATGATGAGACTACCGGTGAAGTAAAAATTTCAGAAGCATTTCTTCAGCCCAAGGTTGAACATTATAATTACGATATCTATGCAGGACTCTGGTATGAATTTGATATCAGAAGACCTGTGGGCGACAGAGTGGTCGTTATGAGAAAGCTGGATGGAACAGAATTGTCCGATGATGAGACCTATACGCTGGTAACCAGTAACTACAGGGCGACAGGAACCGGAGGTTATTCGAGCATCGGTAAGGCTAAGACCATAAGGACCTATCCTGATGAAATGCCGGATCTGGTTATCGATTTTGTAAGGAGAAACAGCCCTGTAGGCAATATTTGCAACAACAAATTTAAATGTATTTACTAAATTCTGGATACATATTTAAACGGTCTGAATCAAGCAAGACATCCTTTGAGATTGATAAATAATCTCAAAGGATTTTTTTCTATATTTTTGTATGGGGTGTTTATGAAATTTTAATAGATTCTTTAATGAAATATTGTTTTTAGGGCATTGTTACCCTATATATAAGAATGTTATCATTTATGTTAAGTGGAGAAATTATGTTTTAATTTTCTGCGCTTATGTAGTGTGATAACAATTTATGCGGCAGATTTCGTTATGAAGGAGCCAGAGTGTAAGGAGTATATGCCTTATGAAAATGTTTAACGCGAAAAGTTCATCAGCTGATGTGTCGGAAGCTACAAGAGGATTATCCGGACCGAAGCTTATTTTATTCACAAGCGATGCAAATCACTTTGATGCGAATGTAGCGGAGATTGAAAAGAAATATCCGGGTGTTCCAAGTATTGGCTGCGTAGCTATGGGCTACGACTCTTCGATTCAGGAGAGTGGGCTTATTGTTACTGCTTTCACTGAGGGAGTTAAGGTTAAGACCGGAGTTCTTGAGAAGGTATCCAAAATGCCTGCCCGCTATATCGGAAGGCTTGAAAAGGATATAGAGGAAATCAGACCAGGAAAAGAGAATACTGCGATAATCGATTTTTGCGCAGGAAATGATGCAGCGGTTCTTACAACTCTTCGCGGACTTATTGATAAATATAACCTTCAGGTTATGGGCGCGACAGGCGATGCCGGAAAGGTTTCCGTAAACGGCAAAATCTATGAGGACGCAATGACCTATGCGGTAATAAGAAATGAAGGCGGTAAGGTTAAAGCCTATAAGGAAAATATTTATGAGCCCAAGGATAACAGACAGCTTATCGCGTCAAAGACAGATAAGGCGAAGTATTACCTGGGTGAACTTAACGGTCGTTCCTCCAAACAGGTATACATGGATCTTACCGGCGCGACAAGCGATAAGCAGATTATAGACCAGACCTTCCAGAATCCTCTCGGAAAGATGATAGGTAATGATGTCTGCATCTGTTCCATCAAGGATGTATCGGGTAGCGGACTTATTCTCTACAGACAGATCAACGATTCGGATATCCTGACGCTCCTTGAAATGAGAGATCCCATGGAGGTTGCTCAGCATACGGTTGAAAAGATTAAGAACGATTTTACAAGGATTTCATGCATCTATTCCGTTAACTGCATCTTCAGATATCTGGTACTGAAGGAAAGAGGCGAGCTGAATACGTACCTGTCAAAAATTGCTTCGCTTGGACCTTCCTGCGGACTTATCGGATTCGGAGAGCATTACAATACACAGTTCGTTAATCAGACAATGACCTGTATAGTCTTTGAATGAGGGAGATAGAAATATGCTGACAGATATTTTTAAGAAAAAAACTGAAGAAATCGCAGAAACTGTTGAAACTCCGAAATCCGCATCGGATGATGAAAGGCGCGAATCCCTTATTTACATAGCGGATTCTGTTAAGAAATTCCAGCGCGAACTCGTGGAAAACGAAGTTACTTCACTTACAGAAATCCATGATATGGGTGAAGCTATTGAGGATGTAATTGAAAGCAATACTCAGCTTCATGATCAGATGGACGCATTTAATGAAATGTTTGCGGCAGTAAATGACAGTGCAGGTAAATTCGAGGACGTTAAGGTCAATATTTTAAATAGCGTTCAGAATGCTCAGAATAAAGTTTCAGAGCTTAAGGACAGTTCCAATGAAGTACGTGCCACTTTTGATGAAATGACACAGAGCTATGAAAACTTTAAGAGTGCGGTCGATCAGATTTCCGATTATATGAAGAAGATTATCGGAATCGCAACCCAGACCAATCTGCTTGCACTTAATGCTTCAATTGAGGCTGCAAGAGCCGGCGCTGCAGGAAAAGGCTTTGCAGTAGTTGCTACCGAAGTAAGAGAACTTGCTGATGAGATTAAGGTCATGATCAGCCAGGTTAATGCTTCTATCGAGGCAGCAGGAGAAGAGAGTGAAAAACTCTCTCAGAATATTCAGAACTCTATAGCAGCCATGGATAAGAGTATTGAAGAGGTAGACGAGACCAACGCAACCTTTGATGAAATTATTGAAAGTGCAAACGGAGCAAATGCGGTTCAGCAGGAGATTTCAGATACTGCTGATACAGCTTCCGATGAGCTTAACAGAATCGGCAGCAGCTTTTCTGATATCAACAGCAAGTATGATGCTCTTGTTAGACAGCTTGAACGCGTTAATTCCCTTGGAACAACAAAGAGCAGTGTATTTGAGCATATCGACAATCTGATTTCACAGATTGAGCCTATTGTAAAGGATAGATGAGTAATGAATTATTTGAGAAAGCACCGATAAGAACCGCATATTTGAAGCTTGCAATTCCTGTTGTACTCAGTATGGTGGTGTCACTTGTTTACAGTATGGTTGATACATACTTTATAGCGTTGACGGGAAACACGGCACTTATCGCGGGAGTATCTATCTGTGCGCCTCTGTTTACATTGTTCCTTGCATTTGGAGATATGTTTGCACTTGGAGGAACCTCTTATATTTCGAGACTTCTTGGAGCTGGAAAAGGGGAGGATGGAAAGAGACTGAGCGTTTTTTGTCTGTATGGTTCAGTGGCATTTTGGTTCATAGCAGCAAAATGTGATGGTTTGTCGGTTGATCCCCGTGACTTTGGCCTTAAGGAAGGTGAACTTGCAAAAATCTTTGCAGTAGGTCTTCCCGCATCGGTAACGAATTTTACTCAGACACTTGGAATTACACTTACTAATCGTGCCTTGTCGGCTTACGGCAGTGATTCCATTGCCGTTATGGGAATTGTAATAAAAATTGTAAATATAGTCATGTTGATAATCGTGGGACTTGCCTTTGGCGGACAGCCGCTTACAGGATATATATACGGATCCGGTAAGAAGGAGCGTCTGCGCAAGGTTCTTTCCTTTGCCTACAGAATTGTTGCGGGCACAGCTGCAGTTCTGGCAACAGTAGTTGCGCTTTTGGCGCCGCTTTGCAGGCAGGGAGTTGTGTACGCAGCAGTAATAGCTGCATTCTCCGCACTTTTCGGCTACATGGGAGTCGTTTCCGCTCAGCTCGGTTCGGATGTCATATCAGTGGTTATTGCAGCTGTTCTTTTTTGGATGGTAATAAAGCCGGAACTGGCTTCGAATTAGGTCGTGATCGCTATATAAAGATAAAAAAGGAGTCAGTCGGGAATTGTATCACAATCCCAACTGACTCTTCGTTTTTTTGTATGCGCTTTATTCTACAACTGTAGGATTAACAAAGAATGCTACATCAGCACAAGTGCCATTAAATTCGGATTTATAGAACTGTAAGGTTCCTGTGATTGATTTGCCTTCGTCTGCGCTGTAATCATAGACGTAATCAATTACATAGCCGTTCTCATCGAGAACAAGTGCCTTAATATATCCGGGGGTGAATTTGTCAGCTGAATACACTGTATAATCAATCTTCAGATCACCGTTATCTGTGCCGACAGACCAGTCACTTTCCCAGTATGCATCTTTGAAGCTGGAATCAGGTATCTGGATTTCATCCCAGTGAATCTCACCGGTAGGAACATCAGTACAAGGAACATCAAAAATTGCTGTGTTTCCGGGACCTACAGCTGATTCATAAAGTGAAAACTCGCCAATATTTTCTCCGGAAGAACCCTTTGCATAACCTGTGCCGTCAAAAACAATAGCCTTGTTATACAGATTTGTTACGCCAACAATGAGATGATAATCATCTTCTGTGTAGAAAGGTGTTACGGAGATTACAAGGTAATCCATACCGGTGGGAGAATACTGAACACCCCATTTTACTTTGTTGTAATCAGATTCAAGCTTATCAAGAGTTGCCTGTGCATCTGCATTCAGATAGCTTGCTGTATTGGCAGATGTATTGCTGCTTTCGCTATCTTTTTCTGTAGTCCCGGGATCGGAAGCTAAGGTGTTATCCATATCCTGATCGCCTGCAGTCTCATCCGTAGTATCATTTGAAGCTACATCGGAATTGTCATCGGATTTGTCTTCGGTGGCAACGGAGCTATCGATAGTTTCATCAGTAGTGTCGATAGGATCCTCAGGTGCATCGCTGGCAGCATCTTCCTGACCATCAGTTACATCCTCAGACTCAGGTGTGAGCAAATCGTTGTCCTCAGTAACGATTTCTTCTGTAGTCTCATCAGTGGCTACTTCATCATCATAGTTGGTATTCCCGGGATTTTCTGCTGCAGCATCTTTATCCTTTTTTGCATCCATTGCTACTTTTGCAACGTCATATGCGATTCCGACAAAACCGCAACCTGTAAGGCTTGTGGCTATAGTCACAGCGCACATCCCTGTTAATAAAATCCTAACAATCTTATTTTTCATACTTTACTCCTTTTATTACAATGTATTGTTTTTTTGCTCTTATACCATATATACAGACTGGGTCATGAAAATGTTGCAGCCCCTTCATAAATTTTTTAATTATATTTCTCAGACTTACCGCATAATTCCGGCAAACGCCTTACTATCTTACCATATTTGGATGAGAGAAACTAAAAAAGTTGTTGACAATCTATTTCACAGACAGTATCATGTATAACAAGTTAATACTTTAAACCGATGAAGCGGGGATAAAGGTAATGATGCCTACACAGAGAGTCCGGGGTGGTGAGAGCCGGGTAAGAAACAAGTTATCAAATGGACCGCTGAGGGTACGATACAAAAGTGAGTAATTGCTGAGTATATCGTAACGTGATGGCATACGTCAGTTGCCGGGGATATGTTGGTATCCTGCTAAGCGCGTAGCACATAGCTATGAATTCAAGGTGGCACCGCGGATAATAGATTATTCGTCCTTGACAGAAATATATTTCTGTCAAGGATTTTTTTATTGGCTCAAACCTTGTAATAGCAAGAAACTGAACAAGTACAATCCCTAAATACAAAGAATAGTTGGACCGGCTTAAAAGGAGGAAAGGAACATGATTAAAGAGGCAATCGTAAAAATCGTAAACAAAGAGGATCTCACATATGATGAGGCATACGCTGTAATGAACGAAATAATGGGCGGCGAGACAACTCCCACTCAGAATGCTGCATTCTTATCTGCACTCTCAACAAAGAGTGCAAGAGCAGAGACAACCGAGGAAATCGCAGGCTGTGCGGCAGCCATGAGAGACCACGCGACCAAGGTAGATACAGGAATGGATATATATGAGATTGTTGGTACAGGCGGTGACAACGCTCACAGCTTCAACATCTCAACAACCTCAGCACTCGTTGCGGCAGCAGGCGGAATGAAGGTTGCAAAGCACGGAAACAGAGCTGCCTCATCAAGCTGCGGAACAGCTGACTGCCTTGAGGCTCTCGGAGTTAACATCCAGCAGGATCCCGAAAAGTGCATAGAGCTTCTTAATGAAGTAGGAATGTGCTTCTTCTTTGCTCAGAAATATCACACATCAATGAAGTACGTCGGTGCTATCAGAAAAGAGCTTGGATTCAGAACTGTTTTCAACATCCTTGGGCCACTTACAAATCCCGGTTCACCTAAGATGCAGCTCCTTGGCGTATATGATGAATATCTTGTTGAGCCACTGGCACAGGTGCTTGTAAGCCTTGGTGTAAAGAGAGGCATGGTTGTATACGGAATGGATAAGCTTGATGAAATATCCTTAAGTGCACCCACCAAGGTTTGCGAAATCAAGGACGGATGGTTCAAGACTTACATGATAAAACCTGAAGATTTCGGACTTACAAGCTGCACCAAAGAAGATCTTAAGGGCGGTACACCTGAAGAAAACGCCAAGATCACAAGAGAAATTCTTGCAGGAGCCAAAGGCCCCAAGAGAGATGCGGTTCTCATGAATGCCGGCGCATCACTCTATATCGGTGGAAAAGCAGAAAGCTTTGCAGACGGAATTAAGCTTGCAGCAGAGATCATCGATTCCGGCAAGGCAACCGAGACACTTGAGAAACTAATTGAAGTAAGTAATAAATCGGTAGAAATGACTGCGTAAACCAGCCTTCCCCTCGGGGGGCGCTCGACGTCCGGTGGACGTCGGTTCAGCGCGGACCGAAGCGGAGCGAAGACAGGTGTCAGCGAAGCTGACGGATGAGGGGACAAGGAGCGAAAATGACAATACTCGACGAACTCGCAGAATACGCCCGCGTACGCTGCGATCAAAATAAAAAAACAATCTCTGCCTCTGATTTACGAAGAGAGGCAGAGAACCTCCCTAAAGGCGATTTCGCTTTTGAGAAGGCTCTGAAAAAAGAAGACATATCCTTTATATGCGAGTGTAAAAAAGCTTCCCCGTCTAAGGGACTTATAGCAGAGGATTTTCCTTATCTTGAGATTGCAAAGGATTATGAAAAAGCAGGAGCCGATTGTATTTCGGTCCTTACCGAACCCAAGTGGTTCCTGGGAGATGACAGATATCTTAAGGAGATAACACAGGCGGTCACTATCCCCTGCATAAGAAAAGATTTCACAGTGGATGAGTATATGATCTTCGAAGCAAAGATACTCGGAGCATCGGCAGTCCTTCTTATATGTTCAATCCTTGAGAAAGAGGAGATCAGAGAGTACATAAATATCTGCGATGAGCTTGGCTTATCCGCACTTGTTGAAACTCATGATGAAAAAGAGATTGAGAGTGCCATTGATGCCGGAGCAAGAATAATCGGGGTAAATAACAGAAATCTCAAGGACTTTTCGGTTGATACGACAAACAGCATGCGACTTAGAAAACTGATTCCGGAGGACGTGATCTATGTCTCAGAGAGCGGCATCAAAACCGCAGAGGATATAAAACGCCTTAGAGAAGCCGGAGTGGACGCGGTACTTGTCGGTGAAACACTTATGAGAGCGCCAGACAAAAAGGCAATGCTCGCCGAACTGAAATCCTAAAGAATAATGCCTTCCCCTAGGGGGCGCTCGACGTCCGGGGTTGCTACTCGTCCGGGGGACGAGTGCTTAGCAACGACCGGAGTGGAACGTAGACCGTCGGTTTAGCGCGGAGCGGAGCGAAGACAGGTGCCCGAAGGGCGGATGAGGGGCCTATGACAAAAACCAAATTTTGTGGTCTCACGAGACCCGAAGATATCAAAATTGTAAACAGGCTTAAACCGGATTACATCGGTTTCGTATTTTTCAAAAAGAGTAAGCGAAACGTGGAGCCGGAGGAAGCAAAAAAACTAAAGGAAAAGCTTGATTCTAACATAAAAGCGGTTGGCGTATTTGTTGATGAAAAACCGGAGTTCATTGCAGGACTTGCAAACGAAAACATCATCGAAACAATACAGCTCCACGGAAATGAAGATGAGAAATATATTGGACAGCTAAGAAAACTGACAGCTGCAAAAATCATAAAAGCTTTTCAGATAAAAAATTATAACTGTACTAAAAACGGGACAGAAGATTTTTTGGAAGAAGTTCAAACATCCTCTGCTGACATGGTTCTTATTGACTCAGGACAGGGCACCGGCACAGCCTTCAACTGGGAGATACTAAAACAGATTACAAGACCATACTTCCTCGCTGGTGGAATTAACACTGAAAACATCGAGGAAGCTGTAACAGACATAAAGCCTTACGCCATCGATGTCAGCTCCGGAATAGAGACTGACGGTGTCAAGGATGAGGAGAAGATGAGTTTTATTATATCAATTATAAGAAATGACTAACCTCTATCTTAAGCCTTCCCCCTGGGGGGAAGGTGCCCGAAGGGCAGATGAGGGGAATGGGAGAAGAACAATGACCAACACAAACGGAAGATTCGGAGTACATGGCGGACAGTACATCCCAGAGACACTCATGAATGCGGTAATAGAGCTTGAAAAAGCCTACAACCATTACAAAAACGATCCTGAGTTCAACAGGGAACTCACAGAACTTTTAAACGAATATGCGGGCAGACCTTCAAGACTCTATTACGCTGAGAAGATGACAAAGGACCTTGGCGGAGCGAAGATCTATCTCAAGAGAGAGGACCTCAACCACACAGGTTCACACAAGATAAACAACGTTCTTGGTCAGGCGCTTCTTGCAAAGAAGATGGGAAAGACAAGACTTATCGCAGAGACGGGCGCAGGTCAGCATGGCGTAGCAACTGCAACAGCTGCGGCTCTCATGGGAATGGAATGCGTTGTATTTATGGGAGAAGAGGACACCAAGAGACAGGCCCTCAATGTATACAGAATGAGACTTCTCGGCGCAGAGGTAATCCCTGTAACTTCAGGTACAGCAACCCTTAAGGATGCGGTTTCAGAAGCAATGAGAGAGTGGACTTCCAGAATTGATGATACTCATTACTGTCTTGGATCTGTTATGGGACCGCATCCTTTCCCGACAATCGTAAGAGACTTCCAGGCAGTTATCTCAAAAGAGATAAAAGAACAGATTTTTGAAAAGGAAGGAAGACTTCCCGATGTGGTCATGGCCTGTGTAGGCGGCGGATCAAATGCCATCGGAACCTTCTACAATTTTATAGAAGATAAAGACGTTAAGCTGATTGGCTGCGAAGCAGCGGGAAGAGGCATTGATACCTTTGAGACAGCAGCTACCATCAATACCGGAAAACTCGGAATTTTCCATGGTATGAAGTCATATTTCTGCCAGGATGAGTACGGACAGATTGCTCCCGTTTACTCGATTTCCGCAGGACTTGATTATCCCGGAATCGGACCGGAGCACGCAAACCTTCACGACACAGGAAGAGCTCAGTATGTGCCTGTAACTGATGACGAAGCGGTTAACGCATTTGAGTATCTCTCCAAGACAGAGGGAATAATTCCTGCGATTGAGTCAGCGCATGCTGTGGCTCACGCAATAAAGATTGCTCCGACAATGAGCAAGGACGAGATAATAGTAATAACCATTTCAGGAAGAGGCGACAAGGACTGCGCCGCTATCGCAAGATACAGAGGGGAGGACATCCATGAGTAAAATAGCAGAGGCTTTCAATAATAAAAAAGCATTCATTCCATTTGTGACCTGCGGGGATCCCGACCTTGATACAACCAAGAACATCTTAAGAGAGCTTCAGAAAAACGGCGCTGACCTCATCGAACTTGGCATTCCATTTTCAGATCCCACAGCCGAGGGCCCGGTGATTCAGGGAGCCAACATAAGAGCACTGAAAAACGGCATAACCACCGATGACATCTTTGCCATGGTAGAAGAAATCCGCAGTGAGATAACGGTGCCTATGGTTTTCATGACCTACGCCAATGTGATCTTCTCCTATGGAATGGACAGATTTTTTGAAAAGTGCCAAAAGATCGGAATGGACGGAGTGATACTTCCCGATGTCCCTTTTGAGGAAAAGAGCGAGTTCGACAAATCGGCCGGCACCTATGGAGTCGATTTTATTTCAATGGTTGCTCCAACATCTGAGGACAGGATTGCGATGATTGCTAAGGAAGCCAAGGGCTTTATCTACATCGTATCAAGTCTTGGTGTTACAGGAACCAGAACCTCCATAACAACCAACGTTAAGGACCTCGTTGATCAGATAAGAAAGGTCACCGATGTTCCCTGCGCAGTCGGATTTGGAATCTCAACTCCCGAGCAGGCATCAAATATGGCAGAAATTTCAGACGGTGCAATCGTTGGATCCGCAATCGTCCGCATCATCGAACAGAACGGCAAGGATGCACCTGCCAAGGTCGGAGAATTTGTAAAGAACATGAAGAGCGCCTACAAGGCATCATAATAAATAATGCCTTCTCCTCAGGAGAAGGTGTCAGCGAAGCTGACGGATGAGGACATAAAATGAAAATTACACCTGACTTTACCGAAATTGAAAAGCTTGCCGCTACCGGAAAATACAACGTACTTCCTGTCAGCTGCGAAATCCTTTCAGATTTTATAACACCCATAGAGGCTATGAGAATCCTCAAGAAAGCATCAAAGCATGTCTATATGCTTGAGTCTGCGCAGGCTAATGAGACCTGGGGAAGATACTCATTTCTTGGCTATGATCCGACCATGAAGATAACCTGCATCGACGGGAAAATCGGCATCACGGATGAAAACGGAAATGAGACGACAGCAACAGGAGATCCTTCTGAGTGCCTTAGAAAAATCCTAAAGGACTACAATAGCCCCAGATTTTCAGATCTTCCGCCCTTTGCGGGAGGAATGGTGGGCTATTTTTCCTATGACTTCCTGGGCTATAGTGAGCCTACAGTCAGAATGAATGTAGAGGATTCCGAGGGATTCATGGACGTAGATCTCATGCTCTTCGACAAGGTTATTGCCTTCGATAATACTAAGCAGAAGATCGTACTTATAGCTAACATGAAACTTGATCCGTCCGCTTTACAGACGAATTATGATAAAGCAATAGCTGATCTTGAGAACATAATAAAGCTCCTTACCACAGGAGAAAAAGCGACTGAAGTTCGCGGCAGACTCCTAACTGAGATGACACCTCTTTTCAATAAAGAACAGTACTGTGAGATGGTGGAGAAGGCAAAGAGACACATATTTGAGGGCGATATTTTTCAGATAGTGCTCTCCAACAGATTTAGTGCACAGTATGAAGGAAGCCTTTTTGATACTTACAGACTCCTTCGAACAATCAACCCGTCACCTTACATGTTCTATTTTTCAGGAACCGATGTGGAGGTTGCCGGTGCTTCTCCCGAGACGCTGGTTAAATTGAAGGATGGCATTTTGCACACCTTCCCGCTTGCGGGAACCAGACCCAGAGGCGCTTCTGTGAAGGAGGACAAAGAGCTGGAAGAGGAACTTCTTGCTGATGAAAAAGAGCTTGCTGAGCACAACATGCTTGTGGATCTTGGAAGAAATGATCTAGGGAAAATCAGTAAATTCGGAACTGTAGAGGTTGAAAAGCTGCATTCGATAGAGCGCTATTCACATGTAATGCACATAGGATCTACAGTCCGCGGAGAAATAAGGGATGACAGGGATGCGCTTGATGCGATATCCTCCGTGCTTCCCGCAGGAACACTTTCCGGGGCACCCAAGATCAGAGCCTGCCAGATAATCGGTGAACTTGAAAATAACAAGAGAGGCATCTACGGCGGAGCTATCGGTTATATTGATTTCACCGGAAACATGGACACCTGCATTGCAATCCGAATTGCCTACAAGAAAAACGGAAAAGTCTTCGTAAGAAGCGGCGCCGGAATAGTAGCCGATTCCGTTCCGGAGAAGGAATTCGAGGAGTGCATGAACAAGGCGAAGGCTGTGATGAAGGCACTTGAGACGGAGGAATAATAATGATTTTATTAATAGATAACTACGACAGCTTTTCCTATAACCTTTACCAGCTTATCGGTGAGATAGAACCGGACATAAAAGTCATAAGAAACGACGAGATGACGATATCCGAAATTGAGGCTCTTAGTCCCGACAGGATAATCCTCTCCCCTGGCCCCGGAAGGCCTGAGGATGCCGGTATTTGCATGGAGGTGGCAAAAACAATTGCAAAGAAAATCCCGACCCTGGGTGTATGCCTGGGGCATCAGGCTATCTGCGCCACATATGGAGCTACGGTAACCTATGCCAAAAGGCTGATGCACGGAAAACAGTCCGATGTCAAATTTGACCTTGATTGTCCGATTTTCAAAGGACTTCCGGAAGAAGCACCTGTAGCAAGATACCATTCTCTGGCAGCGGATGATTCTACAATACCTCAGGAACTAATAGTTACCGCACGCACCACGGATGGTGAGGTTATGGCGGTAAAGCACAGGGATTATCCGATCTACGGAGTTCAGTTCCATCCCGAATCCATAATGACACCGGATGGAAAAGCGATGCTGAAGAATTTTGTTCTGTAAATATTTGCCGGACGGCTCTTACATTGACAAATTGTAAGCGGCCGGACGGCTTTTTGTTTATCTTCATAAACTAATTCTGAAACCTTTATTAAAAGAGTGAGATATAGGCCCTAATTCGTTGAAAACGCTCATTATAAAGAATATATTTGAAATAGGAGCCTAAAATCGTGATTTCGCAATGCTTTATAAAGGAGAGATGAACGATGTTAAAGAAGGTTTATAGGATAATTACAATTGCGCTCTCTGTCATGATGATATTGGGAGTGTTAGGTACGAACACTCTAAATTCAAAAGCAGCGTCACTTGTCATTTTTTTTAATATAAGATGGACGATTGGCAATATTTCCGGTGAAGGAAAAATCGAGAAAAACAATATAGATGTTTTTAATAAGTGGGATAGAAATGAGATAAAAAGTGCCAGGAATCTCACCATCTCCGAACAATACGGTGAGTATGTTTATGATTTTAATGAACAGATTAATACCGGAGAAATCGAGAATATTACAGTAAAGCTAAGTAATCAGAGTAAAGCGATTGCAATAAAACTATATAATTCCTGGTCTCAGGTATCTAATACTGATGCCAACGAGCATAGTCAGGTTGTGTGGAATCAATTCCGTGACGGAAACGGGGATATAGTTATAACACCGTCCTATAGCGGGAATTTCCGTTGCATAGGTTTTATGTCAGTCATGTCCGGTTCTACATCCCTGTCTATAGAATCAATTACGATTAATAAAAAGGCTGCATCAGGCGGGACTTCAGGCGGATCATCCGGTGCTTCTTCAGGTTCATCAGCTTCAACTGCTACGGATAATCAGAAACTTACGACGATTACTTATGATTGTACAAATAAAAATCTCAAAAGTAGTGGAAATAATGGAAATAAAGTAAAGTTTATAAACAGATGGTCTCAGGATGATGTTGGAAAAAATATAATTGAAGATGGAAAACTAACTTTTGTAAGAAACTGGCAGGAGACAGCTTTTGCACTGGGCAGAGAAATAGATGTAAGTAAGCTAAAGGCTTTGAATGTATATGTTGAAAATCAGGATCCGAATCTTAAGCTTGCATTTATGCTATACGATTCATCGGGTGATCATTCGTTTGTTCAGTACGATATGGATGAAAGCAGTGTCTATAGCATGGAACCAACTGGTGGAGCGGCATATTACTTCGGCGTAATGTCCAATACAGGTACCAGAACTGACGATTATTATTCACCCTACAGGAAGGTGAATATCACTAAGGTAGAGTTTGTGCTTGCGGATACGGTTAATCCGAACCTTGATTCGAGTGTTATTATACAGGTTGTTAAGGACGCAACCGCTGAGGCAAAAATAGAAGAAAAGAATGCTAAAAATGCAAAAAAAACAGTAAAGAATAATCCTTCGGCTGAAACTATAGCAGCGGCAAAGGAAGCAGCTCAGAAGGCTACAGATGCTGCAACTGTAGCAAGGAATGCGGCGCAGACAGCCACAGATCTTGCAGCAGGAACAAGCGACAGTACGGTTAAATCCAAGGCAACAGATGCTGCCACCGCAGCAACAGAGCAGGCAGCTAAAACGGAAAAGGCTGCTAATGATGCTTTGGATGCAGCCAATGCCGCACAGGAAAAGCTTGATAAGGCTGTAAAGGATGCAACAAAAAAAGCGGAGTCCGCAGCGACTTCAGCAAAAAAAGCAACAACAGCAGCCGGTAATGCAAAGACAGCTGTCTCAGGTACAGCCTCAACCACTACAATAGCAGCGGCCCAGAAGGCTGCAGATGCAGCGGAGTCCGCAGCAAAGACTGCTGAGGATGCGGCAAGTGCGGCAGAAAAGGCAAAGGCCGGGGTAAGTGATGAACTTGCAACAGCAGCTCAGAAGGCAGCGGATGCAGCGCGAGATGCGGCAGAAAAAGCTAAGGCTGCGGCTAAGGAAGCTGATGAAGCAGCCAAGACTGCTCAGGAAGAGCTTGATGCTGCGGCTGAGACAGCGATTCAAAATGCTAATACAGCAATAGATGCGGCAAATGCAGCAAAAGAAGCGGTTAATAGTGCAAAGGAAGCACTTGGAGAAAATGGAGAAAAAGCTACGGCAGGTTTAGTAGCAGATGCCAAGGCAAAGGCGGAAGTTGCTAAGACTGCGGCAGAGAATTCTATAGCAGCTGCTGAGGCTGCGGAAGCAGCGGCAAAATCCGCAAGTAGTAATGAAGCTGCAAATGCAAATAAAGCTGCGCAGGATGCGAAGGATGCCGCCAGTGAAGCAAGCAAAGCAGCACAGGAGGCAGAAACTTTAGCGAATACTGCACAGGAGAAACTGGACGAAGCAGCGGCAAAGGCAGCTGAAAATGCTACGGCAGCCGAGACGGCAGCAGCTAATGCAAACAGTGCGGCAGAGGTTGCGGAGGTTGCAGCTAATGCAGCAACTGCGGCAGCAAAAGCAGTAAGAACTAACCAGTCGGATGCGACAATAAAAGCAGCTGAAAATGCTGCTCAGACAGCAAGAGATGCAGCAAAAGCAGCGGCCGAAGCACAGAAGGCTGCGGAAGAGGCAGCCAAAAGTGCGGAAGGTCAGGCTAAGACAGATGCAGAGGCTGCGGCAGCTGCAGCGAAGGATACTGTAGAAAAAGCGGAAGCTGCAGCAGGAGATGCAGAACAAGCAGTAAGTGATGTAAGGAGTAAGCTTGCTGATGACGCAAAAGAGGCAGCTATTAGTGCGGCAGAGGTTGCAAAGGGAGCAGCAAATACAGCAAAAGAGGCGGCAGAAGCAGCAAAAAAGGCGGCAGAAGCAGCAGAGGATTCGGGAACAACCGGTGCTATAGAAGCAGCAGAAGCTGCAGCAGCGGCAGCCAGATCAGCAGCTGAAGTCGCTACAGAAGCTGCAGAATTAGCAGAAAAGGCAGCAGAGGCTACCAGTGATAGCACGGCAAAATCAGAAGCAAGCAGCGCAGCTTCGCTGGCAGCACAGGAAGCAGATAATGCTAAAACAGAAGCAGACAAAGCAGAACAAGCTGCAAGTAATGCCAGAGCTGATCTCGATGAAGCAGCAGGCACTGAGGCAGGAAATGCCAGAAATGCGGCAGGTGCTGCAATAAAAGCAGCAGAGGCTGCAATAGCAGCAGCTGAGAGTGCAGAAAGTGCAGCAGATGAAGCAGGAGCAGATCCATCTATAGCAAAACTTGCAAATGCTGAAAATGCTGCAAAGACAGCATCCGGTGCAGCATCTGATGCAAACTATTCAGCAGATGATGCAAAAGCAGCTGCAGAGAGTGCAGAAAAAGCAGCGACATCGGCAAATACCGCTACCGTAAAAGAAGATACAACAGCTGCAGCTAAGGATGCGCGGGCAGCAGCAAGCGCAGCAAAAGCAGCAGCAAAAGCTGCAGATGCAGCAGCGGCAGCGGCAAGGGCAATAGCTGCTACTGCAAGAGCAAAGGAAGCAGTTTGGGAAGTAAATAATAATAATAATCCGTCAGCATCAGCAATTAGTGCTGCAAAAGCAGCAGCAAAATCTGCTAAGACTGCAGGAGAAACAGCTTATGCAGCAGCTACTGCAGCAAAAGAAGCTGCAACTGCAGCAGAAAATGCTAAAGCCGGAGTAAGCTCTGATATTGCAAGCAGCATTCAGGATGCTGCAGATGCGGCAAGAAAAGCAGCAGAAGCAGCAGAAGCAGCAGCAGAGAAAGCAAAAAATACGGCATCATCAGTTGAAAGTGACGCAGATACAGCTGAAAAGGGTCTTTCTGACAAAGCAGCACAGGCAGCAAGGGATGCGGCGGAAGCAGCTAATAACGCGGCAGGCTTGGTGGATGCAGCGATTAAGGCTGCTGAGGAAGCAGCAAAAGCAGTTTCGGATAATCCTAATGAGGATACTATAGCAGCAGCTGAGGAGGCAGCGAGGGTTGCAGAAAGTGCAGCAAAAACTGCTTCAGATAAGTCGAAGGCAGCTACTATTGCTGCAGGTGCTACCGAAGATAGTACAGCTAAGGGCGATGCTCTTGATGCAGCCAAGACAGCTAAGGATGCGGCTAGTAAGGCCAATACAGCAGCTCAGAAGGCCAGGGATGCAGCACAGGCAGCCAGAGATAAACTGGACAAAGAAGCAAAAACTGCTGAAGAGGCTGCTGAGAAAGCCGAGGAAGAGGCTCGGATAGCTGCAGAAGAGGAAGCAAAGAGACTAGAAGAGGAGAAGAAGGCCGAAGAGAAAGCTAAAGAGGCTGAGGTAACTCCCAAGAGTAATTCGGAAGGTGATGGTAATGGTGCCGGAGGTGAAAATCCTCAGGGTGAGAATCCTGGCAGCACAGGAAATGAAGGCGGTGCCGGAGCCGACACAATTCAAGGCGAAAATGGTGAAGGAAATGAGCCCGGTATCGGTGAGAATGGAGAAAACGACGAATTCGGTGAGGATATCGATGACGACAGTAACGTCCTGAATACAGGTGGTAACGGAGGTGGAAGCGGCAATGGAAATGGAGCCGGAAACGGCAACGGATCCGGAACCGGACAGGGCACAGTAGCTGAGAGCACCGGTAATGGAGCAGAAGGCGGAGCCGCCGGCGGTAACTCAGCTCTTCCGATGATTGTAGACATAAGAGGTGTCACATATTATATCGGAACCGACGGTAATGCTATAGCTAAGAGGATTGGCAAGGTGAAGAGTGTTTCAATCAACAAGATCACTGTTAAAGGTGTTTCCTATCCTGTAACCGAAATCTCCGCAAAAGCCGGTAAGGGTAATAAACAACTAAAGCGTGTATCTATCGGCTCAAATGTGAAGAAAATCGGTACCATGGCATTCTTCAAGTGTAATAAGCTTAAGAAGGTTAAAATAGCTCCAAATAAGTCTCTGAAGGTAGGAAAAAATGCCTTCAAGAAGATAAGCGACGGAGCGGTTATCACAGTAAAAGGCAAAAAAGGAAAAGGCAAGGATAAGATTATAAAGAAGATTAAGAAACAGACAAATGCAACGGTAAAATAACCACTTTGGAAGGAACGCTGTCACACTCGTACAGGTGTGGCAGCCTTCTTCTTTATATGGTACTATTATTGCTGTACGTTTAGTTTTATTAAGAAGTTGGGAAAGATTTTACAGTGAGCAGTTTTAAGAAAAAATTATTTACAAAACTGGTACAGAATGCCGGCGAATATAATAAAAAGCATAAAAGCAGTGCAAAGCGCGTGACATATTTTACGCTGGGACTCATCGTTTTTTTGAGCATCCTGTTTTTTATACCTGAGAAGATTTGTGAGCTTCTAGGTCTTGTTTTCAAGAAAAAAGGCGTATTAATTTCAATAGCAATAATTGCAGCGTTGGCGCTTCTTTACGTATGGCATGCATCAGCGCCTCAGAAGAGCACAACCACTGTTCAGGAAAATGCAGAAGAAGTTGTGACATCGGAGGAAACACAGGAAGAAGGTACAACAGCTTCAGATGTAGCTCAGGAAGATAAGATTGAAGAATCATTAGAAGAAAGTAACGAGAGTGAGACTTCGGAAGTGCAGCCTGTAGCAGATACTCCCGAGACTGATGAGCCGAAATCCTATGTTACAGAGTCCGACCAACCTGCATCAGAAAATTCCGATTTTCCTCAGATTGACCTCACTGCCTACATAAAAGAAAATCCTGATGTTGTAGGATGGCTTGTCGTAGACGGAACCCAGATCAGTTACCCTATAATGCAGGCTGAGGATAATGAAAAATATCTGACCAGTAATTCCGACGGAGAGACTTCGGATACAGGTGCGATTTTCTTAGACAGCAGATCCAAATCCGATTTTACCGATTCAAATTCGATTATCTACGGACATAACATGAAGGATCGTTCCATGTTCGGAAGCCTTCGCGACTACAGATTTGAAAAAGGCTTCTATGATGATCACAAGTACATCTATGTTATTACTGCGGAGAAGATACTTAAATATCTGATATTCTGCTACATGGATGTGCCTAAGGATTATGTGATCTACGATTATGTTGGGGCTGCTTCGGATGAGTTTGTTGCGGACGCAGAACCTGTAAGACTTAAGTCCTACATGGATTCGGAGATTCCGGTTAAGAGTACAAGTAAAGTCATTACATTATCCACATGCACGGACAGTAAGGACACTCACAGATTTGTGGTATGCGGTGTTTTGGAAGAGGAGATTTCGGACTGACAGAATTTTAGGAATTAATGGTCTGATTGGAAACGTGTGAAAAAGAGTTTTTTGAAAATGGGGAGATTTCTATGAGGCTCTTAATACATGATCTTAATGACGAGGAATGGAATAGAATCGAAGACGATTACAAGGACTGGGAGATAATATCGGATAACGGTAGTATTAAGCCCTGTGTGGGCTGTTTTGGATGCTGGACCAAGACTCCCGGCGTATGCATGATTAAGGACGGCTATGACCGCATGGGAGTATTGTTCCACAAGGCAGATGAAGTCGTTGTTATGAGCAGATATACCTACGGCGGCTTTAGCAGCTTTGTGAAAAATGTATTCGACCGCAGCATAGGCCTGGTGCTTCCATATATGAAAGTGTTTAACGGGGAGATGCACCATGAAAAAAGATATCCCGAAAAGCAGGAAATCACTTTTATTTTCAGAGGGAAAGCTTTTACTGACACACAAAAAGAGCATGCAAAAAAGTATGTGGAAGCGGTGTGCAGAAATTTTCACGGAGATATCAAGGCACTTAAGTTTGAAAACATCGAAGAATCTGATAAAACATTCTCGGATAACGTAGCTGAAAGCAAAGAGAATACCAGCTCTTTAGAGACGGTATCAGAATCTCAAAATATTCTACTGATCAACTGCAGCTCAAGGGGCGATGATGCAAATTCTCTGAAATTCCTGAAATACTTAAGCGGCAGCATAGAATGCGAGACAGAAAGCATCAATCTTTTGACCTACTTAAATAAGTACGATGAACTTGCAGAGCTTGTTACTTCATATAAAAGGATTGTCTTCGGAATGCCACTCTATGTCGACGGGATTCCCTCTACTGTTTTGAGACTCTTGGAAAAACTGGAGGCGAACGTAAACAGAGACAAAAAGAAGATATATGTCGTAGCTAACATGGGATTCTACGAAAGCAGACAGATATGCAAACTCCTTGGCATGATGGAAGAGTGGGCTGAAACATGCGGATATGAATATTGCGGAGGAGTTGCAATAGGTGCAGGAGAGATGATGGGACAGATGATGCGCATGCCTGATCCCACAAAGGGACCGGCCAGAAATGTCGCGCTTTCACTTAAAAGGCTTGGACAGGCTGTAAATGAAGGCACTTCTATAGAGAATATCTATGCGGATGCATATAAGTTTCCGCGCGTGCTGTATCAGATTGCAGGGAACTCAGGCTGGCCAAGATCAGCCAAAAGAAACGGACTTAAGAAGAAAGACCTGCTTAAGAGGTGGTAGTGTAAGATATGCAAAATTTGGTTTTTAGTTTAAATGCAACACTTCCGATTTTCTTCCTTATGACACTCGGAAATGTGTTCAGGAGACTTGGAATAATAGATGATAACGCTGCGGCGTTTATGAACAAATTTGTATTTAAAGTTGCACTGCCGGTTCTGCTCTTTTCGGATCTGGCAAAGCAGGACTTTATAGGGACCTGGAATCCGGGCTTTGTACTCTTTTGTTTTGTCACCACAATAGTCAGCATACTTTTTATAAGTTTGTTGTCACGAATATTTGTAAAAACGCCCTCCAGACGAGGCGAGTTTTTACAGGGCGCTTATCGAAGCAGCGCAGCGCTTCTGGGTATTGCGTTTATTCACAGCATTTACGGCGAATCCAGTAGCGGAATGGCACCTCTGATGATCCTTGGAAGTGTGCCATTATATAACATCTTTGCAGTTATTATACTGACAGTGACAGCTCCGGAGGACGAGAATGTATCGACTGACGGTAAAAACGTGGGACGCTCGTCAACTGATAGCACCACATTGGTAAAGAAAACCATACTTGGGATTATCAAAAATCCCATCATACTTGGAATATTGACGGGACTTATCTGGTCTGTTTGTAAGCTGCCCGTTCCCAAAATCATGGACACCGTAGTAAGTGACGTCGGCGCACTTGCGACACCGCTGGGGCTCATGTCGATGGGTGCGACCTTCGATTACAGAAAAGCTTTGCAGAATGTAAAACCCGCACTGGTGGCAAGCTTCATCAAGCTGTTTTTACTGGTTATGATATTCATGCCTGTCGCAATTCGTCTTGGTTTTGCGGGAGAGCAGCTGGTGGCGATTCTTGTGATGCTCGGTTCAGCCACTACAGTCAGCTGCTATATCATGGCGAAGAACATGGGACATGAAGGGACGCTCAGCAGTAGTATAATAATGATAACTACCTTTGGCTGTTCTTTTTCCCTTACGTTTTGGCTCTTCGTATTAAAAACGCTTGGGGTTATTTAAACCTTAGGTTACAAGTAAACTATCGCTTACAGAGGTACACCGATTGCGAGTTTTTAATGAAACAAAGATAGAAAAAAGCAGATTAACATCAACACAGATAATTGTGCTTGGCTTTTTGCTGGCAATAGTGGTTGGTTCATTTCTTCTGATGATTCCGGCAGCAACGGCAAGGGGCGAGCACACTGACTTTATCACCGCTCTGTTTACGGCAACCACTTCAATATGCGTTACCGGTCTTGTGGTGGTCGACACCTTTTCTCACTGGTCATTTCTTGGACAACTGATAATCCTGATATTAATTCAAATAGGCGGATTTGGCGTAATTACGTTGTACTCCGCGATAATGATGCTTATGAAAAAGAAGTTTTCCTTAAGCACCAGACTTCTGATTCAGGACTACTACAATCTTGATTCGATTCACGGACTGATCAAATTCCTCATAAGAGTAATAAAGGACACCTTTATTGTTGAGGGCATCGGAGCTGTTCTTTATTCATTTGTCTTTATTCCAAAGTTCGGTTTTTTCAAAGGAATATGGGTGTCTGTCTTTAACGCAGTTTCGGCTTTTTGCAATGCCGGAATGGATGTGATGGGGGCCAATTCTCTTATTGATTATCAGGCCAATATCCCGGTGAACCTGATCACAATCACACTGATTGTTCTTGGCGGCGTCGGATATGTCGTATGGTTCGATTTTATTGAAAACCTGAAAAGATCGGTAAAACACAGATACAATATCAGAATCTTCTGGAAAAGGCTTGGCGAGCATTCCAAGCTTGTAATCAACCTGACGTTGTTTTTACTGATATCCGGAACCATTCTGGTTATGCTTTTTGAGTGGGATAACCCTGATACAATAGGAAAAATGACAGTGGGGAATAAAGTCCTTGCAAGCTTTTTCCAATCAGTGACCTTCAGAACAGCCGGCTTTGCCACTGTTCCCCAGGAGTCGCTGACACCTTCAACCTGTATTGTGGGATGCATGTACATGTTCATCGGAGGATCTCCGGTGGGTACGGCGGGAGGAATAAAGACGGTTACAATCTTTGTGGTTCTCCTCAATGTCTTTTCATTTATCAGGAACAGGACAGAGCCCGTTGTGTTCAGCAGAGCTGTCTCGGAAAAGCTGATCAACAAGGCAAGTGCCATCGTTATGTCAAACCTTATGCTGACTATGGTACTGATGATCGCACTTATGCAGGTGTGCGATGCACCGGCGCTTTCCGCGGCCTATGAGATATTCAGCGCAACAGGAACCGTAGGCCTCTCCAGGTCGCTCACGGCGAGTCTTAATGTGCCGGGAATGATAGTGGTAATGATCGGAATGTATGCAGGAAGAATAGGACCTATTTCCATGGCACTATTTTTCAGCACTAAGCGTTCGGATAAAAATGATATCAGATTTTCAAACGGACACTTTATAGTAGGATAAAAGGAGAGCGGACTGATGAAGTATAATTCTTTTGTGGTATTTGGTCTTGGAAAATTCGGCCAGGCAGTGGCCGATAAGCTTATAGAGAGCGGTGCGGATGTTATGGTAGTAGATAACGACGAGGACATCATCGATTCCTATTCCGCCAAGGCGACAACAGCTATTGAGGCTGATCTTACGGATCCCGCTGCCATAAAGGCGCTTGGCATATCCAACATCGACTGCGCTGTGGTTGCCATGGGTATGAGCCTTGAAGCGAGCATAATGTGCACGATGATATCCAAGGAGTGCGGAGTTAAGTGGGTTGTTGCCAAATCAAGTAACGAGAGAATGGGATCTGTTTTATCCAAAATCGGAGCAGATGAGGTTATCTATCCCGAAGAGGAGAGCGGTATAAGAACGGCAAGAGGGCTTATTTCCAGCAACTTCCTTGAGTATTTCGAAGTAAGTGATGATATATGTCTGATAGAGATGCTGCCCAAGGAAAAGTGGGTGGGTAAGTCATTAAAAGAGCTTAACCTCAGAAAAAAATATGGTATAAACGTGGTTGCAATAAAAGATGGTGTTGTCAATGAGTATGTGGATCCTGATGTTCCGCTAAAGGCGAAGGAGGCACTGCTCATGCTGATTCATAAAAAGAACCTTTCAAAGCTTGATAAAGATATTGTCTTATGAGGAGAGTAAAGTGAAAACAGTTTTTATTACAGGAGCGACATCCGGAATAGGGCAGGAATTTGCCAGAGTGTATGCGAAAATAGGATATAGGCTAATCCTCACGGGAAGGCGCACAGATCGCCTTGAAGCCATGCGTACAAAAATCGGTGAAAACTGCAAAGTTATAACAACGGATCTATCTGATGAGAGTCAGTGTAAAAAACTCTTGGAGAGTATTTCCGAAGAACATATCGATGTTTTCATAAATAATGCGGGTTTCGGGACAGCGGGATCTTTTCTTGAAACTGATCTTGAAAAGGAAATATCAATGATAAAGGTCAACGATATTGCCATGCATATTCTTTTCAAGGGTGTGCTTCGCAAAATGAAAGCGCAGGGAACGGGGACAATCCTGAACGTAGCTTCATCGGCAGGCCTTCTTCCGGCAGGCCCTTACATGGCGACCTACTACGCATCCAAAGCGTATGTTGTTTCGCTTACCAAAGCTGTTGCGAGAGAGCTTAAAGAACAGGGAAGCGGCGTTTATGTTTGCTGCCTCTGCCCGGGACCGGTGGATACTGAGTTTAACAGTAAGTCGGATGTGATGTTTGCTCTTAAAGGTATATCCGCTAAACAATGCGTAAAAGAATGCCTTACGGGTATGAAGAAGAGGCAGACAGTAATAATTCCGACTCTTGGGATGAAGCTTGCTATTGCTTTTCAGCATTTCATTCCGGAGAGTCTATTGATAATGATCACAGGAAGACAGCAAAAAAAGAAAAGGCGGTGATTATTATGGCAGTTCAGGGACAGACAAAGGAGCGTACAAAGGATAAAGTTAAGGAGCCGCGTCAGTTCAACGTGGTCATGTACAACGACGACTTCACCACTATGGAATTCGTGGTGGAGATTCTAATGGATATATTTCATAAGGACGAGGTCACAGCTCAGTCCATTATGCTTGGTGTCCATAAAAAGGGACAGGCAGTTGTTGGAAAATATCCTTACGACATCGCATCAACCAAGGTGAACGCAGCCCTGATGCGGGCGAAACAGGAGGGCTTTCCGTTTCGCATGAGCGTGGAGGAGGCATAATATGAATCTATCTGCAGAAGCTATGCTTGCACTTCAAAATGCGGTGGAGTATGCAAGTAGTAACCAATATGAATATGTGACACCGGAGCTGGTGCTCCTTATGATGCTTGATGATGAGGCATTTCGCGAGGCTTATGAGGAGTGCGGCGGTGATATTCAGGCTCTTTCGAAGAACCTTATGAATTATGCGGCAAAATACATTGAGAAGGTAAAAGGAAAAGAACCTGTGCTCTCTCTTTCCACACAGCATATGATTAATTTTGCGGGACAGAGTGCCTATTCAAGCGGCTGCTCCGAGGTCCATATAAGGCATCTTATCCATGCAATCTGGAATCTTGATAACAGCTATGCAGTATATTACATGGAGCAGGATGGGCTTACGGAAGCTGAACTTCTTGAGGAACTTTCATATATTGAAGATGAGAACGTAGACTATGGCGGCAGTGCCTCTACAGGCGGTCCCGAGCGCGAGGAGGATACGGGCAATCTCAAAATATTTGCACCCTGCCTTAATGATACTTTGGAGGATGTGAATCCCCTTATCGGTAGGAAGGAAGAACTTGAGAGAACCATCCAGATTCTGTGCCGCAAGGACAAGAACAACCCGCTTCACATCGGGGAACCCGGAGTCGGTAAGACAGCAATAACCTATGGACTTGTGGAGCTCCTTAGGAAAAACGAAGTGCCGGATGCAATAAAAGGTGCCAGAGTTTTTGCATTGGATCTCGGAGGTATGCTCGCCGGAACACAGTACAGAGGTGATTTTGAGAAGCGCTTCAAGAAGGTATTGTCAGAGATAGGAAAAGAAGAAAAGCCAATTATTTATATCGATGAGATACATAATCTTTCAGGTGCCGGCGCAGTTGGAGAAGGCTCTTTTGATGCATCGAACATGCTTAAGCCCTATCTTGCAGATGGACATATCAGATTCATCGGGGCGACAACCTTTGAAGAATACAAGAAGTATTTCGAGAAGAACAAGAGCCTAGTCCGCCGTTTTCAAAATGTGGAGATAAAGGAACCCTCAGAGGAGGAGAGCATCCGAATACTTGAGGGACTAAAGGATAAGTATGAGAACTATCACGGCGTAATATATGAGGATGAAGTTCTTCCTTATGCTGTGAAAATGAGTGCAAAATACATAAATGAAAGATATCTTCCGGACAAAGCGATTGACATTATCGATGAGGCAGGATCCTTCAGAAAGCTTCATCCGTTAAAGGCTAAGAAGCAGATTGTTGATAAGGAAGTAATTAACGAGATTCTCACCAAAATATGCAGGGTGCCTATTGAGACTGTTGAGACAGATGATGTTACAGGGCTTGCAACTCTTGAGAATAGACTTAAGGGCAAGATTTTCGGCCAGGATGAGGCTGTATCACAGGTTGTAAATGCTGTGAAATTCTCCAAGGCAGGTCTTTCGGAGGAGAACAAACCTCTTGCAAGCCTTTTATTTGTGGGACCTACCGGAGTCGGAAAAACAGAGATTGCAAAAAGGCTTGCGGATGAGCTTGGTGTCAAACTCATTCGTTTCGATATGAGTGAATACGGCGAGAAACATGCGGTTGCAAAGCTAATTGGATCTCCTGCGGGCTACGTTGGCTACGAGGAGGGTGGAATACTCACAGAGGCCATAAGGAAGAGTCCTTCTGCCGTTCTTTTGCTCGATGAAATTGAAAAGGCTCATCCCGATATCTATAATGTCCTGCTTCAGGTCATGGACTATGCGACGCTGACCGATAACCAGGGACGAAAAGCCGACTTCAGGAATGTCGTCGTTATTATGACCTCAAATGCAGGGGCTAACAAGCTTGGCAAAAGCGGCATAGGCTTTGTCAGCGAGGGGCATGACAACAGCGTCCTCATGGAGGAGGTTAAACGCGTCTTCCAGCCCGAGTTCAGGAACCGTCTGAGTAAAGTTGTCGTATTTAACAGCATGGATAAGGATATGGCAAGTCTCGTGGTAGACAAGAAATTATCCGAATTAAAGGATCAGCTTTCCGTGAAAAAGATAGTATTTTCTGCAGATAAAAAGGCCAAGGATCTGGTGATAAAGCGAGGAATCAGCCAGGAATTCGGAGCAAGGGAAGTTGACCGTGTCATTCGAAACGACATCAAGCCACTGTTTGTAGACGAGATTCTTTTCGGCAAATTAAAGAACGGCGGCAAGCTAACACTCACAGTAAAGAGTGGGGAGTTTTCGGTCCGCACATAAAGAGGCCTTTTTATGAATTACAACGTAAACATAAACGGAATAGACGTGCACGCAAGCTACAGTGAAGAATCCTTGCGCAAAATATTCATTCCTTTATTGTCAGAACTGACTATATTGCAAAAAGAAAAGGACAGGAGAATCCTTGTCCTTCTGGCAGCGCCTCCCGGAGCCGGTAAGAGCACATTATGCAGCTTTTTGCAGAGCCTGTCTGAGAAGTATGAGGAATATACCGATATTCAGGCAATCGGAATGGATGGTTTTCACAGATACCAGGATTATCTCCTTACACATAACACAATTCGTGACGGTAAGGAAATTCGCATGGTCGATATCAAAGGAGCACCGATAACCTTTGATTTGGACCTACTAACAGCGCGTATAAAGGATGTCGTCAGCAAGGAAAAAGTAGGCTGGCCTACTTATGACAGGCACCTTCACAATCCGACTGATAATGCGATTACAATAGAGAAAAACATCGTACTTCTCGAGGGGAACTATCTTCTGCTTGATGAGGATGGCTGGCGCGAGATTAAGACTTATGCCGATTACACTATCTCTATCGCCGCAGATGAAAATATGCTGCGTGACAGACTTGTGGACAGAAAGGTTAAGAGCGGCAATACACTTGAAGTAGCAGAAAAATTTGTGGACTTTAGCGACATGGCTAATGTCCGTCTGTGCCTTTTAAAGACCATGAAGGCCGATCTGGAGCTTATAGTAGACGAAAATGGGGATTATCAGTGCAGCTGATTCCCCATTTTTTATGCTATTGCTATGCTATCAGCAAAACTGATAAGTTCCGATTCAATCTTTTGATAGTCAGATTCCTGCATATATCCAAAGCTGTCAGTATTAACGGTTTTTGCAATACATCCGATTTTTGATTCGATCATCTCAATAATATAATCCATGGTAAATTCTCCTTTATAATTTAAATGTTCTATTATCTTCCGCAAGGGCAGGTGATGTATCTCTTAATGTGAATTCCGAATAAGTTAAGAATGTTAATAATCATTGTCATGGTGATTACCTCCTTCTATGTGAAACTCATTAGCTGTTTTCCTTTTGTTGAGTTAATCATATCAGTGTGAACATCACAGAATTATCACACTGAGGAAAACTTACATTTTCTTTTTGATGCCGGAAGTTTGCGATATAATATTCTTATGCTGAAACGATTCTCGCAATAAGAGAGGAGTCCGTATATGAATAAGCAGCCGGCGTCAAATTTTGAAAAAGAATTCTTTTGGAAAGAACTCCTTTTCAGGCACGAAAAAGGGGTTGCTTGTCAGAAAACCTAAATTAAAAACAGCAAAGAAATACATTTGTTATAATACAATGCCATCATGTGAGAAGGAGAGAACGGAATGGGTTCAGGACAAAAATATAAAAAAGTAAAAACCGCAATTATCGGTTGCGGAATGATCAGCGATATTTATATCCGAAATCTGAAGGAGATGTTTGATATCATCGATCTCGTTGCAATAGCCAATCGCTCGATGAATGGTGCCAAGGCCAAGGCTGAGAAATTCGGTATAGCCAGGGTTATGACAATAGATGAAGTTGCTGCTTCTGACGATATTGAACTTGTTGTGAATCTGACACCGGCTGATGTGCACTATGAGATAGTAAAGCAGATGCTTGAAGCCGGAAAGCATGTATATACTGAGAAGATGTTTACCACAAGTCTTGAGGAAGCCGAGGAGCTTATAAAAATATCCGAAGAAAAGAATCTGATGATAGCGGTAGCACCTGATACGGTTTTAGGGGCCGGAATTCAGACCGCAAGAAATTATCTTGATTCCGGAATCATAGGAGAGATAACAAGTGGATTCGTCAGTGTCAATCGTGACCAGTGCCTGATGTCTGAGCTTTTCAGATTTCTGCAGCAGGAGGGCGGCGCTATTCCCTATGATGCAGGAATATACTATGTTGGTGCTCTTATAGCACTCCTTGGAAGTGTGAAAAGAGTTACAGGTTTCGGAGCACCTTCCCTGATGCATGACAAGCAGCTCTTATATGTCAAAGGTAATCCGGATTCCTGGCAGATTCCCGGGACAAATGTACTTTGCGGGGCGTTGGAATTTGAGAACGGAGTACTGGTATCACTACATTTTAACGGAAATAATGTGGGCGGAGAGAAGACCAGGTTCGAATTATTCGGAACCAGGGGCAACATGGAAATAGGAGACCCCAATAAGTTTGACGGAGATGTCATCATATCACTTCCTGAAAATGAGCCTGTAAAAATGCCCTTTACACATGGCTTTAACGGTAAAAATATGGTAGGCGAGGCGATGCCTTTTGACGGCTACGGCCACCGTGGAGTGGGCGTTGCTGAGCTTGCATACGCTATCAGACAGGGAAGAGAGAACAGATTAAGTAAGGAATATGGCTATCACTGCATGGAGGTTCTGCTTGGACTTGATGAATCCATCAGAACAGGCAAAATATATGAATTGAAATCTAAAGCGGAGGTTACTCCCTTGAAACCGGGATACTATTCCTCTATGTTTGGAGGACAGGTAAGAGCCGATGCGGAGTTGTCGCTTATATGAAGAATATAGGTGAGATCTGTCGCCTTTATGAAATGGTAACGCTTATTTGCAAGATACTATGGAACGGGCAGGGATAATCTGATGAACTACACTTACTTGGTCGAATGCGCCGATGGTTCTTTATACTGCGGCTGGACTAATGATCTGGAAAAGCGAATCGCCGACCATAACGCCGGAAAAGGAGCTAAATATACAAAGCCCAGACTTCCGGTGAAGCTCGTATATTATGAGACTTTTGATACGAAGGAAGAAGCCATGAGCAGGGAGTGGCATATTAAACATTTACGCAGAAATGAGAAATTGAAGCTGATAAAAGATACAAATATTTAAAGGGCTTAATTCATTGTCAGAGAGGAGTCAGACGTGTACTGTACTAATTGTGGAAGCGAGATACAACCCGGGCAAAAGTTTTGCGGCAACTGCGGAGCTGCTACGCAAAATTCGAACTTGTCGGTGCAAAACCCGAGTCTACATGTGCAAAATTCAAGTCCGTCAGTGCAAAATCCGAGCATAACGGAACAGAAGGACACATTCTATGTTCGAAAGCTCCCTATGGTTCTGATAGTCGTCCTGACTTTAAGTCTGATTTTTACTTCCCTTGTCATGGGAGCCGGCAGCATGACGCTGGCAATGCTTCTATCATGTGCGCAGGGGATTATATTGATATTTTTTATATACAAACTGGACAGCATCGAACCTGAACCGATACCGCTTCTTATCAAGCTGTTTCTATTCGGAGCTATTCCGCTTCCGATTGTTGTAACTATAATTGAGTCGGGAATTCAATATGTTGTGGATATATTAACTCCTCAGGGATCTCTGATTAACAGCGTCCTGGTAGCATTTCTGGTTGCGGCTTTTTCGGAAGAAATTTGTAAATATGCTGTATTGAAGAAGCTGACCTGGAAACATCCTGCATTTAACTACCGCTTTGACGGAGTGGTTTATTCGACCACCGTAGCTATAGGCTTCGAGGTTGTTGAGAATCTTTTATATCTCTTTACTTCCGATGCCGGAACAGCGTATCTGAGGGCAGCTTTTCCCGGCCACTGTATCTTCGGAATTTACATGGGTTATTACTACGGACAGGCCAAGAGCCTCGAACTTAGCGGCGACGAAAGCGCAGCAAAGCAGATGAGGACAAAAGGCGTCCTTATTGCAATGCTTATTCATGGTATCTACGATACCGTAGCTATTTCATGCAGCGCATCGGAAGACGGCCTGTTTATCTTGTCCGGTATGCTTGCGCTTGTAGTGATAATGTGCGTTTTAAATGTTAATGCATATAAAAACATCAAGAAGTATGCGCATGAAGACAGACCTGTGTGATGTAAAAATGAGTAATAATATGCAAAACTATAAAAAGGGTGCAATGGAAGGAATGAACCTTCCATTGCACCCTTTAATGTTGACTCGAATAAATTATTGTGATATCGTATCAAAGTCTTAATTCATTGGTGGGGTCGCCAAACTATTCAAAAAATAAAACAAATATATAAACGTTCGAAACATGGTGGTTTTTTGCCCTTTTTTCGAATAAAATATAAGGAGAAGATATTTGATTAAAGATTTAGAAGAGTATGAACATTTAACAATTACAAATAACTTTATTTTCTGCAAAATTATGCAGTATTATCCTGATTTATGTAAGGAATTGGTTGAACTTATTTTAAACAGGAAAATTGGAAGCATAGTAAAGAATGACAGCGAACATACAATAGAGACAAGTCCGGATGGTAAGGGCGTTCGCTTGGATGTGTATTTTGAAGATGATCTTTCTTGCATGTATGATATTGAAATGCAAGTGATAGATAATAAGGATTTGCCACGCAGATCAAGATTTTATCAAAGCATTATCGACAACAGAGATCTGGAAAAGGGGTATGATTACACACAGCTTAGAGATAGTTATGTGATATTTATATGTCCCTTTAACATCTTTGATGAGTATGGCTACCATATTTACACATTTCAGGCGCGTGCAAAGGAAAACACAAACATTATTTTGGAAGATGGGACATCCAAAATATTTGTTTGTGCTAAAGGTTGCAGTGATGATGTTCCAGAGAATATGAAATTATTTTTGGATTATCTTTCTGGTGAACTTAGCGACAACAACTTAGTTAGAAAGCTGGATGATGCTGTCAAGTTTGCCAGGAAAAGCAAAGAATGGAGGGCAGAATATATGCTTACACAGCAAGACAAATTGATAATGCAGCACGAATATGAAGCTCTTCTATCTGAGAAGGACGAAGCCTTGGCAGAGAAGAACGAAGCTTTAGCAGAGAAAGACAAAGCCATAGCAGAGAAGAATGCTGAGATTGCCAGGCTTAAAGCACTCTTGGATAAAAAAGAGTAAACTTAGTATAGTCCAAAAACTATAAAAATCGGGTAATCGATATTCGTGAGGGTTTCCCAAAGTTTATGAGGGTCAGTCCTGAGGGCAATGCTAATAAGTTAAGAGCTGTTTTATCTCTAAAACATTATAATTAGCGAAAAACCGCGAAAAGCCTATTAAGTTAAGCAAATAATTTAACATAAGACCATGTTTGCAGAGTATATCTGTTGCATGGTCTTTTCTTTTGCCTATTTTTATGCACTGCAAATAGACCGGATTTATTCATCCGATCTAAAAATAAGTTATTTATTCTCAGAGTCTATGCCACGCGGTAAACAAACCAGACTGCTGATTTTGCCTTCATATTCCGTTTATCAGCTCGCCCGCTTATCACAGGGCGAGTAAAGGCAAGCAACTCTGCGTATATCTGATGCAATGGTTCATGTGAATGAAGCGAGAAATACTTGCGCACAAGTGTTGCAGCATCCTTGAATGATACAACATACCTGTACTTTTTCTCATTAGACTGTGGTACATATACCACATTGATAGTCCTGCTTACTACATTGAACATGATAAGGTGAGCAATAAGCTCCATCTCCACAAAGTCGTCCTTGCGGGAATGAAACTGCACTGCTCCAAGTGCATATTTGAGTTCTCTGAAAGACGTTTCTATATCCCATCGCATGTGATATAGCTCCTTCATTTTTCTGATAGGGAATTCGAAGCGGTTAAGATTGGTCAATAAGACTTCCCATTCCTCTTTCCCAGTATCGGGTTCATTTATCTTAAACTTGACCACGCGGCATTTGATACTTTCAAACTGTTTGAAATCCCAACGCTGATATCTTGTATTCGGAGACAGGTACTTCTTATGAGTATTCTTAGGAGCGTTTATCAGATGGATATTTTCAGAATCTTTATTTTGCAAGTAATACTGTCCTGACGTTGTGACTTTAAAAGTCATTTCGACATCACATTCCTTATCAGGAAGTTCGTAAATCTCCTTTATGCCACCATATCCTGCTTTAGTGCGGATCACATAGTAGCCGTCATCATTAAGCCTGTTGCCGTGCTCAATCATGTTGAACCCGTCATATCCCCTATCCATGAGTACAATATATGGATTCTCAGGATGCAGACGTTCAAACATCTCAATGGCAGCCCCGCGTTCATCAGCGCGAGCCTTTGGCTGAATAATTATATCCCGATATGTCCTGTCAGTAATGTTGTAGAGAAGATTCGCATGTAACTGACTAAAGGGCTTATAAGTCTCTCCGTCTTTGCGTGGTCTTCCTGTAGGCGCTTTACAGGCATATTTGGATTTGCTCTGGTATGGCATATTGAAGTCAGAGCCATCCGTTGCATACAGTTCATATTTGCCGTTGAAGAGATTGCGACGATAGGATGTCTTGTTATATTCGTTGAATATGTGCATGAACAGTCCCGGCGACAGCTTCGCTTTCTGCTGTTCATAAGCAGATGCAGTCATCCTGTCATCCATGTCTGGAAATGCATGGATCATCTCAGTATTGAGCGACTGTCCTTCCATATTCAGAGTGACTTTGATAGTTGTTGCTGCGTCCAGTTTACGTTTGCGACTAAAATCACCCGGCTTCTTGGTAAACTTTGAGATGTCTGCTACTGTATCTGCGATGACATCATTAAGCTGTTCCAATGCCGTGCCTTTCTTGTGCATATCTGCACAGACCATTGGTATCACCACCTTCCTTGGCGGTGTTTCCACTTCATTTCCATGGGATATTATGGCGATATGCGAGAGAATCCTTGACAGAAAAATTTTGAGAGGTTATAATTCCAAAATGTAAGGAACGAACTTACAGTATTGAATAGTTAACGTGGTGGAAACACCTTGGAGCATCTGCAAACTTTGGTCGGTGGGCAGGTGCTCTTTCTTTTGTATATAATTATCCATTTCTAATTATATAACATAATCCGGTGTTTTCCATTCAACGCGTTGTTTAATTCTGTTCGTTTCAAATATGAATTTTTCAGTTAGAAGAACAAAGATAGAGTGTAAAAATCAATCGTCAGCTTCTGCACTTGTAATCGCATTATTTGGTATTTCCCCTGGGAAATCTCTTTGTAGTTTTTCCTTCAAAGCGATCTTAATATATGTTGTTGGTTTCATCCCTACCCTTTCGCATAGTGGCTTTATAAGTTGCTCATACTCGTCTTTTTTGAAACGTATATTAAGCTGTTTTAGCTTATCTTTCATATATTTAACAGTTGCTTTTCTGCCTGTTTCATTATATCCGTTGTATGTCATTCTTTATACAAATCCTTTCTGCTGTACAGTTTATTGGACTATCTATTTGATAGTATAATCATAACAGATACCCAAAAATATAGCAACCTATATTGACATATAGCAACCTATATGTTATAATTACATTACAATCAAACAAGGAGCTGTACAGAAAGCAAAGAAATATCAGCTTTCTGCCATATTTATAGTATAAAAACAGAATAAAGGTTAGTGCTACGCAAGTGTTATTCACCAAGAGATAATCAATGGCGATCCGGAGCTTTGAATTTGCATACAGCGGGGTGACTGAAATATGTCGATACCGGTTATCTGAGGCAGTAGATAAGTAGAATTTGAGGAACAGCTATCTTTACTCAAGGCAGATAAAATCTAGTTTTATTGGAAAGGAAATAAAAAATGGCGAGAAATTTTTATATGGTCAGCATGGCGCTTGGGCAAAAAGATAAAGATATTGAAACATGGCCTGGACCCGGAGGTACTTATATTCGCAACAAAGCAATTTCAATGGCAAAAGAGTTGCAAAAAGAAATCAATGCAGGCAAGTGGGATGAGAGAAAACGTGACGGATATACATTAAGAGCATGTATTGAAGAGCTTGATCCCAGAACAACGGATCTAATCTCTGTTATAGAAATCTAATTATTCGTCCTAAGAACAAGAGGAATTTAACTATGACAATAAAGGAATGCATTAAAGCAAAAGGAATTTTGATAGACTGCGAGGTAGTACCTCATCGCTGCGGAAACGTAGAGGTGTTTTTTCTTAACACAGCAGATGGCGCAGAGGACTCGACGAACTTTGATGTTCAGTGGCCTCTTACAAAAGTTGGAGCAGCCGAACTAGAATCTCTTTACAAGGAATTCTGCAGAGAGAACAAAATAAAGACAAACACTGTGGAGCTTATCCAGCTTAACAGCGTTGCTGAATACTGAGTAAAACCTAATTTTCATATTGTAGGAACATGGAAGGATAAAAATGGCTAAAGTCAAAAACTATGTATACGTCGTGACATCACTGCCCTGTGACTGTGACGGTGCATCAAAAGAAATTGTCAAAATCTTTTCTGACGAGGAAAAAAGCAGATGTGTTCAGGGATAAAATGGAGCTTAAGGATAAAAAAGATCAGAAAAAATACATGTGTGATCCTACAGAATACGAAGTGGAAAAATGGGAGGTTGAGTGAATGAACTATAAGAAAGTATCCGTTAAGGATTTGGTGAATGTTAAGAAATATGCTTATGGCTGCAAGTTTGAGGACAGTTTTCTCAATGCGGTCAGTGATGATATTGCTGATTATGATGTCAGCTACCTCTGGTATAAGGACTTACCACGAAATCGTCGTTTCAATGATAATTGTGAATGCTATATATCTGTGAGGCATAAAGAATTATGCCTTGCCGGAAGTGGATATATAGAGGGCGAACCCACAGACGAAAAAGTAACAGAAATGGTCAGATATTTCATTAAAGGAATTAAATTACATGCTGTTACACCGAAGCATATAGTAGGTGGCTCAAACGAAGCAGGATTCGCAAGACACTATGATAAGAGAGAGAAATATTGGCTGTAATACCAATAAGCCAATATTTTATGGAGGAAACCTATGAAAACTAATCTTTGATTTCTCGAAAAACTTGCTGAATAAGATAATAAAGAAAGAGGTTTAGAATTTGATATCCGAACATCGCATAAACGAAATATATAAGGCATCAAAGCCATTTCTTGATGATGAAAGAGACTTTGATGAATACTTTGAAGAATTAAAGACAGGTTACACTGAAGACGAATTAGAGAAGGGCTATGCCATTGTATCAGACAAGAAAGGACATGGAGCAACAAGGATAAAAGTCATTCCCGAATTGGGAAGATGTTCCTCTGATAAAGATGCTATGATATGCGCAAAGCATGATGGCATCAAAATTATAGAGGATCTCGTATTTGTAAAGCATCACAGAGCATTTTATATTGATACTCCTGAAAATCGCACTATTCTTGAACCATTAGTGCAGAATAATCCGGCTGCTAAGATTGTTATATCAGATGATGGACGGAAAACTGTTGAGATCCAGAGCATTAAATTTAGTGGGAAAAGAAAGATTGATTGGGAAGGTGTTGAACAATATCTTAAACAGTATATTGGGAAATATTATACTATAGATGAAACAGACGATATTGTTTACATTGGTTCAGACTTCCCGGATGAATATACTCACAGCAATTATAAGAAAACAGCGTTTGGAACTATTGGAAAAGCAAAAGCAAATCTATCGCAGGCTATCCCTGAACTTATTAAAACGGTTGATAATCTGTGCTTTAGACAGAATTATAAAAGCAAGAATGAAAATAAAGCAATGAATGGATGGTATTATGGGACTATTCATTTCACACTTCCAACCACAGACGATAAAGGTTCCATAACTGGGCGCAACAAATTTAGAGGGAGAATGGTAATTAGATGTGATACGAATAACAAACTTTATCTATACGACATAATTGACATAAAAAAAGAAACGTAGTAGGCCGCATGAGCTAAGGCTGTACGGTATGAAACCACATTTCCTAATCAATATAATACATATCATGCAGCTATATGTCAAGAAAAAGAGAGCCACTTTCCCTTTTTTAAGGAAGTGACTCTCTTCGTTTTTTCGTTAAGATTGTCTTAACTTAATAGCATTGGTCCTGAGGGGCTGGCTCTTTTTTTTAGTGGAGTTCGTGAGGGTTATTCGTGAGGGTTGTTCGTGAGGGGCATTCGTGAGGGGCAAACTTGAGGGTCTGGAGTTATAGCCCCAGACCCTCTGATTAGATTACAGCAGCACAGGATAATCAATACCATGTTCATCAAGGATTTTCTGTAGTTCCAGGATGTAGTTGTATTGTTTTTCTATTTCAATCCAGTTACCATGGCAAAGTGAGTCTGCTTCTTCTATCTCTTGAAGCATTATCTGATAATCTTCCCATTTGATGCATTTATGGTCTTTGCTGAAAGCACAATAATCAAGCATTAATTAGTCCTCCTAAAAATCATCTTCTTCAAAGTAATCAACAGGGTTATAGTCAGTTACGCCATTGAGCACAGGAGCGGATCTGGTTGAATAAAGGAACCGGTTGCGGAAGTGCTCAAAGTTCCTGAAGCCTCTGCCCATGCGCTTCAGATCCTTTATTTTCCTGTTTATTGATTCAATAGGGCCGTTAGAAAGCCTGCTGTTGTAGATTTTTCCATTTCCCATTTTTTCAACCATTATGAAAGAATTGATTATGGGATCCTCAAATTTTTCAAGAAGTGAGGCAAAATCGCGGAATATATCATGCCTGGAGCTTCTGTATTCTTTTATCAGCGTGTACAGTTCCAGCCTTGCTGAATGCGGATCGCCGTTGTTGCGAGAATTGAACTGCACATACTTTTCTTTGAGATCCCTGAATTCCTGAAGATTGGGATCTATCCTGAACAGGGCATCTTCATAATCAAACGTGTTCATAAGCCGGTGGAAATGCGGATCCATACGAAGATCTTGATGATAACGGATATTTGATAGATTGGACAGGACCAACCAACGGTACTTCTGTAGAATGTATACCTCATCAGAGACCGGAAGAGTGACAGGTTCATGACGTTCCATAGAAAGCTTGGCCTGGAGCTCACGGTCACGCTGGCGGTATTTCTTTATCAGCTGCCGGATATGATTGTCTATCAGGCGGGTTATCCATTGAATCACGTGAAAGGAATCCACAACGGGGATTGCATTGGGGAAATATTTCTCTACATAAGCGATATAGGGCTTGTACATGTCAGAAATAAGGTATTTTACAGATAATCTCTCCTCAATTGGAATTCCAGTGAAATAGGGCTCTGTGACATCATTTCTTCTACTGCGCAGCAGGTCAATCGGGTCACCGGTATGGAAGTCCTGTATGACCAGGGCGTACTTACAACGTTCATCCATATCTATGCAGACCTCATCAATAGAAATGGCATCTGTCAGAGGAAGACGGTCGAGTTTGACATACCTGTCGAAGACTTCGTGAGCATGGGAATCTGAAACATGAAACTTCTTGGCAATAGAGACCGATGTTTCCATAAGATTTCTATACGCGTCTACAATCAGCATATCCGTAGCGTTGGATGTGCGCCTGCGCTTGTTTACAAACTTGAAATTTTCGCTGATGTCATAAAGACACTCGGGATTAGTACAGCGCCATCGCCGCTGTTTCAGAATAATGATAAGCGAGTAGTTGTCTTGAAGAATAGGATGATTAACTTTTCGCTTTTTGACACCTCTTGAATACATCCTGTAGCCGCAGTTAGGGCAGTAATGAGCCACAGGTTTGGTTTCGATGGTGATAGTTTTAGTCTGACCTTGAATCTGGGTTTCTGTGATACAGAGGTCGCCATCTTCAAGGTCTAATAAATCTGTGATACTATTCATGTATCCTCCTTCTTTAGTGTATTTTCCGCAAAAAGTATCATACGAGAAGGAAGAAAGAAGGACAATGATCCTTCGAAAAAAAGAAACAGGATTAACCAACAGACTATGTTGATCAATCCTGTTTTTTTGCTATTTAAGGCTAAACCCTCACGAATAACCCTCAAACCAGACCCTCAAGTTTGCCCCTCACGAGCAACCCTCAAGAAAGACCCTCACGAAGGTAGCCCCTCATTAAAATCGATTACCCATAAATACTTAGAGAGAAAACAGTTTATTTACCTTTCAGGATGCAAGAAATCATAGGTCACTTTTCCGTTTTTGCAAGCTATAAGATGTTCTTCGGGATCGGTCTCATCGAGAAGAATTACATATACATGCCTATCATATTTTTTATAAGCAGCATACAATGTTTCACTTATATCTCTCATTGCTTCAACCATGTAATCCCAGGTGGGCTGGTACGTTTCGTCTATTGCAGCCAGTTTTACAAGGTCGTTCATTCCGGTATACCACATCTCAACAACTATACGGTCATCATAGGTTCTGAGATTGTAGCCGCTGCTTTCATCATCATCACAGCTTGATTTAAGCAATTCGTCGGTATAAGCAACAAGTTCATCTAGAGTCATAGCGTCCACTTCAGGACTGATTTCCACAGTGGTTTCTTCTGTTACTGTCCCTGCAGCTGGCTCAGATGCGGATGTTTTTACAGTACCTGTCATTTGATTAGCGGCTAAAACCCTGACTGACGGAGCCATTACTAGTGACATCATTATTGCCAAAGCCGTAAATGTAGCAAGCTTCTTATTGATCTTAACCATAAAAAATCCTCCTAACGCCTAGTCTTTTTCCACGTTACTTATAAATCAATTATATTTTGCAAAGTCTTTTTTTAGCCATAAAAATCCTATTAAATACGCTTGAAAAAGATTTTATATATCAGTAAAAACACCAATAACTGAAACTAAATTTTTTACTTTTGCTCTTTTTCCGAATAAAATAGGAGGAGAGGATTTTTTAGAAAACCAATAAAACACAAAAACTCAACTATGGATGTTGTATTTGGGAGCGATTAAGGAGTCGTTATGAGAGTAACCGGCGGACTTGTTTTTGATAATAATTTCAGATTTGTGGAAAAAGATATATTTACCGATGGCGAATTCTTTGTCGATGGGGCGGCTGCTGTGAAGGAATCAGAAGCAACTTATGATGATAAGGTTGTTGATGCATCCGGATGCTATGTTATTCCCGGTCTTGTGGATATTCATGTCCATGGATGTATGGGAAGTGATTTCTGTGATGGAAGTTTGCAGGCTATAGAAAAGCTTCTGACCTACGAGGCATCCTGCGGGGTTACAGCGATTTGCCCGACAACCATGACTGTTTCAAAGGAGAAGCTCCTGAAGGTGGCTGATGCTACCCGGGAGTTCTTTTTGCATGCTGATTCAAAAGATAATACCGAAGAGTTTGCTAGGAAAAAATCACTACAAAATAAGGCACATTTCATCGGAATTAATATGGAGGGCCCCTTCATCTCGCCTAAAAAGAAGGGATCTCAGGAACTGTCCGATATTCTTGCTCCTGATGTAGATTTTGCCAGAGAAATGATAAAAAGGAGCGGCGGGAAAATATCCCTGATCGACATCGCACCTGAAACCGAGGGAGCCATGGATTTCATAAGAGAACTCGCTGGGGAGGTGACAATCTCCATAGCTCATACGGACTGCGATTACAATACGGCTATGAAGGCAATGAACCTTGGGGCTCATCATGTCACTCATCTCTATAATGCTATGAGTCCATTTCTCCATAGGGCACCCGGAGTTGTAGGAGCTGCAGCAGATGATCCTGAGTGTATGGTAGAACTCATAACAGATGGAGTTCATCATCATCACAGCGTGGATCGAAACACCTTCAGACTTATTGATAAGGACAGAATTGTTCTTATAAGCGACAGCATGCGTGCCACCGGACTTCCGGACGGAAGCTACGAGCTAGGCGGTCATGAGGTGCATGTAGAGGGCAAGCGTGCCCTCCTTTCAGACGGAACCATCGCTGCCAGCGTAACTAATCTCTATGACTGTATGATTACTCTTGTTAAGGAGATAGGAATTCCGCTTGAGACAGCAGTGCAGTGCGCTACCATCAATCCCGCAAAATCAGTTCATGCTGATGACAAGCTTGGCAGCATAACTCCCGGAAAATATGCGGATTTTCTTCTTGTTGATAAGGACACACTTGAGCTTAAGGCTGCTTTCTGTAAGGGAAAATGTGTTATCTGATGTATTTTAATATATGGATATAGGCACTAATTATGAGATAATTGCCAAGATGCAGCCTGCTTTTGCTATATATTGGTAGTATTCTACAGACAATAAACCAATATAAAGCTGATTTCAGTTATATATTGGTATTATTTTTGCAAATCTGAACCAAGATATAACCGGTTTTAGAAATATCTTGGTATTATTCTGAATACTATGGACCAAGATAAAGGCGATTTTAATAATATCTTGGTGATATCGAAGTAATCCCATACCAAGAAAAGCTACAAATAGCCCATATATTGGTACTGGTTCCCCTCACCCCCAAAAATCACAAGACACTTTCAACAATAATGTGCACATTTTTAGTATCACAAGCGTAAAGGGATATCTAAAACAGCTTTCGGTACTTGCAGGTCTTATTGCGGGCTATAATGGAGATAGAATAACTTTTTTATAGTATTTATACATAAATTCTTTATCGTTATTTAATATATTCGCCAATTGATTTGATGTACCATATATTTATAGATATTTTGCCCTCAGTGTCGGAACGACTCCTTTACAAGGAAGGTGAACGTCTTGAAAAATATACGGAGATCAAGTCAAATCTTCATAGTTTTGCTATGCACCTTTATGGTGTTTATTAGCACTGCTATGTCTTCAAACAGCGTAGCGGCAGCTTCAAAGAAACCACTTATCGTGGGTGTTCCGGCTGACCGCTGCCCTATGTATTATGTTGATCATCGGACAAACGAAATTGTCGGTATAGGGGCTGATCTTCTGCGTAAAGCAGGAGATGCAGCCGGCTATGAAGTACAGTTTAAGGCAATGCAGGAAGGAAATATTAAGGCGGCCCTCGATAATGATAAGTATGACCTTGTCATGCCGCTTGGAAGTGCTATTTCAAGCGAGGGTGGTCTGCAAAGTGTCATAACGGATGCCTTGGTAGAGACGCCGATGACACTTGTTACTGTGAGTAATCCGGAACTTCCTGCATTTAACAAGTTAAGAGTAGGTATGCTTAAATCTCAGGCAGGTATTGCGGAGACACTCAAACAGACTGTACCGGGAATGGATATAACTTTATACGAAGATGTTTCTGAATGTGTGAGCGTGCTTAAGGCGGGAAAAGTTGATGCACTTTTGAATAATGCATATGTATGGAGCTACCTGCTTCAAAAGCCATTCTATTCGAATCTGAGGGTTCATCCGACGGAAGTCATTTCCATGGGAGTTTATGCAGGCGCGCCTGATACTTCAAATAGCCGTAAGATTATTGAGAAGCTGAACAAGGAAATAGCAACGATTTCAGATAGTGAAAAGCAGGCTATTATTCTTGATTACACGACAAGAAGGCTATACAAATATGATCTTTTGGATTATCTGTACGCGTACAGAGTTATTCTGGGATTATTCTTTATAGTTGTCGTGGTTGGAGCCATTATGTACTTCAGACTCAGAAAAGCCTACAAGATCGCAGAGGAAGCTTCCAGGGCTAAAACTCTGTTTCTTGCAAATATGTCCCATGAGATCAGAACCCCCATAAATTCAATTATGGGTATGGGGGAACTTGTGCAGAGAGAGACGAACGACAAAAAAATCAAGCAGTACGCATTCAATATAAACAGTTCTGCCAATGCGCTTCTGTTCCTTGTGAATGATATTCTTGATTTTTCCAGGATGGAAGAGGGCAAGTTAAAGATAAAAAAAGAGTCCTATCATTTATCGAGCATGATTCACGATGTCAATATGATGATTACAGAACGTGCAGAGAGCAAGGGACTTTTCTATAATCCAATAGTTAATCCGAATATTCCCGATGGGCTTATCGGCGATGAATCAAGGCTGAAGCAGGTCCTGATAAACCTTCTTACAAACGGTGTGAAGTACACCATGGCAGGCTTTGTGGAGCTGAATATAGACTTTACAAAGGTCGAAAATGATTGCATCGATTTGAAAATTCACGTCAAGGACTCAGGCATTGGAATGAAACCTGAGGAGCTTGATAAACTGTTTAGTACCTTGGAGAAAATTGAAGAAGGCAATAGAAGATCCCTTGAGGGGATAGGGTTGGGCTTGAGTATTGTCAAACAGATTCTTGATGGAATGGACAGCAAGCTTGAAATTAAGAGTTCGTATGGCGTAGGTAGTGAGTTTTCCTTTGTAGTAAGACAGAAGGTAGCCAACTGGGAGAAGATAGGGGCATATGACAAAATTGATGAGGAAGTTGCTACCGGACAGGGCAATTACAGTCCAAGCTTTATTGCTCCCAATGTAAAAATCCTGGCAGTTGATGATAATGAACTGAATCTTAAGGTTGTTACAGGGCTTCTGGAACGTACAAGGATGACAGTGGATACTGCCCTTAGTGGAAAGACGGCTCTGGATCTCCTTAGCAAAACGAAATATGACATTTTGCTGATAGACCACCGTATGCCCAAGATGGATGGTGTAGAGCTCCTGAAGCATATCAAATACGATGCTGATGGAATAAATTATTACAGCGTTTGCATAGTCCTTACAGCTAATGTTGTCAGCGGAGTAAGAGACATGTTTATTAAGGCCGGTTTTGATGATTATCTGGAAAAACCGGTTAACGGAAAACGTCTCGAGGATATGCTGAAGAAGTATATTCCGGCTGAGAAAATAATTACTCCGGGAAACGCCGAGGCTAATGCTATTGAACAAAATATTGGTAATGGCTCGGAAGAAACTGAAGGCAGTGACGATAATAACGAAGAACCTCCGGTAGTCAGATCCGACACTAAAAAAGTGCTTAACAGTCTGGAGAAAGAGGGCTATATCGATATCGAAGCAGGAGTGGACTACGCCGGAACGGAGGAATTGTTTGTCGATACACTTCGTTTCTTCAGGGACAGCGTGGATAAGAAATCGGATGAAATAGAAGAGCTTTACTTTAAAGAAGAAATTGAGGATTACACAACAAAGGTTCATGCACTAAAGAGCTCCGCCAGAATAATCGGAGCGAGGGACCTGTCCGAAAAAGCAAGACTTCTTGAGGAAGCCGGAAATCGCGGAGACCTTGATTACATTAAAGATAATAATGGCGAATTGCTTGAAGATTATCGAAAGTACAAGGAGGTTCTGGAGCAGTTGTAGTGTCTGTGAGAGGATAAGCAGTGAAGGCAAATACTTATCGGAACAAGAAATACAACCTGCTCGGAGTGGGAACAATTTCATTCGGTATTGCAGTCAATGTGATTATTTCCTATGTGTCCTATAAATTGGACTTGCCGATTTTTCTCGATACAATAGGAACCATAATTGTTGCTGCAATGGGTGGACTGTTTCCCGGGATAGTGACAGCTGTAGTGACCAATTTGATCTGCACTGCATTTAATGACATTGCGGTTTATTTTGGATTCGTAAACACTCTGGTTGCTATCTATGTAGCATGGTTTGTAAGAAAAAGATCGTTTCGTAAAATTCAAAATATAATTCTGTTCATACTGGTTTCGGGAAATATAAGCGGCGGAATCAGCGTGCTTATTCAGTGGGGCCTTTTTGGAGGCCCTCAGCAGGACTACACTCTGAGAATCCTTTCTGCGATCGGTGCAGAAGATGAATTTTACAGGTTCTTTATGTCTCTTGTAATAAACATCTGCATGGATATTATTGACAAGAGCATTTCTATAGCAGCAGCGCTTGCGGTTATTCATTTTATTCCATCTAAAGCGCGGGATATCATGCAGGAGATGGGATGGAGACAGCGGCCACTGTCGCCTGAAGAAATCCGGGAGATGGATGAGCATGCAGGTAAAACTCATCATTCCGTGAAAAGGCGAATGACGCTTATGCTGCTGGCGATTTCTGTTGCGCTTGTTGCAATAATCAGTGAGCTTGGAATAAGACTCTATTTTGATAATACAAAACAAGAAAGAATGCGGGTTGCAACTACTGCAGCCGATTTTGCTGCGTCCGTTGTTAATCCTGATATGATCGACTCCTATATTGAATACGGGAAAAACATGTCCGGTTATAAAGAGACCGAAGAAATACTCAGAAAGATCAGGGAAAATGCAAACGGAGTAGATTATCTTTTCGTTCTTCAGTACAGAGAAGACGGCTGCTACACCGTTTTTGACCTTGGGGATGAGAACGGCAACACAAACCCTCCGGGATCTGTTCTTCAGGTTGAAGCTTCAATGGCACCATACCTGTCACAGCTTCTTGCGGGCGAGGAAATAGAACCGATAGAAACTGATGCCATCAATAAATGGACGCTTGTTACTTACAGTCCTGTCAGGGACAGATTCGGGAAAACAGTTGCCTATGCGGGTGCTGTGGTTTCTCTGTCATATATGGCAGATTATATGGGTAATTTTATCCTGCGTGTACTTCTTAGTATGTCAGGATTATTCGTGCTGATTCTCGCCTATGGAATGTGGTATACAGGCGCATTTACAACCTATCCGATAAATAGCATGGCTCTTTCAGTAGAGGATTTTATAGGTGCTGGTACCGACCAGAAAAGACTCGATGCAGCCGTGAGAAAATTGCGAGCTCTTGATATTCATACAGGCGATGAAACAGAAAAACTCTATAAGGCTATCTGTGACATGGCACTTAATCAGACAGAGCAGTTCAGAAGTCTTCGCAGATTTTCCGAAAATACCGTGAAAATGCAGGATGGTCTGATCATAACGATGGCTGACCTCGTCGAGAACAGAGATTCCGATACCGGAGCACACGTCCAGAAAACAGCAGCCTATGTGAAGATAATAGTTGAGGGACTTAAGAAAAAGGGATATTACGCTGAAAAAATTACACCGAAATTCATATCAGACGTTGTTCGAAGTGCGCCTCTTCATGATATCGGAAAAATAAATATCCCCGACAATGTGCTTAATAAACCGGGAAAGCTTACGCCTGAAGAATATGAGATTATAAAAACGCATACCACCGCGGGCAAAGAGATTATGGAGAAAGCCATAAGTACGGTGGAAGGCGCGAACTATCTTAAGGAAGCAAGAAATATGGCAGCATATCACCATGAGAGGTGGGATGGAACAGGTTATCCCGAAGGCTTACACGGTGAGGTGATTCCGCTCTCTGCAAGAATTATGGCAGTTGCGGATGTTTTTGATGCGCTTACTTCTCCCCGGGTTTATAAACCGCCGTTCACCCTGCAGGAATCCCTTGCGATGCTGCAGGATGGTGCCGGAACACAGTTTGACCCCAAGTGTGTGGAAGTGTTTATGGATGCCCTGCCTGAAGTTAAGGTAGTGCTTAGAAAGTACAATGAAAATGTGAATATGGAGGTTGCCGATGAGTAAGAATTCTTTAAAAACAAGGCTAGCGGCAGCCTTTACAGCATTTGCATTATTCCTTACCATAGCGGCGAAAGCTTCTGTGGCAGTAAGTGCTGCAGGAGATACCGGCGATGGGGAAAGCTATGATTTTATTTCGGATGCCGCAGTAACTGCACAGAATTCTATGGATGAATACTCGCTGTATGGTGGCGGATACTCTGCTACGGGACAGATTCCCGGAGTATCTTATACTGCGAAACTGTATACTGCTGAAAAAGGCCTTCCGACCTCAGATGCTATGTTTTTACTTGGAGCAAGTGACGGTCACGTGTGGATTGGTGGCTACAGCGGAATAATAAAATATGATGGAACAGAGTTTACGAGACTGGACACTTCTGACGGTCTGACCAGTGCGAGAGCGTTTTTTGAGGACAGCCTTGGCAGAATATGGGTTGGGACAAACGATAACGGAGTTGTAATACTCGATGGAGAGAAAAGGACCTGGCTTACATACGATGACGGCCTCCCTTCATCTTCCACAAGGGAGTTTGCAGAGGATAATGCCGGTAATATTTTTATCGGAACCACAGCCGGTGTTTGCTATGTAGATAAAAATATGCAGATACATACTTCTGTGGATGACAGATTAGCGGATGAACGTTTGCTGAAGATGGATTCTGATAGTACGGGAAGAATCTATGGACAAACATCAAGCGGTATTGTTTTTGCGATAGATGACTGCGCGGTCAGTGAGCTCTATACTAGTGAAGAACTTGGACTCGGGAAAATAACAAGCCTTGTAGCAGACCCTTACAATAATGGTAAGCTATATTTCGGAACAGAAGGAAGTAACCTGTTTTACGGGGACTTTGGCCTCAATGCCAAAGCACTAAAACGTATATCGGTATCACCACTTGAGGGTGTTCATTGGCTTAGCTATGACTGCGGACGTGTATGGGTAGCTTCAAGAAGCATAGTGGGCTATATTGGTGATGAAGGTCATTTCCATGCTCTTCGAAATATTCCTATGGACAACAACATCGAGATGATGACTTCGGATTATCAGGGGAATATGTGGGTTGCATCTTCTACCCAGGGTGTGATGAAAATTGTGACAAACAATTTCATGGATCTCACCTATGAGGCAGGAATGGAAGAGGCGGCAGTAAATGTCACCTGTCTTATAAAAGGTAATATTTATACCGGTACGGATGAAGGTCTGAAAATTATTGGTAAAAATATAGGACAGGTAAAAAATTCGATTACATCTTTTGTCGGAGAAACAAGAGTCCGTGATATCGAAAGAGATCTGCTCGGAAATACCTGGATATGCACATATTCAAACGAGAAGGGACTTATCTGTGTCCTTCCGGATAATACTATTACTTCGTACACCGTAGAGAATGGCTTGCCTCATAACCAGGTGAGATGTATTGCCTTTAGTCCCGATGGCACAGCTGTTGCGGGTACAAATGACGGAATTGCCCTAATTAAAGACGGTGAAGTGGTAAAAACATTTACCGCGAAGGACGGAATAAAGAATTCTTTAATACAAACGATTTTTGTCGATGATTCCGGGACAATATTTGCAGGTTCGGACGGCGGAGGAATATATGTTATAGAGGGTGATAAGGTTTCGCATCTTGGAAGAGATGACGGGCTTACAAGCGATGTCATAGTTCGAATTATGAGAGATGACAGGCGCGGTGTTTGCTGGATTCTTACCTCCAATTCAATAGAATATATGAAGGACGGAGAAATAATTCCAATAACGACTTTCCCTTATAACAACAACTATGACATTGCATTTGACGATAAAGATAACGCATGGGTTTTATCCTCCTATGGAGTATATGTTGTAAACGCAAATCTTATGCTCAGGAATGAAATCAGTGATTACAGATTATACACTGTTGAGAACGGACTTCCTTACGGAATTATGGCCTATTCCTTTGCTACTAAGGACTATACGGGCAACCTTTATATTCCCGGAAGGAACGGTGTTATCAAGGTCAATATCAATGACTATTATGAAGAAAACGAAAAAGTTAAAACCGGTATAAGTTCTGTAGTTTGTGATGACAAGGAAGTTCCAAGGAGTGAGGACGGATCATACAGGATACCGGCTTCAGATGGAAGAATTCAGATTTCTGCCTCTGTTATGGATTACACAATGCTTAATCCTCTGGTAAGGGTATTCCTCGAAGGCGGGCAGGATGGTGGCATTACTGTGCTTAGGAGTAAGCTTTCACCACTTGAATTTACAAATCTCAAATATGGCAATTACACCTTGCACATTCAGATATTGGACACCAGAACCGGCGACATTTTACAGGATGATACCTACACAATTATAAAAGAGGCAAAATTTACCGAGCTTTTCCTGTTCAGAATGATAATGGCTTTGATTGTCATCGGTATTTTAGGGCTTTTAATCTGGAGAATATCGACACATTCAGTAGTGCAAAAACAGTATGCGGAGATCCTGAAGGCAAGGGACGAGGCCGAGCAGGCAAACCAGGCAAAATCCAGATTCCTTGCAAACATTTCCCATGAGATCAGAACACCTATAAACACAATTATGGGAATGAATGAGATGGTTCTGAGAGAGGATTCGACAGGAGTTCCCAAGGGATATTTTATGTCCATGATGAACTATGCTTTTGATATTAGAAATGCATCGGAATCCTTGCTGGGACTCATTAATAACCTGCTTGATATTTCAAAGATCGAATCCGGAAAAATGCACCTGGTGGAGCAGGAATACGATACTCAGGAGATGCTGCGTTCAATCGTATCCATGATACGTGTGAGAAGTACGCAGAAAGAACTGACCTTTGATGTCATCGTAGATGAAATCCTGCCGAAGCGCCTGTACGGTGATTCCGGGAAAATAAAGCAGATAGTTTTAAACCTTCTTACAAATGCGGTCAAATATACAGATTCAGGAGGCTTTGCTCTGATTGTGTCCATGGATGAACGTGAGGATGATATAGCTGGTCTTCGCTTTTCGGTAAAGGATACAGGAATCGGTGTCAAGGCCGAGGATATGGAAAAGCTGTTCACAGCATACGAAAGACTTGAAGAGGAGAAAAACGCAAACATTCAGGGAACAGGACTGGGACTTGATATTTCCAGACGTTTCGCCGAGCTTATGGAAGGAAAGCTATGGTGCGAAAGTATTTACGGTGAGGGCAGTGAATTTATTCTTACCGTGAAGCAGCGCATAGTTGACGATACTCCTCTTGGAGCATTCATGGAGCATGACGAAAATTCGCCTAAGGGACCTTATATTCCTAAGTTTATAGCACCTGATGCAGATATTCTGGTGGTTGATGATAATCCCATGAATCTCAGTGTTATGAAGGGACTCCTTAAAGCCACAAAGGTATATGTGACGACTGCTTCGAGTGGAGAGGATGCTCTGGATAAGATAAAGGATTCCTCCTTTGATGTGGTACTTCTCGATCACATGATGCCCGGGATGGACGGAATAGAGACGCTACAGAAGATCCGTGAGCTAGAACCCGATCTTCCGGTATACGCACTTACCGCAAACTCCATTGCAGGAGAGGAATTCTATCTGTCGAAGGGCTTTAATGGATATCTTGAGAAACCGGTGGATACTGAAATCTTGGAAAAAACCATCATGCGTCATCTGCCTGAAGAGAAGATGGAAAAGCCGACAAATGACTATGTGGTGGAAGAGATTACTGAGATGCCTGAAACCATGCAGTGGATATACAGCACAGAGGGCATAGATGTAGAAGAAGGTATTAAGAACTCCGGCGGTATTGCATCATATATTTTTGCTCTTGAGCTTTTCCTTGAAACAATTGACGGTAACTCAAAGGCATTAAATGATGCGCTTGAAAACGGAAACATAAGGCTTTACACGATAAAGATACATGCACTGAAAAGTTCTGCGCGTATTATTGGAGCAAAGGCACTTTCCGAGCTTGCATTTAAGCTTGAGGAAGCGGGAAATAAGTCGGATACTGATTTTATAGATGAAAATAATGATAAGTTCATGGTGGAATACCTGGCATATAAAGAAAAGCTTGCAAAGCTAAAGCAGGGAGATACCAAAGAGGAAGAGGAAAAGGAAGAAATATCACCTGAAGAACTTGCAGATGCTTATGCCGCTCTTTCTGATGTCGTTCCGCAGATGGATTATGATGCGGTTGAGATGATTCTTGAGCAGCTTTCACATTATAAGCTTCCGGAAGAAGACGAGAAAAAGATGAAAGAACTGGAAACCATGATGAAGAACTTTGATTGGGACAATATGGAAGAATTGGTAAAATCATTGTAGTAAAGGGGAAAAACAATGACGACAAAACGGATGCTTTTCATAGGAGATAAGGAATCATTCATTATTCGTGTCCTTATTGGCAAGGTCAGGGATGCAGGGGTGGACTGCGTGTTTGTTCCGTGTACTGTGAACAGTATAAATGAGAATTGGCAGGATACGCAGCTTCTGGCATTTTACATCGATGATGCTCCTAAGTCTAAGGAAGAAGTCATCCATTTCCTGACAGACAGTATGGAGGAAAGGGGTGCTGAGCTTATCCTTATCGGAGAACAGCTTGATCTTGAGTATGTTTCAGATCATATTCCTGAAGAACTGGTATACAGAACATTTTCACGACCGGTTGATAATCAGGAATTTGTTGATGCCGTAAGTGATTACTTTACGAAGGTCGATGCGGGAGAGTTCAGGAAAAGCATACTCATAGTAGATGATGATCCCCAGTATTTATCTCTTGTGAGGCAGTGGCTTAAGGAAGATTACAAGGTTGCTATGGCTAACTCCGGACTGCAGGCCATAAAGTACCTTGGGAAAAACAAGGTGGATCTCATACTGCTTGACCATGAAATGCCGATTACAACCGGTCCCCAGGTGCTTGAAATGCTCAGAAATGATGAGGAGACAAAGGATATTCCTGTGATTTTCCTCACCGGCAAGGGAGATAAGGAAAGCGTAATGGCAGTTGTTGCGCTAAGACCCGAAGGATATTTTTTGAAGGATATTACAAAGGGAGAACTCCTTGAAAAACTGGATGAATTTTTTATCCTCCACAGGTAGTTATGTTAAAAGGAGTAGTAGGATATGTTTGAATTTATAAGGGCATATCAGCTGGATATCATGCAGTGGCTCTGCGCTGCATGTACGACAATTGCATTCCTTTTGTTTATTACAAGATTCCTCGACAGGCGGAGAAAGTGGATCCTCATAGCAATGGAGTTCACAGCGACTTTTCTCCTCTTTTTCGATCGTCTGTCCTACGTATACCGAGGCGATCTTTCGCCTAAGGGTATTTTTTTGGTGCGCATCAGTAATCTCTTGGTGTTCTTTTTGACTTCACAGGTGGTTTTTGTATTCAATATTTATCTTTATGATATTTTGAGAAACGTGAAGGGTGAAATACGGATTCCGAGACGACTGCAGTTTTCAGGAGCGGCAGCAGCCTTCGGGATGATCTTTTCCGTGATAGCACATTTTACAGGTTTCTATTACTACTTTGATGAGAACAATGTCTATCATAGAGGTCCGGGATTTCTTGTGTGTTACATTGTTCCGGTAATATGCCCGATCATTCAGTACACAGCCGTCAGAATGTATAGAAAGAGAATAGCCAGGCTTATTTATATAGCACTTACGGCATACATTTTTGTTCCGATAGTAGTCGGGATTATTCAGATATTTGCCTATGGTGTTTCCATCGTAAACATGGCCATGGTTGTGGTATCAATCCTTATGTATGTGTTCTCTTACCTTGACATTAACGATACGGTTGAGAAGGCGCAGCGTGTTCAGATGCACGAACTGCGTGAGGAGAGGCGGAGTATGAAGCGCCTCTTTGATCAGACAGCGACAGCTTTTGTGACAGCAGTTGAAAAGAAGGATTCTTTTTCAGTGGGAACTTCCGAGCGTGTTGCGGATTGCGCCAAAAGGATAGCGGAGATTTACGGGAAAAGTGCTGAGGAGTGCGATGAGATATATTACGCAGCGCTTCTGCATGATGTCGGTAGAATAGGAATCGCTGATAATCTTATTGATAAGAATGAAAATTTAACGGATGAGGAGCTTCAAATTGTAAAGCAACAGCCGGTCATCAGCAGTGAAATATTATCCAGTATCAGGGAGTATCCTTCTCTAAAGACCGGAGCTCTTTACTGTCATGAAAGGTATGATGGCACAGGATATCCTGATGGCTTAAAGGGAAAAGAAATTCCTGAGATAGCAAGGATAATAGCGATTGCTGATGCTTACGGCGCCATGATGGCTCCGAAAAGCTACCGCGATGCTTTACCTTATCTCACCGTGCGTGAGGAACTTATCAAGGGATCAGGCACGCAGTTTGATCCGGATTTTACCGACATTATGGTTAAAATTCTGGATGAAGATAGAAGAAGTGAAAGTCAGGAGGAAATTAAGCTTCAGAAGACGCTTAAGTGCAGGAAGTACAGAGACAGTATCTCCGTGGGAATTCCGGTTAATACAAAGGAGAGGGAGATCATTTTTTCCTCCAAGAGGGCAGGTGGAGACAGTAAGAGCTTTTCAGCCCCTTCAATTATTCTGTTCGATTCCTATGACAGAATTGTGCATGACAATCAGAAAGCCATAGAGGCATATCATTATCTGGAATTCGGTGAAATATGGTTTGACGGGCATTATATCTCCACAAGTGCGAGAGAGGTGGAGATAACCGAGGCAGAGAAAACAGCATTAGATGGAAAACGTAAATACAGCATTCAGGCGGCAAAATTTGAGGATCATTTGTCACTTCAGATGATTAGCCCCGAGCACATTTTTAATGTTATTGTTGCACTGCCTGATAAATCAAAGGCTGTTTATATCGGTATCACCGGTGAAAACTGTGATATAAATGATATCGAAGTTCAGCTCACAGGAAGAGAGATTAAGGAAGGTGATATAAGGAAAATCGTTGGTGATGTAAGCTTCATCGAGAGGATGGAATCCGATGTCCCGAATGTCCAGGTAAACGGCTTCCGCAGCGCATCTACTCAGGGGATAAAGGTTGAAGACGGTCTTAATATCAAATTTCATAGCATGACACTTCCCGATGCGGATCTTGTGTGGCATTGTCCTTACATAGTTCTTTTCTCCTCCGAGGATGGAAACATAGGAGGAAGCGGGTATAAGGAATATGCGCTTATTAAGATAAACGGCGAGGAAGAGGAAGTAGAGACCAACGCCCGCAACAAATTTATTATGAAAAAGAAGGACACCTTCCCAGGGTGGGATGTCTGGAAAACTGAAAATAAGGCAGGAATTGAGAGTGAGATAAACTTTATTAAGCGAGGAAACAAGATTACAACGATTACTGAGAATCTTGGTATCTACATAGAAAATATCACTGAGGTATCGGGAATTGGAGAGATTGTTTACGCGGCTCTGACCGGCGATGAAGTCGCCCTGACTGACATCAGAATAAGATAAAAAATGGCACAGACGCCTCTAAGAGGAACTGTGCCATTTCTGCGTTTAAACATCAGTCTTCAAATGATACATCAAAAAGACCACTTGTGATATCTGCTTTTATGTACTTTTCTTTATTATTGTCTGTTCTGAATTTGCGCTCTGTTATAGTGCCGCCAACCTTGATGGTTCCGGAAGTTGCATCTATATTAAAGTCGTAATCGTCCTTTTTTCCGGCAATACCAACCTTCATATCACCTGAAGTGGATTGAAGATCAGCTTTGTTCACCTTGAATTTCTCAAAGACCATAAGACCGCTTGTCATATCGGCACTGAGTTCATCTGTTTCGCAATCTGTAAGGTGCATATCTCCCGAAGTGAGTTCGAGGCTCAGTTTGTCAGTGATGACTTTATCGAGATTGATGTCACCTGAAGATGCGGATACTCTAAGATCTTCGGACTTTATGTTATCAAGCTTTACAACTCCTGAAGATACTTCAACTTTTCCCTTGATATCAACACTGTCGACAGCTATTGTGCCGGAAGAAGCCTCGAGCTTGGTATCGATTATTCCGGCATTATCGGGAACGGTGATCTTGTAATACTGCTCACCATTTCTGTCAAAATTGAAGCTGAGAAGTATTCCGTTATGTGAAGGCTGATCAATCTTAAGCTTTTTACCTTTCTGATCCACCTTGGGAATGTTGTCCTCATAGGCGCAGTACTCAAGCTTATAGGAATCGCCCCTTACAAGATATGTGTTGATTGATGCTGTATCCACGTCCAGCTCGTCAAATTCGGAAAGCTTTATAGTATCTTTTACCAGTTCTTTATTTGCTCTTGCGCTCGCGCCGTTTGAGCCAATTGCGATAATGGGGCTGGCACCGAGAAGTATTCCTGCGCCGAGGATTATCGCACCGAAAGCTACCATCACACCTGCTACCATAAATACAATTCTATTATTCATATCGCGTCTCCCTCACTTTCTTATTTCTAAAAATCGAACGGAAAAATGCTTTAACAAATATAATAAGTGCATAGGTAAGTGCTATACCAAGACCTGCCATGATCAATCCCGCACCTATTGTGAAGAACTTCTGGCCTATTCCGGGAACCATCACGCCCCAGAATATGGAAGCAAAACCTGCTGCTGCAATTGCAACTGCTGTAATTACCAGTGATAAGAGTATGGCCAGTAATGCTATGCCAAGTGCAAACACAACCGCAACTGCTGCAATTCCAAGGGGCAGTGAGAGAGGGAGAGATATTATGCCAAGTATTGTGAGCCATAAAACTGTGGCCTTTCCCTTTACTGTCTTTTGCTCCTCGGTGTTCTCTATGTGCTTTTGCGTGCACTGTTCGATAATACTTTTGGCAACTTCCTTGGGAGTTCCGAGCTTTGCTACAACATCCTCGTCTCCGGTAAGTTCCATGTCGGAAATATATCCATCGTAATACTCGATAGCATCCAGCCTGTCGTCGACAGGGATGAGTCTTAATCTGTTATCGAGTTCATTTAAAAATTGTTCCTTGTTCATTCTGTCATCCCCTCCTCAGAACTCTTGGCGATGTCTGATCCTGTCCCCTTTATCAGACCGTCGATTTTGTCCTTGTACTCGTTCCACTCGCCTTCATAGAATCCAAGCATCTGTCTGCCCTCATCCGTGATTGCGTAATATCGTCTGTTTCGCCCCTGAAATGGAGCATCATAGGTTCTTAGGCAGCCTGACTTCTGAAGCCTTCTGAGAACCGGATAGAGGGTTGATTCCGAAATATCCACCACCTGACGCACCTTTTGTGTCAAAGTGTAACCATATGAATCTTCACTTCTAACTATTCCCAGAACGCAGGCATCAAGTAGTGGTGCTGTTAATTGATACGTCATGCTTGTCGCTCCTTTCTTTTTTTGATTATACAATATTATATAGCATATAGTATTATAGATGTCAACACATTATATAAAAAATAATAATATAACAGGAATAAGGATGAACTGTTTTGGGAATGAACATAATATGTTATTATATTGGTAAGAGGCAAAGACGCTTACATCAGTGGCGTTCTTTGCCTTTTTCTTTTACACAGTGTTTTTCTTACATGGAGGGCTTCGTATGGCAGCATTTGACAGAATATTGTCCGGGATTCCGGAGATGGATAAGGCACTTGATAACATCAGACTTGGTGACAATGTGGTGTTCAGAGTATCTGAGCTCTCCTACGGAAGCCACATCTTCCAGGATCTCGTCGAGGCTGACATCCTCTACACCGCTGTTTTTGCAAATGAAAAGACTCTTGCTTTCGCTCCGGATAAGCTCTCCGCATATAAAGATATCTCCTCTGATTTTATAAGTGATGAGAAAAATAAAGACATAGCCAGAGTCTACGATCTTAAAGGCAGCGAACTTACTCTGTACTACGACCTTGAGAACAACAAATTGCTATTGGTATAGGATAGTAAATAAAAATTTCATCCCCCGGTAAATAATTTGAACTTTTATTACGATATATAAGTATAGAACAAATTATGAGGGGGATCACATGTACAAGCACAGAATTACTTCACACATTTTATCAGTATGCTTTTCCTGCATGCTTTTTATTACTGCACTTTTCTCATCAAATATCACCGTTAGGGCTGACTCTGCGCCTACATCCTACAACCTCTGGATCGGCAGTACCCAGATCACAAGCGCCAACATGGCTTATATAAAATGCGGAACAGGAAGTGCTTCATTTGATCCTTCCACCAATACTCTTACCTTTAATAATGCAACGGCAATAAGCGGCACCTACAATGGGAAAATCGCTTCAAACTGCATGGTCTACACAGAAATCCCTCTTAAAATTCGCGGCAGCGCAAAACTACTGGCTCCCAATATCACAACTATGATAATCGGATCCTACATGGCTGCGCTCGACATACAAGGTAATTTTGATTTTAGCGGAGGAAAGAACGGCTTCTTCTCCACAGACAAAATAACAATTAGCGGTGGTAATACTTCTATTACAATAAAAAACGCTGACAAAGCGATATCAGGAAGAGGAGGAGTTCTGGTAGATGGCGGCACATTGGAATTCACCTCTGTCAATCAGGGAATTTATACGGACACAGGAGCGCTTGAACTCCTTAGCGGGAAAATAAGCATCAGTGCGAAAGAATCTGTAGTACTGGCCTATGATAACAATGACATAAATATAGCAAGTGACCTCATATTTGAAACACCCAAAAACTTCACAATTAAGAATATAAAAGTCGGCGATAGCAGCTATAACGTGATTGCGGACGAAGCAGGGAACATTGCCAAAGAACTACGCGCAGCATCAGCACAGCCTGCTACTTATGGAGAAGCGCCTGCTCCGGAGCCTGAACCTGAAACAAAACCGGAAGATAATACGAGCAAAACAGGATTGCAGCCGGTACAGGAAGTAAAGAAAGTTGAAGAACCTGCACCGGAAGGGAAGAAAGAAGGGACTACTTTTACTGTGGCGGAAAAAGCGGCTGAGTTTGTAGTGACTTCCTCTGCACAGGAAAATCCTACGGTAGATTATAAATGTACTATTAATAAGAAAGCAAAAAAGATAACCGTTCCCGAGACGGTTACTGTAGACGGAATTACATATAACGTTACGGGTATTGCAACCAAGGCATTTAGCGGATGCAAGAACCTTAAGACTGTAACTATAGGGAACAACGTAATTAACATCAGAGCAAATGCATTTAAAGGTGCAAAGAACCTTAATACCATAAATGTCAAATCTACAAAATTGACCAAAGACACTGTTGCTTCAAAAGCTTTTAAGGGCACACCTAAAAACGTGACAGTAAAGGTTCCGAAGAAACTGAAGAAGACCTATCAAAAGCTTTTCATAAAGAAGGGCTTGGCAAAAAACGCTAAGATCAGGTGATCTCTATGGATGATTCAAAAAGAAGCCATGACTTTTTATGGATAGTGTTATTTCTTATTGTATTCATCAACGGCTTTGAAGCAGGCGGATATCAGGCAAGTCTGTGGAACATCGGGAAAAACTACGACTTGTCGGTTACAACCATGGGCCTGTTTGCTTCTGTTGAGCTTTTTGCGACAATGCTTGCACCGTTGATTCTCGGAGGATGGGCAGACCGAACCGGAAAAGCGAAGTGCATTACAATTCTCTTAGCTCTTCAGATCACGGCAGCAACTTTGATATTCTTTACGGATGCGGAGAAATTCTTCATCGGTGGAGTGTTCTTCCTGGGACTTACCACCAGCGCTCTTCAATTTATTTCCATCGCAGCCCTGATTGACGCATATCCCATAAGCGGAAGTAAGAAGATAGGCTACATCACATCCATGTATGCCTTCGGTGCACTTACGTCGCCGCTTATCGTTAATTATTATCTTGGAAAAGGCCTAAGCTGGCGTACACTTTTCGCGCTTCTTGCAATAGGAAGCACAGTATCTCTGATAGGCCTGTTTAAAACTAAGAACACCGCGAATGAAACAGCAGTAGCGGGAGATTCCGCGCAGAGCAAGAACTCTGCCGGAGAATTTATCATTGGCGGAATTTTACTTTTGTGCACAATCATGTGTATCTATGTCGGTTTTGAAAACGGCTTTGCCTTCTTCGTCGATACACTGTTTACCGATGTATTAAAATCAGGAATCGGGAAGTATGCTCTGTCACTTTTCTGGGCTGTTATGATTCCTTCGAGAGTTATCGTCGGCCACTTCTCGAAGTATGCGCGGCAAATTCTCCTTACTGCCACTGCTGCAATTCCGATTATCACAATAATCCTAACCAATTCCGAAAACAGCATGCTTGTACTTTTACTTTGCATACCGCTTGGCTTTGCGAGTGGGGCAATCTATCCCTGCGTACTTAATATAATGAAAACTATGGCAGGGAAGAAGACAGCAACAGCAACCGGAATGATCACCACCGCTACAGGTATTGGCGGAGTAGTATTTACAGCCCTCACCGGAAAATTTGGGGATCTTTTTGGACTTCGCAAAGCAATTATGTGTCTTGCGGGCTTCTTTATAATATCTTTTTTGTCAGCATATTTCGCAGGGAAAATTCATAATAGGAATAATATGTAATTCTCATAAGTAATTTTATATGTAAATTTTTTGTAAACAATTTTTTTCTTGTTCTTTAAAATGCCGGTTAAATCACACCGGTTTCCGCGCTATTTCTGCGCTAACAGAATTCATTTAACAAAAAAGCTCGATAATAAAAGAGGAAACTCATAAAATTCATGTATACTTGAATATATATGCAAAGAGCGCATGAATTTATTTTTGTATGCCTTAATAATTGTATAAAGTGATGAAATTACTAAAAAATGCTTGCTATAATCATAGAAACGTATTATATTGTAATCGTTTCATATAATTATGATTATGTTATGGAGAAGAAAAATGTTGAAGAGGTCTAGCAAAGTAATTTCATTCGCGCTCGCTATCGCGCTTATGATAGGGGTGTTCAATGTAAATACCCTTAGTGCAGAAGCAGCGACAATCAGCGGCTATGCTAATGTGAATTTTAAATGGTCCGGAAATGGTGACACTCCCGGTAAGTCCATAAAATACGGAAATATTAATAAGGAAGTTTGGCCCAGATGGAAAAGCACAGGTGATCAGTCACAACCGGCAAATAATATATACTTTGCGAGCAAGCATAAAGAATATATTTTTGAATTGGATGATGAATATCAGGGCTATGATGTATACGAAATCAGGATAAAACTGAGCCGTCAGAATACTCCGATTGCCCTGGCATTGCATGATAAAATTACACTGAGCGATGGCAATAATGATACTCACAAAAATAAGGCAGATCTGTATAATCAAAGCATGAATTCAAACGGTGAGATTATTGTAAAGCCTGATTTCTCCGGAAAGTTTAAGTATATAGGCTTTGTATCCCAGGTAGCAGGAACAGTAATCGGAATAAACTCAGTTACTGTTGTAAAAAAGAGTCATGGTGATCAGTCATCTACATATTCCGGAACAACAAATACTTTAAAGTATTCTGCAAAAAAGAATATGGCATTCTACAATATGTATCCTAATGAGGATAATAAGTATTGGGGTAATAAGAATGTCATAACAGACGGAAGTATTTATTTCGGAAGAGATTATCAGGAATCTTATTTTGACCTCGAACAAGATATTGATATAAGTAAGCTTGTCAGCATAAAAGCAAAAATAAACAGTTGGGATACTTCTCTTAGAACTGTTACATATATTTTATATGATAAAAACTTCAATCAAATATGGTGCAGATATGATATAAACGGAACCGGAAACTTCGGAACTGAACCTGTGGCCGGAAAAGCCAGATACTTTGGCGTAATGTCAAATAATGATGATTACGAAGGGAATATATACTGGTCAACAAAAAAGGTATCCATCAGTGATGTGGAATTTGTTATGGCAGATAAGCCCAACCCGATCATTGATCCCAGCGCAGAAATTTCTGAAGCTCAGAGTGCATACACGGAAGCATACTATGCATACCTGGAAGCTTTAAATGCTGCAACAAATGTTAAGAATAATCCTACTGCAGATACTATTTCAAAAGCGCTTGAAGCAGCAGATTCAGCTAATAAAGCAGCAAGCAGAGCTAATGCAGCTGCAATGGCATTATATGATATTGCGTCTAAATTAACGGATTCAGATACAAAAACCAGAGCAAATAATAATGTATATTATGCCTGTTACTATGCTGATCTTGCTGAAAGCGGAGCTATACAGGCTAAATCAGCAGCAACTTCAGCAAAGAAAAAGTTTGATGATGCAGCAACAGCAGCAGCACAGGCAGCTAATGATGCAGCAACAGTTGCAAATAATGCGGCAAGCGCGGCCCAGAGAGCAGCAGATTCAGCAAATGCGGCACCAAGTGCAGACACAATCAAAACAGCAGAAACAGCAGCAAAGGCAGCAACAGATGCAGCAAAGGCAGCTGACACAGCTGCGAAAAATGCTAAAAATGCAAAAAGTGCAGCATATAGCAAAGATGCTCAGACAGCAGCTGGAAATGCATATACAGCAGCGAAGAATGCCAAGGATGCAGCTAATACAGCAGCGAAGAATGCAAAGGATGCTGTAAAATCAGCTAAGCAAAAACTTATTGATAAAGCAGAATCAGCAGAGGCAGCAGCAACAACTGCTGCAGATGAGGCAAACACAGCAGCAAAGGCAGCAAGAGATGCAGCTGCAGCAGCCAATGCAGAGTCAGAGAAGGAAAAACCTTCCATAGAAAAACTGGAGACAGTAGCAAAGAATGCTGAAGATGCAGCAGAGGCAGCAATAAACAAAGCAAAAGCAGCAGCAGAGGCAGCAACAGCAGCAACAAAAGCAGCAAATACAACAGATTCTACAGTAAATAAGAATGCGGAAAATGCGGCAACAAAGGCAATAAATGCAGCAAATGCAGCTACAGTATCTGCAGATGCAGCAAAGGCAGCAGCAGAGGCAGCAAGAGTAGTAAAGATTGCTAAGGAAGTAAGTGATGCAGCACAGGCAGCAAAGGATAAGCCTTCAGCAGATACAGTAGCGGAAGCAAGTGCAGCAGCTAAGAAAGCAGAAGATGCAATAACTGAGGCACAGGCAGCTGAAAAGGCTGCAGAGGAAGCCATAACTAATGCAACTGATGCTGATACAAAGAAAGCAGCAGAAGATGCTAAGAAAGCAGCAGAAAATGCTGTAACAAAGGCTACAGAAGCTAAAAAGGCAGCAGAAAAAGCAGCAGAAGAGGGACGGGGAAAACTTGAAGCTGCAGAAAAGGAAGCAGCGGAAAAGGCAACTGCAGCAGCTAAGGCAGCAGACGAAGCAGAAAAGGCTGCAGTTAATGCTGAGAAGGCAGCAGAGGAAGCTAAGAAGAAAGCTTCTGAAGCAAAAGCAACTCCTACAGTAGATACGATAAAAGCAGCTGAGGAGGCTTCAGAAAAGGCAAAAACAGCTAAGACTGCAGCAGAGACAGCAATGGCAACAGCAGATGCAGCAGCTAAGGCAATAACTGATAAGAATAATTCTTCAAAGAAAGATGCTGAGACAGCAGTAGGCCTGGCAGATACAGCAATAAAAACCGTAGAAGAAGCTCTGAAAGTAGCAGCTGATGATATTGCAGCAGCTAAGAATGCTCTTGATGAAGCTGCAAAAAAGCAGGCAGAAAGTGCAAAGGCAGCAGCAGAGGCAGTTAAAGGTCAGGCGGATTCAGCAAAAACTGAAGCAATCAATGCAAGAGAGGCAGTTGATGCTGTTGATCCCACAGAAGGTCAGATTAATGCAGCTAAATCAGCAGCAGATGCAGCAGTTTCAACTGCAGACATGACAAAAAAGACTGCTTCATCCTTAACAGATACAATTAACAGCATTTTGAATAATCCTTATATATCGGATGCTACAAAGGATGCCGCAAATACAGCAAAGACAGCGATAGGGGATGCAACCACAGCTGCCAACCAGGCAATAGAGGAAGCTTCAGAGACAAGACGTGTTGCAGAAGAAGCTCAGAGTAAGCTTAATCAGAAGGCAACAGAAGCACTCCAGAAAGCACAAACAGAAGCTGCGGCAGCAAAAACAGAAGCAACTAATGCAGTTGACGGAGCAAAGGATGCTGCAGAAGCAGCAAAGGAAGCTGCTGAAAAAGCAGAAGCGGCTGCAAAAGCTGCGCAGGAGAATCCGTCAGATTCAACATTTGAAGAAGCAAAAGCAGCAGCAAATGATGCTAAAGATAAAGCCAATAAGGCCAAGGATGCAGCTAATGATGCAGTAAATAAAGCTGAAAAGGCAAAGGAAGCAGCAGAGGCAGCAAAGACTGCAGCTCAGTCATCCGGTGATGCAGCAACGATAACTTCAGCAGGCAAGGCTGTAGATGACGCCACAAATGCGGTTTCAGCAGCAACTGCAGCTAAGAAGGCAGCAGAAGCAGCAGAGGCAGCAGCAAAGGCAGCAGAAGCAGCTATAGCAGCAAATGAGGCAAAGGCAGCTGTGGAGAAGACTCCTTCTCAGGCAACAATTGACGAGGCAAATACTGCAGCAATAAATGCAGAAGAAGCAGCAAAGGCAGCAGAAACAGCAGCAACTGCAGCCAGCGAGGCAGCCGGCAATACAGATGATGAAATTGCCAAAGGAGCAGCAAATACAGCAGCTGGAGCTGCTAATACAGCGGCAGGAGCAGCAAATACAGCAGCACAGGCAGCAAGAGAGGCGGCACAGGCAGCACAGAACAATCTTGAAAAGGATGCAGTAGATAAGGCAATAAGTGAAGCACAGGCAGCAGCTGAGGCAGCAAACGAAGCAGCTAAAACAGCAAATGAGTTAGTTAATAACACAAATGATAGTTATTCTCCTGAGGCTGTAACAGCTGCGGAGACGGCAGCAAAGACAGCATATGAAAAAGCAAAAACAGCATATGAAAAAGCACAGGCAGCAACAGATGCAGCAGCTAAGACAAATAATGAAGATTATAAACAGACATTAGCAAAGGCAGCAGAAGAAGCCAGAAAAGCAGCAAATGCAGCATCCCAGGCATCAACTGCAGCATACCAGGAAGCAAAGAGAGCTTCTCAGGGTGCAGAGATCAGAAAAACTGTAGATGAGACAACAGCAGCAGCCGATGCAGCTGATGCAGCTAAGGTAGAGGCGCAGAATGCACAGAAAACAGCAGAAGATGTAGCAAAGAAGGATGATAATGACATTACTGAAGATGCAGTAAATGAAGCTTCTAAAGCAGCAGAGAAAGCAAAGACTGAGGCAAAGACAGCATCTGACAAGGCTAAAGCAGCTGAAAAATCAGGAAATAAAGCAGCTGAATTGATTGATACAGCTAAGAAAGCTATAGATCAGGCTGAAACAGAGGCAAAAGCATATCCTGATAGTGAAGATAAAACAGCATGGCTTAATAAGATTGCTAAGGCCAAGGATGCAGCTGAAGCAGCTGCTACGGAAGCGTCCAATGCAGTAGCTAAAGCGAAGAAAGCAGCTAAGGATGCAGCAGATGCAGCAGAGAAAGCAGCTGAAGCAGCAAAGGATGTTCAGAAAAAGTATAACGATAAGCTGAGTGCAGAAAATGCTGCAGCAAGACAGGCAGCACAGGATGCAGCAGATGCAGCTAAAAAGGCAGCAGATGATGCCAAGGATGCAGCTGATAAGGCAAAGAATCTTGCAGATGATGCAACAAAGAAGGCAGAGATTGCTGATAAAGAGCGTACAGCAGAAAATATAAAGGCAGCAGAGGATGCAGCTGACGCAGCTAAAAAAGCAGCAGAGTCTGCAGCAAAGGCAGCTGAGAATGCAGCACAGGCAGCAGCAGATGCTAAGAAGACAGCAACTGATGCAGGAAATAAAGTTGCTGAAGGTACAGCTAATACTGCAGCAAATACAGCCGGAAATGCTGCAACAACTGCAAAAGAAGCATCAGAAGTAGCACAGGCAGCAGCAGATGCTGTAAAGAAAACAAAGGAAGAAGCGGAAGCAGCAAAGAAGGCAGCTGATGAAGCAAAGCAAGCAGCAGACGCAGCTAAGAAAGCTGAAGCTTTAGAGAAGGCACAGACAGCAGCAGATGAAGCAACAAAAGCAGCTGAAAAAGCAAAGACAGCAGCTGATGAAGCAGCAAATGCTGAGGCAGAAGCTAAAAAGGATCCTTCAAAAGATACAGCCCAGGCAGCAGCTGATGCGGCAGACAGAGCACAGCAGGCAGCAGAAGACGCTAAGGATGCAGCAGACGCAGCACAGAAAGCAGCTGATGAAGCAGCTAAGGCAGCTGAAGGATTAGACGACACAGAAGCTACAGATGCTGCAGCTAAGGCAGCAACAGATGCAGCTAAGGCAGCTGAAGCTGCGGCTCAGGCAGCTGAGGATGCTAAGAGAGCTGAAGATGCAGCAAATCAGGCCGTTGAAGCAATCATATCTGATGAAGACAAGAAGGCTATTGAAGAGGCAGCCGAGGAGGCGGCTAAGAAGGCAGCTGAAGAAGAGGCAGCTAAGAAGGCAGCTGAAGAAGCAGCTCAGAGAGCCGAGGATGAAAAGAAGGCAGGCGAGAATGGTCAGAATACTGATCCTTCCTCCAAAAATGATCCTGCAAATGGTGATAACGGAACAGGCGAGAATGGCACAGGTAACACCGGCGCAGGTGAGAACGGCACTGGTAACACCGAAACAGGTGAAAACGGAAACGGCCAGGGTACTACTCCCGAAGGTTTGGAGAACGGTGGCAACAACGGATCAGGCAACGGCACAGGTGCCGGAACCGGTGAAGCAGTAATTCCACAGGATGTTGCCGGGAACAACGGTAATTCCGAAACAGTTCCCGAAAAATCTGAGAACTCAGAAAATGCTAATGAAAGTAATAACGGTCAAGCTAAGTCTGGAAGCAAATGGAGTACTTCTGATTATGAAGAAGATGATAATGAATTTGATCCCGATTTTGCTGACTGGGATGAGGACGAGAACTTCGAATTCAATGGAGTCCTTCCGGCAACTGTTACAATAAGAGGCATCACATACTATGTTGGTGCTGACGGAAGAGCTACAGTTACAAAGATTGGAAAGATTAAAAAGGCTTACATTAACGCTATTACATTAAATGGTGTTAAGTATCCTGTAGTTCAGATCAAGGCAAATGCCTGCAAGGGTAACAAGACTCTTAAGATTCTTAAGATTGGTAAGAACGTAAAGAAGATTGGTAACAAAGCATTCTTTAAGAATACAAAGCTTAAGAAAATAACAATTAAGGCGAATAAGTCTCTTAAGGTAGGAAAGGGCGCCTTTAAGAAGCTTGCCGGTGGTGCAACCATCAAGGTCAAGAGTGTTAAAGGAAAAGCTAAGGCTAAATTTATTAAGAAACTTAAGAAGCAGGCAGATGCTAAGATAAAGTAATCATCTAAATAGCATAAGAAAAGACGCAGATAGAGAAATCTATTCTGCGTCTTTTTGTATTATCTTGCTAATGAGATATTGACACCTTCCGGGTGCCGGAAGATACCTTATTTATCTTCATCCAAAGGGAACGGAAAATCCTGAATCTCTGCGAGCGCATCGGAGAAACGTTTTGTAAGGCTCGCCTCATTATCCAGAATGTATCCAAGCCTCTGGCACCAGATTTCGTAAAGGATATTCACCATTTTTTCCGGATCATAGCCCAGATCGTTTAAAATGGCGCGCTCCTGATCAAGTAAATCATGGTAGTGCTTAAACTGCGGATCATCCTGAAGATCGTCTTTTGCTATATTTATAAGAGAATTGATTTTTAAGATATCCATAAGGTAGTCTCCTTGTTTCTCTATATCTATATTTTAACCCTTTTCATGCTATAAAAATCTAAAAGTTATCTTAAAAATAAACCAAGTAAGCTTTTGAAAAAAGGGCGTAAAAAGACTATAATTTGTATATTCGGTATAGAAAGAAAATACTATATGTAGTGGGAGGAAAAAAACAAAAATGTCAAAGACAATTACACTGACAATCAAAAAGCAGAAAAATATCGCGCTCATAGCTCACGATGGTAAAAAGGCTGAGCTTATCGAGTGGTGCAAGAATAATGCGGAACTGCTGAAGAAACACTTTTTATGCGGCACAGGAACCACAGCACGCATGATTACAGATGCGACGGATCTTCCGGTCAGAGGTTACAATTCAGGCCCTCTTGGCGGAGACCAGCAGATCGGAGCTAAAATCGTTGAGGGTAAGATCGACTTTGTAATATTCTTCTCTGATCCCCTGACAGCAGCGCCTCATGATCCCGATGTGAAGGCTCTCATGAGAATTGCCCAGGTGTATGACATACCTTTTGCAAACAACAAGGCAACAGCTGATTTCCTTATTCATTCAACACTTATGGATGAGGAGTATGATCACGACATTATAAATTTCAAGCAGAATATTGAGCATAGAGCAGAGACCTTGCTCTGATGCCCGGGAGGAGAAGGAAAAATGGCATCAGGTACACTTAGATATTATTCACTTGCCCAGGGGGGACAGGTTAACATCACTTATTCTATTCCGGCAGATACTCCGGACTTTATGGTGGCAGAGAATCCGAATTTCAAGCGCCCCATGAAGACTTTGTATCTTCTTCACGGCTATTCCGGAAATGAGAGCGACTGGATTTACAGCGGTGTCGCTGAGGATTTAGCTTCTACTTATAACCTTGCGGTTATCATGATTACAGCCGGCAACAATTTTTATCTGGACAGAAAGGCTACAGGCCACCAGTACTGCACCTTCGCAGGTAAGGAAGTGGTGGAATTTACAAGAAAACTGTTTGGCTTATCTGATAAAAAAGAGGACACTTTCATTGCAGGTCTTTCCATGGGAGGCTTCGGAGCCCTTCACACAGGTCTTGCTTTTCCTGAGACCTTTGGAGGAATTGTGGCACTGTCTTCCGCACTCATCATTCATGAGGTTGGAAACATGAAACCGGGAGAGGGCAATGATGTAGCAAACTACGAATATTACAGCGAGGTATTCGGAGATACCACCAAGGTAGTGGAATCCGATGCCAATCCGGAGGTTTTGTACAAGCGCCTCAAGGATGAGGGTAAGAGTATCCCTCCGATTTACATGGCTGTCGGAACAGAGGATTTCCTCTACGAGAACAATCAGGTGATGAGGAAATTCCTTGAAGACAATGATGCAAACATGAAATACGAAGAAGGTCCCGGAATCCATGATTGGAAGTTCTGGAACAAGTATATTTATAACGGAGTTGAGTGGGTTCTTAACACAGTCGGATAATTGGGGAAAAGTCTGTTGGGGGTTGTATGGAACTGTACTATAACATGATCGTTAATATCGGCTTTCTGATTCTGATTGCCAATATTTTAGTCAGGATTCCGGTAGTAACACAGATAATCTGCGAAGAAAAAAAGCACACGCTTTTAGCTAAGCTGGTGCTTGGAGCAATCTTTGGCGGCTTTTGCATTTTTTCGACCTGTACAGGCGCCCAGGTTCAGGGCGCCATACCCAACACCCGTGTTCTGGGTGCCCTTGCGGGAGGTCTCTTATGCGGACCTACCGTGGGGATTCTTGCAGGGCTCATCGGCTCTGTTCATCGTATCCTTTTTGATATTCATGGTGTGACCACCTTCGCCTGCGCACTTTCCACTTTTATGGAGGGCGTTCTTGGCGCTTTAATCTACACCTTTTTCCAGAAAAGAAATATTGATTTTGAGTGGTACTTCCTTGTGATGATAACCGCTGCCTGCGAGTGTCTTCACATGGTTAACCTTCTCATTTTCGTAAAGCCCTTTAGCCTTGCGGAGAGCATTGTTAAGGTTATCGCCATACCCATGGTGGCATTTAATTCAGCCGGAATGGTGTGGTTTTTCTCCGTGTTCGAGGATGTCTATACGAAGCAGAATCTTATAGCGGCGGATAAGATGAGGCTTGCTCTGAATATTGCGGACGCCTGCGTATTGAATATCAGGAAAAGTCGTATCACCGATGATGATTATAAGGAGATGGAGAAGACTATCAGCGGCTTTTCCAGGTGCAGAGACGTATTCTTCTTGCCTTACAGTCAGAAGAACAGGCTCTTTGAAAGTGAGTATGAGTTCAGTGAAGACTTTGTGGAGGGCATGGAAAAAGAGTGTACCACTCAGCTTATCTACAGGAAGGAAAAACGTCCCTTCGGTTTCAGGCAGGCACTGGTTGCTTCCGGCTGCCGAGTAACAATGGGAAATGAAACCTGGGGATACCTTGTTCTGGTATTTGAAAGACGATATTCATCTCCGGAGGCTGCGGAATGTCTGGTATCTGCGCTGGCAAAATTCTTTTCAACCAATTATGAAGCCTATCAGGTTGAGTACCAAAAGAAGATGCGAGAGCGCGCAGAGTTTAGGGTACTTCAGTCGCAGATAAATCCTCATTTTTTGTTTAACAGTTTAAATACTATCTCCTGTTTTTGTAGAGAAAAGCCCGACTATGCCAGAGAGCTTTTGCTGGCGCTAAGCGTGTACTTCAGGCATAACCTTAATTCGAGTAATGACTACATGATAGATATCGCTGCTGAATTTGAGCAGGTGGATGCATATCTGATGCTTGAGAAGGCCCGATTCGAGGATAGGCTCAGAATAGAGAAGAATATCGAGGAAGATATTCATATGCAGGTTCCGACGCTGATCCTCCAGCCCATTGTTGAGAATGCGATTAAGCACGGAGCGATGAAAAGAGAGATCGGAGAAGTCAGGATAGATGCCGGAATGGACGGCGAGGAGCTTCTGATAAAAATATCCGATAACGGCCACGGCATTCCCGATCAGGTACTCCGCGCTTTCAATGATAAAACGACCAAAGGTAAATACGGACTCCTTAATGTTGACGGAAGACTCCGCAGCATCTACGGAGAAAAGTACGGTCTTGCAATCGATTCATCACCTGAGGGCACAACCGTTACAATCCGTATCCCACCCAGGACACTAATTTGATTATATGCCTTCCCCCTCTGGGGGCGCTCGACGTCCGGGGTTGCTACTCGTCCGGGGGACGAGTGCTTAGCAACGACCGGAGTGGAACGTAGACCGTCGGTTCAGCGCGGACCGAAGCGGAGCGAAGACAGGTGTCTGCGAAGCAGACGGATGAGGGGAAAAAAATGACACGAATCCTTATCGCCGACGACGAACGTCCGGCACGCAGCGAACTGCGTTTCCTGCTTGAAAAAATAATAAGACAGCTAAACCGTCCCGATGCCGAGATCCACGAAGCGGGCAGCGGAGCAGCAGTTCTGGAGCTGACAGAAAAAGTTAATTTTGATGTCTGTTTTCTTGACATTGAGCTCGGGGACATGAAGGGAACAGAGCTTGCTGAGAAAATCCGAAAGAAAACACCGGATGCCGCAATTGTATTTGTGACGGCTTATGAAACCTATGCCCTGAATGCCTTTGAACTTGATGCCATTGACTATGTCATGAAACCCTTTGACGAGGTGCGCATAAGGAAAGCTGTCGAGAAACTCATGCAAAGAAAAGTCGCGGTAAAAAAGATGCCGGGGCCCTTTGCACTTCCGGCGGGAGATCACATGGAAGTGGTTATGGCTGACAGCATCAGTTATATTGAGGCGGTACACAAGGGAGCCAAGGTCCACTGCCATAAGAGCGTATACTTTACAGGAGATCCTCTTATTGAATGGGAGAAGAAGCTTTCCTCTGCAGGCGACCAGTTTGTCAGGGTTCACAAAAGCTTTATAGTAAACTTAAATGCCTGTGAAGCCCTTGTGCCCGATTACAATAACGGATATGCATGCAAGCTTAAGGATTGCGGTGAGGAGACTATTCCTATAAGCCGCAATATGATCCATGAGATAAAAACTCATTTTGGAGTCTGAATATATAACTGATTTTTATAAGCATATACATTTTAGTACCCATTTTTTGCATTTGAATCCCGGAGCATTGCTTCGGGATTTTCTGCGACTATACTTAAAAGTAGGGAAGAAATGTCTTTCACTAAAGTATAGGAGGGGATTCATATGATCAGCTTTTTGGTATGTTTGTGTGTTTTGGTAGCAGGTTATTTTATCTACGGCGGCATTGTTGAAAAAGTATATGGGCCGGATGACAGACAGACTCCGGCAGTAAGAATCAATGATGGTGTAGACTTTGTTGTAATGCCGAGATGGAAACTATTTTTGATTCAGCTCCTTAACATCGCAGGTCTCGGACCAATCTACGGTGCTCTTGCAGGAGCTCAGTGGGGAACATCCGTATTCCTCTGGATTACCCTCGGAACCTTACTTGCAGGTGGTGTACATGACTTCTCGGTAGGTTTCATGAGTATGCGTCATGACGGCGCAAGCGTATCTGAGCTTACAGGTATGTACCTTGGAAACATTATGAAAACCATCATGCGTGTTTTCAGCGTAGTACTGCTTGTAATGGTTGGTACTGTTTTCGCAGTAGGCCCGGCCGGACTTATTTCACTTCTTATTGGTAATCAGGGAGGTTCAGGACTTCTTACGAACACAACCTTCTGGCTTGCTCTTATCCTTGTTTATTACTTTATCGCAACCTTCGTTCCGATCGATAAGATCATCGGTAAGCTTTATCCCGTATTCGGTATCTGCCTTATAGTTATGGCAGTTGGTGTTGGCATTGGTATTTTCACACATGGATATACAATCCCTGAGATCGAATTATCCAATCTTCATCCCAGCAGCACACCTATATGGCCAATGATGTTCGTATCTGTTGCCTGCGGCGCTATTTCAGGATTCCATGCAACCCAGTCACCTCTGATGGCTCGCTGCTGCAAGACTGAAAAAGAAAGCCATATGGTATTCTACGGAGCAATGGTATGTGAAGGTATAATCGCCCTGGTTTGGGCTGCAGCAGGCAGTGCAGTTTATGCAAGAACCGGCGGCCTTACAGCAGGTCTTACAGAAATGCTTGGAAATGGCCAGGCAGCATGCGTATATGATATCTGCACAAAGACAATGGGCGGCTTTGGTATAGTTCTTGCAATGCTCGGTGTTATCGCTTGTCCTATCACATCAGGCGACACAGCTTTCCGTTCAGCAAGACTTGTTATTTCAGACTGGTTCAAGGTAGATCAGAAGCCTTATATGAAGAGACTTATCCTCTGTGTACCGCTTCTTCTTGCAGGCGCATTTATCAGCCAGCTTAACTACAATGTCATCTGGAGATACTTCAGCTGGTCGAATCAGACACTTGCTATGATAGCTCTTTGGACAGCATCAATGTACTTGTACAGAAATTCCAAGAACTACTGGATTACAGCAGTTCCCGCAACCTTCATGTCCGCAGTATCCGTTACATATTTCTTCTGCGCACCTGAGTGTCTGCACCTGTCGACGATGATCGCTTATCCTGTTGGAATTATCGCAGCGATTGCATTCCTTGGACTTTTCATCGTAAGCACAAGAAAGCCGGTGGTGAACAACGAAAAAAAAGATGATCACCATCAGCACTTACACACAGCCTGACAGCAGGTGGTGATTTACAGGCAAACTAAAACGGGAGCTTCGGCTCCCGTTTTTAATTGCCTTCCCCCTCTGGGGGCGCTCGACGTCCGGGGGACGTCGGTTCAGCGCGGACCGAAGCGGAGCGAAGACAGGTGGCACGAAGTGCCGGATGAGGGGATTTTTTTAATTACTTTCAGTTAAGGCTTCAACGATTTTCGTGTAAGCCGGCTTAGGCTGGTAATACTTGTCAAAGAGCCTTGAGTTGGTTGTATCGCCCTCACGGTAATGATCGACAAGACCAAACACGGTGACATTGGTTATGTTTGCTGGACCGCCGTTGTCACTGTCAAGTCTGCAGAGCATTTTGAAAATGCGACCGTATTTATCAGCCTGTCTGTTAAACTGAGAGTCGGTTTCATCATCGACTCCCACTGAGAGTTCGGTTATCTGAATCTCAAGACCGAGCTCGGAGAACTTGCGGATGGCAGATTCTATAACGGCATCCGAAGGATAATCGATGCCCCAGTAACCCTGCATTCCAATGCCGTCTATCAGTCCTTTTTCTTTCAGAGATTCACAAAGCGTATAAATACCTTCAGTTTTGGGCGCCTGATAGGTATTGTAGTCATTGTAGAAAAGCTTAACATCATCTGCGACATATTTTCTTGCGTAGGTAAATGCCATTTCTACGTAGTCCTGGCCGATAGTCTTGTACCATGGATTATCAGCGTTTTCTATTTTGGTTCTGCACATGAAAACACTGTCAGAGTCTGCGCTGTCGGGATCGACTGCCTCATTTACAACATCCCAGCAGTAAACAACTCCGGGATATTCATCCTGAACATGACTTACTAGCTGGCGGATATAACTCTCCATTCTAAGGAGCATGGTATCCTTGGAAACATATTCGCCGTCATCTGTGTAACCCTCTCTGAAAAACCACTCAGGAGCCTGGGTGTGCCACACGAGGGTATGTCCTCGCATCTTCATGCCATTTTGCTTACACCAGGAAAGCGTGGGATCTATGGACATAAATGAAAGAGCAGGCTCTTCATTTCCCTCTTCCAGGTTTTTCTGTGATCCGACCTGATCCAGTATGTAGCAGCTTTTCATCAGGTTTGTCATTGTGCAGCTGTTAAAATGCTTCTTGGAGAGCTCCATATACTGCGGAATGTTTAAGGTCTGATTGTCCAAAGTACTTCCGTTTATACCCACACCGATAGTGAAATAGTTTGCGCACAGATCCTTTAAAATCGCGTCATCCGTAGGTGCGGATTCTTCCTCAGTATCGTCTGTCTCTGTGGAAACCTCACTAACTGCTGTTCCGTTTGTGGTAGGATTGGTATTTCTTCCACAACCACTGAGCGATGAGATAATAAGGGCACTCATCAACAGAACACAAATGCAATTTTTTCTCTTCATCTTAATTCCCTCACATAATATTGATTTTTGCATTCTCTACTATAAATGAACATGGCTGTACTATCTAACCATTAGTTGCCATGATATACGTTTATATTGCGGGAACGATTAACGCCAAACGGCAAAAGGTAAACATTTTATCCACGAAACCGTAAAAGCGAATTATAATGATTTTAATAAATCAAAAAAAGTCGAGGGGTTTATATGATAATTGCTAAGTATTTCGTGGAGTTCCTGTTCTACAGCTTTCTGGGCTGGGTGTGGGAATCAATTTATTGCACAGCCAAGGAGAAGAAATGGGCGGACAGAGGCTTTTTGTTTGGGCCGGTGTGTCCGATCTACGGCTCATGCGTTGTGGTAACATCAGTAGTTTTCAGCTATTTCAAGGTGCTTTCTTCGCCTGATTTTCCTATATGGGGCATATTTATTATCTGTATGCTCGGAAGTGCTGTTGCCGAGTTTGCGACTTCCTGGGTACTTGAAAAAAGATTCCACGCCAGATGGTGGGACTACAGTACGATGCCTCTAAACATTCAGGGGCGCATATGCGTACCGGTAAGTATTGCGTTTGGAATAGCCGGAGTTTTGATAGTAAAATTCCTGATCCCTGTTGTGGAAGGTTTGCACTCTGTGGCCAATCCTCATATCTATGAGGTTCTGGCAATAGTTCTTGCGATGGTATTCGGAGCAGACTTTGCTCTCACCGAGGCCAGCCTTTCAGCACTTTTGAAGGATGTTGAGAGGATGCACGAGGAATTCAACATTCGAGCCCAGACCAATTATGAGAAGATGGCCTCAGCTTCCAAAGCTATTGAGCAGAGAATTACGGAAGAGCGCGCGGCGGCCGAACTGCGGGTGGAAGCGCTCTCAAAGGCTTATGTTGAACAGCTCTCTTTGAACCAGAGACGAATACTTCTTGGAATAGAGAGCTTTACATCCAGGAAAAACGAAGAACTTGCGAATCTGAAACTGAAGAATAAGTTTGCGCAGGACCTTAAAAACAAGGTAAGAGAGCGCAGGTCAAAAAAATAATCATCCGGTATTTACAAAATTAAATATGTGTAATAAAATATAACCGACAGCTTGTCGGTTATATTTTTTATTTCATAGAAAATTCCTATGAAATAAAAAAGTATCAGGTAGAATTGGAAGATGAGAATAGTTAAAAGTGCTGAAGAGAGAAAAAATGAAATACTGGATGTTGCGGAGCAGCTCTTTGCGGAAAAAGGCTACGACAATGCAAGCACAAATGATATCATAGCCAGAATTGGAATTGCCCGCGGTACCCTATATCATCATTTCGGATCAAAAGAAGAGATACTTGATGCGATAATTGACAGGATGACCCGGGAGGGTATAGCCAGAGCTGCTATGATTGTTGGCAGCAAAGATATGTCGATTGATGCGAGGCTGGTTGGAGCCCTCAGTGCACTTAATGTACAGAGCAATGTCAAGGATGAAGTCATGGAGCAGATTCATAAACCTCAGAATGCTCTATTACACCAGAAGATGCAGGAGAAGCTGCTTGGCGGTGTGGTTCCTCTGATGACAAAGCTCATAGAGGAAGGAATTTCAGAGGGGCTGTTTAATACTTCATATCCAAGCGAAGCGTCTGAGATGATAATGCTTTATGCAAATACCGCTTTTGATGAAAACGAGAACTTATCACCGGAGCAAAGGATAAATAAAGGAAAAGCATTTATTTATCACGCTGAGAGAATCCTTGGGGCAAAGCAAGGGAGTATGCAGGAATCGCTTATGAGATTCTTTTAGAATTTACACGGGACTTACAAAAGTGAGTCCCATATATTTGAAACTTTGACCGACAATCTGTCGGTAAGGGCGAGGTGAAAAATGTATAAGAGACTTTTACTTAATGATTTAAAAAAGAATAGGCTTTCTGCTATGGCTACCTGTATCTTCATGGCCGTAAATGCGACGCTTTTGGGACTGTCGATACTTCTGTTTGCCAGTCTGTCAGGTGCCATAGATTCTCTTATGCGCGTTGCGATAACTCCTGATTTTTTGCAGATGCATACCGGAGAGATAGACGAAGAGGAGCTGAGAGTTTTTTTACAAAACAGAAGCGATGTCCGGAATTGGCAGATATGCAAATTCCTGAATTTATCAAATAGTATGCTGCGTATCGGCGATAAAACCTTTGACACAAACATGCAGGATAACGGCCTTTGTTATCAGAGTGAGGAATTCGATTATCTTGTGGATATGGATAATAACATTATTGATCCCGGGGAGGGAGAGGTCTATGTGCCTGTCTGCTACAGAGATGAGTATGAAGTAAAAGTGGGAGATGTTCTCAGTATCGGCTCAGAGGAACTCACTGTCGCAGGATTTCTAAGGGATTCTCAGATGAATTCTGCCATGGCTTCATCTAAGAGATTTCTGATAAGTAGAGCTGACTATGAGCGCCTGAGACCGATGGGAAGTGAGGAGTATCTGATTGAATACAAGCTTTTGGCCGGAAATGATATCAATGCTTTTGCTACAGCCTATAAGGATGCAAATCTCCCTGATAACGGCCCTACGATCACATATCCTTTTATCAGAATGATGAATGCTCTTTCGGACGGCTTAATGATCCTTATTATTCTGCTAGTCAGTGTGGTGGTGCTTTTTATATCAATGCTTTGTATCAGATGCATGCTGCTGACTCAACTTGAAAAGGATAAAACCGAAATAGGTATGCTTAAGGCAATCGGAGTGTCACGAAGAGGAATTCACACTTTATATATGCGCAAATACATGATCCTTTCCGTGTTTGGATGTATCTTCGGAAGCATACTCGCGGTAGTGATATCGGACCCTCTTTCGGCCCAGATGAAAGCTCTGTACGGAGATGCAGGAGGGATGGGGAAAATCGGTATCCTGATGATCATAGGAGAGTTTTTTGTTCAGGTTATTATCCTTTTGTATGTGAGACTGACACTTTCCAAAACCGAGAAAGCATCTGCTGTTTTAGTCATGAACGGACAGGGGAGTTTCGGGAAAAAGAAGAACCTATGGATTCCGATTGGAATAATAACCGCATTCTCGGTTTTTATGATAATGATACCCCTAAATATCAAGAGTACCCTGTGTGCACCCGATTTTGTTACCTATATGGGAATTGGCAAGAGCCAGATTCGCATAGATATAAGGCAGACAGGTGGGGGTGATAACCCGGAAGAACAGCTTCAAAGGAAAATCGGGACAGATGCTAGGGTTAGCGACTTTGTGCTGATGCAGACAAAATCCTATAAGACAGTGATGCCGGATGGGGGCTCCTACAATCTTCTTATTGAAAACGGCGACCACGGGAAGTTTCCGGTAAGTTACAGCAAGGGGACTTTTCCTTCAAAAGCGGATGAGATAGCGCTCTCCGTACTAAATGCGGAGGAGATGAAAGTGGATGTTGGAGACACCATCAAGGTTTTTACCGATAAAAACGGGAAAGCGGATTCGGAGATATCCTGCAAAGTATGCGGTATTTACTCTGATGTGACAAACGGAGGGAAAACAGCGAAGGCTTGCATGGAATCCGATAATGACAATCTTCCTGTGATGTGGAGCATCATATATGTCACCTTAAAGGATGGACAGCCTTTGAAGGACTGGACAGAAGAATGTCGAAGCGCTTTTGCAAATTCGGGTGAGGGTATTAAGGTGACTCTCATCAGCGAGTATCTGGACGGAGTGTACGGTCAGACCATTGAAAATATAAAACGCACTTCTGCTGTTGTTATGATATTTGCCTGCCTCGTTCTTTTTGTTGTAATTCTTTTGATGCTGCGTCTGCTCATCTGGAGAGAAAGAGGAAGTAACTCTTTTAAAAAAGCGCTTGGATTTACGAGTGGTGAGATCAGAAAGGAATATCTAAAGAAAGCTGCAGCGGTTCTTGTTATAGGGATAGTGCTTGGAATCATAGCGGGAGCATTTCCCGGAGAAGGAATGGCGGGAGCGGTACTTGGCATGATGGGAGCGAAAGGGTTTCGCTTTATCATGGATCCGGTCTATGTAGGAGCGGTTGTTCCCATGCTGATTGTGATTACAGTTTTGGCTGCGGCCTTCACAGCACTTCTGGAGATAAAAAATATTCGCGCTAACGAATGCCTGGGGGCCGGACAAGGAAGGTGAGATATCTATGGAGAAAATATTAAAGGTAAAAAATCTTAGAAAAGGGGCAATTCTAAACGGCATAAGTTTTGAAGTGCTGCCCGGTGAGCTCATAGCAATTATGGGGCCATCGGGTTCAGGGAAATCAACGCTTTTATACAGCGTGTCCGGCATGGATACAGTAGATGGCGGAGAGATTTCATTTTGCGGGAAAAACGTAGAAGCATTAAGCGAAGATGAGAGGGCAGAGCTTCGGCTAAATCACATGGGGTTTGTGTTTCAGCAGATGAACAGCCTTTCAAATCTTAATATTGAGGATAATATAGTTTTTCCGGCAGTTCATTCTGATAAGAAAAACAGCAAGGCTCATTATGGTAAAGCTAGATTTCTTATGGAAAAATTCCACATAGAAGATCTGGCAATGCGAAGTGTGAATGAAGTCTCCGGGGGACAGCTTCAAAGGGCATGCATATGCAGAAGCATGATAATGGAGCCGGAGATCATTTTTGCGGATGAGCCCACGGGAGCTTTGAACCAGTCTGCGTCAGCGGAAGTTATGGATGCGTTTATAAAGGTCAATCAGGATGGGACGACAATTCTGATGGTGACCCATGACAGCAAGGTTGCGGGTATATGTGACAGGATACTGTACATTCTCGATGGCGAGATAAAGGGCGAGCTTAAGCTTGGAAAATATAAAGCGGAAAATAGAAAAGAAAGAGAGCAGGAGACAGCTGTGTGGCTGGAAAGTATGGGGTGGTAAATATGGAAAAAAAGAGTAATTTCGGAAAATTCTTACTTTTATGGGCAGGTGAACTTATATCATCTGTGGGCGGCGGACTGACCAGTTTTGGACTCGGTGTATATATTTTCAGACAGACGGGAAGTGCCGGGAGCATGGCAATGGTCACATTGCTTGGATTTCTTCCAACACTGCTGCTCTCAGTTCCCGCAGGAGCGCTGGCAGATCGCTACGACAGACGGCTTCTCATGATGATAGGCGACGGGTGTTCAGCTCTCGGAGTAGCCTATATCCTGTTTTGCATGATGAGAGGAGAAGCATCGCTTTTGCAGATATGTATCGGAGTTTTTGCAAGCGCATGTTTCTCGGCACTTCTTGAACCTTCATTTCGTGCTACAATCACAGATCTTTTGACCAAGGAAGAATTCTCGAAAGCCAGCGGTCTTGTGTCGCTCGCGGGAAGTGCGAGATATTTACTCTCGCCGATAATAGCAGGTTTTCTGTTATCAATAAGTGATGTGAAACTACTTCTTGGGATTGATATATGCACATTTTTCCTGACAGTAATAAGTGCAGCGGTAGTAAGACGCGGTATCGGCGCTAAAGAGATAGCGAAGAAAGAAACACTCCTTCAAAGCGTGAAAGAGGGCTGGAATATTCTCTGTGAAAAAAGAGGAGTTTTGACATTGGTAGCTATATCTTCCGTAATTACACTTTTTATGGGAGTGCTTCAGATACTTGCGGAGCCGCTCATCCTGTCAATTGCTGATGCCAAAACTCTGGGTGTGTCTGAGACTGTCTGCGCCTGCGGAATGCTTGTAAGCGGAGTGTTCCTGGGCACAAAAGGAATAAAGGGATATTATGTCAAAACGCTAGGAATAGCCCTGATCTTTGCGGGAGCCTTTATGTTTGGATTCGGGCTTTGGGAGAATATTTTTATTATATGTATCTTCGGATTCCTGTTTTTTGCCACTCTTCCTTTTGCAAACAACTGCCTGGATTACCTTGTGAGAACTAATGTGCCTGATGGCGCGCAGGGAAGAGTGTGGGGGCTTATCGGTTTCATTTCCCAGATAGGATATGTTGTCGCCTACGGTGTTTCAGGAACAGCTGCAGATTTGCTTGGGCAAATCGACGGTCGGGGCGTTGGAAGAGGAGCCGCTCTGGTTATTCTTATTGCGGGAGTATGTCTCTCCCTGGCATCGGTATCCGTTCTTATGTCCGGAGATATACGAACCCTGGAGAATAGTTGAATATTTTTTTATATAGATTTTAGATACTGTTCATAACATATTGATTTAACTTATGTATAATGATTTCTAATATGGTGCCAGACTGTGTAGAGTCTGATACCGGAGGAAGTTTGGGGGTATGTTTCTTTTGCTTATTTTTAAGGAGGAACTGCCTATGATTAGGAAAATGATCAGTAAAGTCAACGTTATTCTTGCTACAGTAGCTACTGTGAGTATGACTCTTTCGCCGGTTACAGCTTTGGCTAAGGGGAATATTGCCGAGGACATGATCGGCACAACTGATATTACTTGGGATATGGTTACTTCTCAGGATGGAGCAGATGAGCTGATCGATGCAGGAAGATTTGTCCAGTTTGATGAAGTGGATTGCCAGATGTGGATTCCTGATGCTATGCAGCCTGAGGAATTAACGGAAGAAGATCTTGAGAAGGGCTATCTTGGCTACTATTCCACAGAGGAAAGAGATTGTGTCGCAGGTATTGTATATGTTGATGTAGGTGGGATGACTCTTGAGGAATATAAAAATGCTCTTTCAGAAGATAAAGATATATCCGGAATTACTGATATTACATTGAATGGTTTGCATGGTATTATTTATGAAATAAAGAATAAGGATGCATGCTGCGTAAGCTTTACATCAGATACTGGCTACGTTCTTGAATTTACTTTTGCACCCATGTCAGATGAGGGATATAGTGCTGTAGTAGCCTGCATGATTGCCTCGATATCAGAACAATAATATAATAAGGACATCGAAAGCCTCGATATTGCTATCGAGGCTTTCATTTTTACTAGATGAAGGGACTAAAAATGACTAAAGCTGTTATATTTGACATGTTTGAAACGCTCGTTTCAATGTTTTCCGGCGATACTTATTTTAGCGAAGACATGGCGGCAGACTTAAAAATCGAGGTCGATACTTTCAAAAATGCATGGCATTCCACAGAACATGACAGAAGCTGTGGAAACTGCACAATAGAGGAAGGGATAAAAACAACCCTTGAAATGCTGGGGGCTTACAGTGAGAAATCCGTAAAGCTTCTTGCAGATAAGCGAAGGAAGACCCTGGAAGGGATATTTGAACGAACTCCCGCGGAAACCATAGTTCTTTTGAAGGAGCTTAAGAGACGCGGCATAAAGATTGGTCTTATAAGCAACTGTTATTCTGATGAAGCTGATGTTATTAGAAAAAGCTCTATTTTCCCATATTTAGATGCAGCAATGCTCTCATATGAGCAGGGAACATGTAAGTCTGAGCATGAAATATATGAAAAAGCAATGGAAAAGTTAGGCGTTACTGCTGAGGAATGCCTGTATGTCGGAGATGGTGGATCAAAAGAGCTTTTTGCTGCCAGAGACCTTGGAATGAAATGCCTTCAGGCACAGTATTTTGCTGATCTGGCTTTTGAGCCACATGTTCCATGCTACAAGCTTGATGAATTTGAACATGCATATGCGCAGGATGATGTTTTGAAGATTATTGAAAAATTGTGTGTGATTCGTTGATGGGAATAATGAATAGCATTATACTATATATGAACAGAAAAGTTATGTCGGGCGCAGCTCCTGGCTTCTCCGCTGCGGAGACGTTAAATATGAGCAGAATAAATATAGCTGCATAATTAAAGGGTTCTGGTGACAGAACCCTTTAATTATGCAAAAAGGTGGAAAATGTTTAGTTGGGATGAATTAAAAGAAGTAACGGTAAAGAATAGAATAATTACATTATAGAAAACTGATAAATATCATTACATAGACCAGCAAAGGTCGGAGACGTCCGATACTTACTGGTCTATTTTTATGTCCAAAATCAGGTGCACATGGAAAAGGGCATAACGGAACTATCAACCATATTTTTATTTTTAGAAAGGAGAGTAGTCCGAAAACTTGCGCAGTTTTTGGATGAAGGTACGTATATGAAGGGTATGACATGGATGAAGTATAGAGTATGAAGGTAGAGTATGAGGTGCAGGTTTCGGGCGTGGGATGCTCGGTAGATCTTACTACAAAGGACTATAGCGAATCGCTTGTTTTCTGTGATGGATACGCACCGAATACAATTATCATAATATGGAGCATTTGTTAACGAATACGTATGATATATTTGGTTATAAGGTTTAAGGCAGATGAATAATTTCTGCTGTAACAGAATCATTTCAGAAATGAAAAAGGTCGTTTCGTGATGAGATCATAGTTTTTCTTATGTATTTATGATACGAATAACTTGGAGGATTATTGCCTTATGAAGATAGCAGTATGTGATGATGAAGAAAAAATAAGAAACATAATAATGTCGGAGCTGAAATCATCATTTCCGGATGATGAGATTATAAGCTTTGGTATAGGGGAAGATGTGCTGAGATCTGTTGAACAAGATGGTTATATGCCGAATATTATTCTCCTGGATATTATGATGCCCGGCGTGTCCGGAATGGATGTCGCCAGGAAACTTCGTGATATTAGTGATGATGTTGTTATCATTTTTATAACAGGGGAAAAGCAATATGTATTTGATGCTTTTGATGTGAGAGCTTTCCATTTTCTTGTAAAGCCATTCTCAAATGAGAAGATGGTCAGCGTGATAAAGGATGCAAAAGAGGAAATAGCCAAAGCTACATTAAAGCCTCAAAAGAAGTATGTGATGTTGAACTCACGAGGCAGTCATATAAGACTATGCGCTTCTGACATTATATTTGCAGAAGTGTATGGGGCCAGGATAATCGTACACACAAGAACCGATGAAATTGAGTATTATGGACATCTTTCAGAACTGGAAAAGCTTGTAGGTGATGGCTTTTTCAGGACTCATAGAGGGTATCTTGTAAATTTGCGATTCGTAAAGAAGTATGATGCAGGAAAGTGCTATATGTCTAAGGGGGAAGCACTTATTTCAAAACAAAACTATAAGGTTTTTGTAAAAGCTTTGATAGATTACAACAAAAAGAGAGCGGAGTAAGCAGCTTTTCCATAATTTATAGAGGTTAAGAGAATAAATGATTACAGAAGCTATGTGGGATCAGGTAAATCAGATATCAATGATTGCAAATGTATTGTTAAATGCAGTACTTGTGTCAGTATTTTACATACCATTTATGAGAAAAAGAGTACGTGCTGTTATACTCGGAGCGGTTTATGCAATGGCGATGTCTATACTATATTTTGCTACCATAAATTTTTCAGGTGTGACTGCTTATGCTCTTGGCTGTGCTGCAGTATGTATTATCTCCGCTATAACGGAGAGGATAAATATACCGCAGAAAATTTTTTTATCAATAACTATGTATTTGCTTTTGTGGATATCAATGGAACTGGCAATTTTACCATGGAACTTAATATGTTCTGTGACATTTTTGAATCCTAAAGTGGTAGGGGATTTACAGCAGATTATGCTTTATGGTTTGGCACAAGCTATTCATGCTGTAATAAGATGTGCTTTGTTGGTTATAGGAATACATCTGATTAAAACGATGTACAGCCGTAAAAAAGAACTTATGGAATGGAGAGAATTAGCTTTTTTATCAGCAACGTACATAACAATAATAGTATCTTACTGGATATGTACATTTATGGAAGAAGCTTTTGAAAAAGCTTCGGGTGAATATTTCTGGAATAGATATCCTGTATATCATGAAATGCGTGCATTATTTGGTGTGGTAGCTTTTCTCACTATGATTGCAGTGATCTATTTTTATCAAAAGATTAAGACTTCAGAGGAAGAAGTACTGCAAAACTCTCTTGTAAACAGTCAGATTGACGAGTTGTCAGGGCATGTTCATTCAATGGAGAAAGTTTATTCAGATATTCGTGGGATAAGGCATGATACTAATAACCATATCATGGTACTTGGTAATCTAATAAAAGAAAACAATAGTGATCAGGCTTTACAATACTTACATGACTGGTCTGATGATTTCCATGCTGTAGATATAAATGCAAAGACCGGAAATCCTGTCACTGATATAGTGATTTCAGAGAAGCGGAGACAGGCTGAGGATGTTGGAATACGATTTGTAGATGATTTTCACTATCCGAAAGAAGGAAAAGTGGAATCCATAGATGTGGGCGTTATCCTGAATAATGCTCTTTCAAATGCTATAAGGGCTGCAGAAAACCTGGATAAATCTTTCGTGGAGATAAAATCCTGGCGTAGTGGTGATATGTTCATGATCCAAGTCAAGAACAGCTATAACGGACTGTTGCGGTCTTCTGATGAGAACGGACTTATGGAAACATCGAAGACAGATCGTGATAAGCATGGTTTTGGATTGAAAAATATGCGAAGGATTACAGAAAAGTATTATGGAACTACCCAGCTTGAACAGGAGGGAGACGTGGTTATATTCACTGCAATGATGGTTATTTGAGTCCATTCATGATTGAAAAAGGTCGTTTCATGAAAAATCTATAAGTTTTTTTTATTAACTTTCCGAAGCCTTTGGTAGAGCTGAGAGGACTTGGCGAAGTATTTTTGAGCCTAGTCCGAACGTGTTCTGGCGAACGAAGTGAGATCAGAACTTCCATTATTTAATACAAGGAGGTGTGTGTAATGGCTTTAACAAATGTTATGACTCAGTCTCTTATATCTGCCAGTACATCCATGAAACAGATACAGCTTCAGCAGGGAGTGAAAAAGCAGATGGATGGTAAGGCCGGTGTTTTGGATGCTGAGATCAAGAGAGATGAGGCATCCGGCGCGGATACCACAAAAAAGAAAGAAGAACTGGCTGAAACTCAGAAAAGATCTGAAGACATAGCAAATAACAATATGGAGCAGATTGCTGAGACTAATAAGGAAATGCAGAAAGCCAGGGAAGCTGATGCGACCCTGCAGAAAGAGAATGAAAGAGCTGAAGCAGCGCGTGAAAAGAAGAGAGCTGAGAGAAGGTGGCAGGAACAGCATCTTCAGGAGGCTGCATCAGAAAGAAGAGCGGAAGAAGCAGACAGAGTTGCAAATGCACAAGCAAGGGCATCCGGATTCTCAGACGAAGAAAATGCAAAGGTACAGCAGATCGATGTCGGTGGCGTGAAAGTTTCCGTTGTTTCAGAGTCCACGCACAATACAAAGGTTCCTCATATTGATGAAAAGATTGCAAAATCAACAGGAACAGAGGTGTCTGCAGCAGAAGGCGTCAGTGTGAGTATTGATGTAAAGACCTGACATAGATTTTTAAATTAAGAAATCAAGCTAAGTACTCACGGAAGAGTATGGGGTTATGCAAGGATGGCAACTTATAAAATATACAGTAAATGAGGATCGTTATACCCTTTGCATCACCCTATATGCAGATAGTGTATTTGGTGTAGATGTATGTATTATGGGCAGAATGATCCTTTTTGTTGCACTTGGCGGATTTGCTGACACATGTGTTGCTCTAAGCACATAAAGAACATGTGCTAAGACCAACAGCAAGTAAGACTGTATGCGTAGCGAAGCAAGGATGCTAGTCGCACTTAGCGAACTTGTGAGCTTAGTAAGACTGTATGCGGAACGAAGTGGAGAAGGCGGTAGGCTATGTATGGATATGAGTTACAAATTAGAGGAAATACTGAATATTACTATAAACGCCTATATGACCTTAATGGTAATCATGTAGGGACTATCTCTATGTCCAGGCCAAGGAAAACGGGTAACAGCTCAAAAAAGAAGAAGCCGGCAATGTATAGCTTCAAGCAGGTTTCAGCACAGGTCTTAAGTGCCAAGACTTCCGCAAAAGCTGCTCAGGTTTCTATCGGGATCAGGATGAAAATCGGGAACCTACAGAAAAAGCTGAAAACCGGAGAGTACGATGATGAAGAGATTTTAAGAGCAATCCTGCATGCAGAAATGGTCCAGCGTGCCTGTGAGAAGAAAAAGAAAAACCTGAAGATGGAAGAAACTGCTGAACAGAACATGAACGAAGAATTGCCTTCTGAGCAGGAAAATCCACTAGAAAATGATCAGTCTGATGAAGAAATAAAGGAACTTGAACAGGAAGAGTTCGAAGCTCTTATGGAAAAGCTGGAAATGTCTGCTGAGGAGATGTATGAAGAGGCTGAGGAAACGGCTCAGCTAGATCAGGAGCTAGATGAGATGGCTGAGGCACTTTCAGGAGCCATGGAGCCGCAGGATCTTGAACAGCTAAAGGCTAAACACAGATCTGATGAAGCAAGGGATATCATGAAGGCTGACTTAAAATATCTAAAGGCAATGTTTGAAAGACTTCAGGCAGAAAAAGAGAATTTGGGGAAATCGTCAGTTTCATCAGGTTTTGATAGCGGTGTTTCGCTATCACTTAGCGGAGATGAGATGCCCGTGATGGTACAGGACTCTGGAATGACAGAAGTAGGTGGCATGGTTGATGCAGAAATATAGCTTTTTTATAACTAAATGATTAACAGATGTTAATAAAGGAGGTATTTGTTATGAGTACAGGATTAGTAGGAAACATTCAGAATACTGATTATTCAGTCATGAACACAGAAAACTATAGTTCTGAAAATGGAAAGAAAACTGACAGTGTTCAGGAAGTAGCAAGCGAGAATAAAGAATCTGCGGCAGTTTACGAGAAGACGGCTGAAAAGGATGCAGGGTTATATAGCATAAATAAGAAGTCACCTGCAGACAGAGCAGCAATAGTTCAGCAGATGAAACAGGCTGAAGAGGATCAGAGAAACAAGCTTCTGGAAATTGTCAGGAAAACATTGGAAGGTCAGGTTTCAGCTTTTGGAAAGGCAACAGATGACAGCTTTTGGAAAAGATTGGCTGGTGGCAATTTCAAGGTAGATGCAGCAACTAAAGCTCAGGCACAAAAGGATATTTCTGAAGATGGATATTATGGTGTAAAGCAGACTTCTCAGAGACTTTTTGACTTTGCATCAGCTCTTGCAGGCGATGATGTAGAGAAAATGAAAAAGATGCAGAAGGCTATGGAAAAGGGATTCAATCTGGCTACAGGTGCATGGGGGAGAGAGCTTCCATCCATATGTAATGAAACATTGAAGGCAGCAAACAAGCTTTTTGATGAGTATTATAAATCGAAGGAAGAGGAGACTGCAGCTACTACAGCAAATGCTACTGAGCAATAATCTATGGGAGGATCTGCTTATGGGATGGATTAAGAGCATATATGCGAAAGCAATAGCATTGCTGGAATCTTTTTTCTCAATGGAAAAGGATTCATATATCACACAAGAGCAGATTGAAGAGTTAGAAAGAGTATTGGAGAGTGCATATGAACATAAATGTACAGGGTTTAAAACTGTTTAATAATTTTTCCTCCAAGGCAGAACAGAACCGAATGGAACGGCAGCAAAAACGCGATAATCAGATTGCGTTTATCGAGAACCAAAAGCATAACCTCAAAAATATACAGTCTGAGTCCATTGAAGACATCAAGAAGAAACTTCAAATGATTGAAGACTATGATAATCAGATAGCTGCGGTTAAAGCGGAATACAACCATGAACAGGTATTTCATATGCTTGATGAGGCATGGGAGACCGGAGAGAAGATTGCTGAAGCAGCCAAGAAAGCAGCACCCAAGACACCCGAAGAGCGCAAAGAAGAGCTTATCGAAGAAGCAACCGGAGTGGAGAAGAGCGATGGACTTCTTGCGGATGTCATGGATGAATTTGAGGATATCGCTGATGAAATGGAAGAGATGGAAGAATCCATTGAGGAGATTGAAGAGAACCTTGAAGAAATGGATGAAAACATGGAATCAGTTGAATCTGTTGAAGATATACCAGAGGAAGATAAGCTGATTGCCGAAGAAATGGAAAATGATCAAAGCATAGATGGGAAGACTTTTACAGAACAGCAGAGGATGGAAGAACTAATGATGCACAGAAAAAGGATAGACATTAAGGTCTGAGACCTGGAATATGATGGATACAAGCTCTTTCATGAAATTATCAACTTTCATAAAAAGATTGCATCCACAGTGAAGCAAAGGAGGGCAAGGAGATGTCAACGATAAGAGACTCATTAAGTGGTAGTTATTATGATAAATCTGATTATGATTTCAGCGATTATAATCAGAATGCAAGCTCTTTTTTATCGGGGCTAAATATAAATACCAGCACAAGTGCAACAAGCCCTTTTAGTGTTTCTGATTATGCTATGCTCCGAAATGGCTCGTACAAAAAGCTTGTGAAAGCATACTATGCCAAGCAGAAAGCAGAAAATGCTGCTGCAGGTAAGGACTCGCATGCAAAGCTTACTTCTATGGCAAGTAATGCAGGCACATTGACGAAAGCTGCGCAGAATCTGATGAAGGACTCTCTTTGGCAAAAAAAGCAGAAGACTACTAAAAATGAGGAAACAGGTGAAGAGACAGTAACTGAAGAGTACGATTGGGATAGTATCGGCAAGGCTGTTAAGAGCTTTGTGGATAGTTACAACCGAACATTGGATGGTGCTGCAGAGTCAAACACCAAAGATGTGCTACGTTCTGCTACATGGATGATTAAAACAACTGAAGTAAATGAGGATCTATTAAACAAGGTGGGCATAAGTGTAGGAGCCAATAATAAGCTTGAGGTGGATGAGGATAAGCTTAAGAGTTCAGATATAAAAACACTAAAGACACTTTTCACCGGGTATAATTCGTTTGCGTCAAAGATGAGTGACAAAGGAAGGGCGATTACTAACGCAGCAGCAAGGGGTGGTGGATCGTATAATAGCCAGGGAAGATATTCGGATGCACTTTCATCGCTGTTGCCTTCAACTGTTGATAAGAAGGAATAATGTCCACTCATGACATAAAACTGACCATTCATAACATTGACCTATAGAGAGTGCTGGCATAATGTTATGATTAAAATATAGTTGAAATTCAAAAAGCTTACATGAAGAATCATGTTAAGCTTTTTGTTATGTCTATGGAGATAACTTTGTTGTTAACGGCATTATGATTGTTAGTTTTTTGATGATATGGATGTAATGGTCAATAAAAACGGAAAGTAGGTTCACATCTTATGGGGAAAATGTGTTTTGCAATCTGTGATGATGAAAAAGCAGTACGAGAATTACTTTACGGATGGCTTTCCGGAAGTGTGTATAACGCAGAAATAAAGGAGTATTCATCAGCTGAAGACCTCATAAAGGACATAGATTCAGGAACAAAAATAGATGTGCTTTTTCTTGATATAGCTATGGGTGGTACTGATGGAATTGAGGCAGCAAAAGCTCTGGGGGAAAGAATTGAAGAAAGTGGCCGCAGTATCAGGGCTTCAAGACCACTTATCATATTTGTCACAGGTATTCCAGACAGAATGGGAGATGCTTTTGGTGTAAGGGCATATGGTTATCTTCTTAAACCAATATCCAAAGCCGCATTTGAGTCTGAACTTCGAAGAGCAGTGGAAGAACTGAAAAAAATGGATGCCCAGATGATATGTGAAGCTACATATGAAGAGGATGCAGGGGAACAGTACACAACTATCCAGACAGGTGGAATAACAATACAGATAGCCATCAAGGATATTTTATATGTAGAAAGTAATGGCCGGAAAACTACTGTACATCTCAAAGGCAAAAACTATGAAGTGTATAAAAGAATGTCAGAATTTGAAGATGAACTGGGAAAAGAGTTTTTCAGAATACATAGAGGATATCTTGTGAATATGAACCATATCAGAGGGTACACAAGGACAGAAGCCATTATGGACAGCGGAGATTCTATTATTATTTCCAAATATAAATATGCAGATTTTGTTAAAGCATATATGGATCATATTTTGTGACGAGGTACTTGGTGTATATGTCAGAAGTGCAAATTAGGATAATAGAAGAATTTTATGGAGTATCAATAATTTTGATACGAGGCATATTTTTGTATTTTTTCATGAGCCTGTTTATAAAAAAAGAGGTCTTGAACAGTGTAAAGAGGATTGTGTTATCAGTAGTAATTACGATTGAGGCATTATGTCTGTATTCTCTTCCTTTCCCTGTAAAAGGGCTATTTACCGTAATAAGTGTTCTGACAATCGCAGCAATATTTTATTTTTATGACAAAAAAGCAATGCCACACATAATCTTTGTGTTTTTCCTCTGGCAGAACGTATATTATGTCTGGCATTTGATTAATACAGCAGCTTCTAATTCAATAACAGACATGGTCATAGGAAGTATAGATTATTCGCTGGAAGGAGCGATAGAAGAACTGTGGCTCAGGATGTTTTTGCTGATGCTTGCTCAAGTAATATTTATGACTGTCATGGTGTGGGGAGAATTTTTATTAATAAAAAGGATTTGTCCAGAACAGTATGATATGACCTGGACAGAAGCAGTCTATCTTTCAATCTACTCTGCGGTATCATATTTTATTTCATACATGATTGTAGATGTCATGGTTGTTCCGCTACAAAAGGAAGTATTTGTTTTGCTGGATGAAAAAAGAAGTCTAAGATACACCCTGCCAATTCTTGCAGTGCTTATATTTATAGGTGAATTATCAGCCATAGCAACCTGGCAGCGGTATAGGCGATTAAAGGAAGAAGATCTTTTGCTTCAGGAACAGGTGCAGGAGCAGGAGTTTCTGAGAAAAAAGATAGAATTTACTGAAAAACATCACGATCAGATCAGGACTCTGCGTCATGATATGGCAGGAAAGCTGATGATTTTAAAGAGTTTTATCGAGAATAATCGCTATCAGGATGCAAGTGATTTTTTAAGTGAAATGGATATAGAGCTGAATGCCAGTGGGGTGAAATATTCTACAGGTAATCCGGTTACTGATGTTGTAATAAATGAAGCGGCAACTCAGGCAGAAAAGCAGGGATGTACCTTTGAGTGTGAGTTTTCTTACCCTGAGGATAAGAGTATCAGTGCTATGGATATGGCTATTGTACTCAATAACCTTTTAGATAATGCATTGGAAGCGGTGGCATTGTTATCGGAAAAAGAACGATTTATTAAGCTATATGGGACTTCAAAAGATAACTTTTATCTGATAAAAGCAGAAAATTCTTATGATGGAACTGTTATACGTGACAAAGATAGCTCGATAGTTAGCAGGAAAAAGGAAAAAACAGATAACGGGCAGCATGGTATTGGGCTAAAAAGTGTAAAAAACATCGCAGAAAAATATCTCGGCGGAGTCAAAGTGGAGACTGGAAATAATACTTTTATCGTTACGGTAATGCTGCAGTCAAAAGAAAAATGACTATTCATTACATTAAACTGTCCGTTCGTTACAATCCTATTTAATTGTCTCATTTCATGGACGATACTTGAAATAGCAAAGGAAAAAGCTCCTTATGAGGAGGTGATCGCATGAATTTTGGGATGGATTATGTAGGCGCGCTAATGAGCAGGATCGGTGGTGCCGGCTCAGTTTGGAGTGGCTATGGAACGGGATCCGTAAGAAACAGTGGAAGACAACAGCTTACCAAAGGTCAGGCTGTTGCGCAGGCAAGCTATGCGGACACTTTTATGAAAATGTCCAAGGCAGAAAGACGAGAGGCTGTTGAATCAGGCACTCGAAAAAATACTGGAGCTTCTTCATCAGGCAGGTATGGAAACGCTGGAAATATCCGTTCAACGGGAAACAGCAATCTGTATAACAAGCTTTATGGTAGTTCAGCCAGAGCAAACAGTTCTGTGCTTGAGGGCGGTGTAAAGGCTGAGGCAGCCGGGAAGACACTTGGCAGCGATTATATCTACAGTGATAAAAATACTGATGAGCTGTATAACAGTGCAAAGAATCTTGTTGATGGATATAATGACATTGTTTCTCAGGCAAAGAACAGCACAGCTACAATTATCGGAACCAGAGCTACTGCCATGAAAAATGATGCTGCCGGGAATAAAGATGCTCTTAGTGAAATTGGTATCAGCTATAACAGCAAAAATGGAACACTAAGCATTGATGAAAAGAAATTTAAGGCAGCTGATAAGGATAAAGTCAAAAACCTGCTTGGACGGGAAGGTTCATTTGGTCAGAGAATCCGTTCTAATTCTACACTGATTCAGAGTGTGGCTGCGACAGCTGTAAGGAATAGTACAACCAGTGCTTATGGCAGCAATGGATTGTATGGGACCAACAGCCTTTATGGATTGATGAGTAGTTATGGGTTAGGAAGCAGCTATGGGCTTACCGGGAACTATGGACTTTCATCATTTTTAGGAAACTGGCTGGCGTAAGGAAAAATTACATAGATTAAAGCTACGGAAAGCGCTTTTTGAGCAGAGCACTTAGTGAGGTATTGCCGAACTTAGTGCGAGCCATGCAAGTTCACTTAGTGAGGTTTTTTCGAACTTAGTGAAGCTTGCAGTGAGATATTTGACAGAAGCTTAAGGAGGGCTCTATATGCGAATTGATCAGAGTGAGATAAACAGTACAGCGTCAAGATATTATGATAAACAGTACGGCCAAACGGGAAAAGGCAGCAACATGGGATTTGTTGGTCTTGTCGATAAAACAACAGAGAAGGAAATGACAACATATGAAGCTAAGGGAACAGTCAAAACTACAGATGGTAGAAGTATTGCTGTTGATATGAACGCCTCTATGGAACGATGCAAAGTGTCAGAAGTTTTTGTACCGATGGCTTCTCCGCTAGATGCGCTGTTTGATCCACTTATCATAAATACAGGATCAGACACTGCAGGGCTTAGTGATAAGAAATTCAAATTTGACCTGGATGCTGATGGAAAAGAGGATGAGATATCTACGCTTGGTGAAGGAAGCGGATTCCTGGCACTGGATAAAAATGGAGATGGCAAGATTAACGATGGAAATGAGCTTTTTGGAGTGAAAAGTGGTGATGGCTTCAAGGATCTTGCAGAATATGACATAGATGGAAATGGCTGGATCGATGAAAATGATGAGGTTTTTGCTCAGCTCAAAGTGTGGTACAAGACTGAAAACGGCGATGAGTTAAAGAGTCTTAAGGATGCAGGTGTCGGAGCGATTTTCCTTGGAGCAGAAGAAACAGAATTCAGAATGGATGGTGCAGATCAGGTTCTTGACGGAAAGATCCGGAAAACAGGCATGTTCCTAAAAGAGAACGGGGGAGCAGGGACTATCCAGCATGTGGATATGGCTATAAAAGGACGCGAGGCTGAACTATTATCGGATGAAGAAAAGCTTGATCAGTTAATGGAACAGATAAGAAACCAGAGTACTCAGAATCGACAGAGAAACAATAATAATACTAACGCTCAGAGGAGAGCTCAAAGAGCTGCCAGACAAAAGAAGCAGATTGAAGAGTATTACAAGAAAAAGGATTATCAGAAACAATTGACTGAGGAAGCTATTGAGCGTCGGGAAATGCTGGAGGAGCGAAATAAACTTGCCTGACAATTGATAGTATTCATGATGACTTCATGAAGACAAGAATCAATAAGACAATACGTATACAGCTGGGACTCGATAATATAGAAAGAGTAGATAAAAAAGAACGGTCGAAGCCTGACACATTGAATGTACCGATTTGGCATAAGACATCAATGACAGTAGAAGAAGCTTCTGAGTATTCCAATATAGGAATAAACAGAATAAGGGAATTATGTAAAGATCCGTTAAACAAGCCTTAATTATTTTTTACAAAAAAATTGGGAAGTAAAAAAAATCAAAACTTATCATTTCTGGTGTAAAATGGTGTAGATTTTATAGTAATAATGTTAAGAAATCCCTCAAATAAGGGAAAAAGGAGATAAAAAATGAAACTAGGAATCGAAAGACTTCTCCTTTATCACGTTTAGTTACATAAGGTCACGTGAACCGTTATTTCGCGATTGTTTGGAAACTATAATTACACGTTTCGCTACATAAATTCACATTAGAAAATGACAATTGGTGTAAGCCTGGTGTAGCGCTGGTGTATGAACTGTTAACCGGACATCATCACGCAGAATAATTGAATATTGATTTACATAAAGGGCAGTTGTTCTTGAAACAGAACAATTGCTCTTTTTCTTCGTCCAAAACCGGACACAACCATTATTCAATTCATAGGAAGGATAGCATTATCGGAGTGAATCTCAATATTACAAATCTTTATAAGGAGTATGAGGATGGAAAGGACTTTGACAGAGTTGTGAACGGTGCTGCGGAGGTAGCAGAGAATGCTCTTAGCAACAAGCCTGATTTTAACCTGGATGCTATTAGTAACTATGACATGATGAAGGATAAACTTGCCATAGAAGTGGTTTCAGCTGAAAGAAACAAGGGAATGATGTCTCTTAAAGACGAGAAATTATATGATGCTGTTGAGATATGACAAATATGGCAGAGTAAAAACTTACTCTGCAAAACACTCATTTCTTTTTATTTGCCTGCCATTTTGCCAAAACATCCTCAAGTTTTTTAAAGTCTAAACATCTTTTGCGGATATTGTTATTGGCTTTGTCAGAATTTATCATTTGATATAGCTTATTAGCCTTTTTGATGATTGCATCTTGATTCTTTTGAACCCAATCAAGTTCGTTGGCGCAAAGGTTTTTATAGGCTTTTGTTTCAGGGGAATCGTTCTTGTTGATTTTTATATTCATTTTCTTGACTAAGGTACTATCGACTGGAATCATATTATTGAAGTTCATAACGCCGATAAGTTTTTCGTCATGAAAAATCCTTGTAAAATCAATATCGTTTTTCATAGTGAGGTGCTTTGGCTTGGGATGATCTAAAGGGATACAGTATTGATGTTCACCACATATTACTACAACACCAACAAATGGTCGGTTGCTTTTATGAATCTGTGGTGAAACTGATTGTACTCTGTCATCGGCAGAATGGAGATTACGGACATATTTCATATCCATGGTGTAAAGATAAAGCTTTTCTTGATTCATATTCCTCCAAAATATAAGAAGGCTGCAACAAGTGCAGCCCTCATTCGCTTCCACTTAACGGTAGGATTCACCGCTTTAATAGCTCCCACTCACAGTAGGGTTCACTGCTTTTATAGCTCCCACTCACAGTAGGGTTCACTGCTAAGTTAAGATTATCATAAATCATATTTAAGTCAATATGACTTTGGGAAATTTCATAGACTTCACAGATTTTTTACATAGGGCAGCAAAAGTCGGATTCGCCTGGGTTACCAATTTGCCACAAAATCTTCAATGACTGTTGAAGAAGCTTTTGAGTATTCGAATATTGGAATAAACAGAATAAGGGAATTATGTAAGGGCACTTTGATGCAAAATCTCATTTCAGGTAGGAAGAAAAATATTGATAAAACGAGAAACGTTTGACGAGTATTTAAATAATGTGGAACTCATCTGACAGGTAACACAGGTTTTTTGATGTTATTCTGATAAAGGAATATAATGTAATCTGTATAGTTATTACTAATCATTTAGCTTTTGAGGGAGAAAAAATGAGAGAGTTGGACGGGGTAACTTTTCAGAAAGAAAATATGTATTCTGTATTTTGGATAGAGAATTTTTCAGAAGATATTAAAGGGGCTATGTGGTAATAATTGTTCCTAAAAAGAACAATACATATGTTTACGTGAACGAACTTTTAAATTCAGATATGGTACAAAAGCAGATTAAACAGGCGGTGAGCGGGTCTGTACAGGGTGTAGTTAATACTCAAGCTATTGCAAATTCAAAGATAGTTTTCAATGAAGAAATTGCTATAAAATTTTCAGAAATGATGCTTCCAACATATTCAAGGATAGAAAAAGCAAGAAAGGAAAATAGAAGTTTGACTGAACTTCATGATTTCCTGTTGCCATTATTAATCAATGGTAGGATTCATTTTTGATTATCGAAAGGGATTATTATGCATACAAATGACAGGGAAATAACAGAATTAATGAAAGATGTTGATGCTGGAAAAGCACAACTACCTGACTTTCAGAGAGGATGGGTTTGGGATGACAACAGGATTAAGGCGCTTATAGCAAGTGTTACAAGTAACTTTCCTGTAGGAGCTGCCATGTTCCTTGAATATGGTAACGATGACATTCATTTCAAATACAGACCGATAGAAGGAGCGGTTGTAGATGAAAAGGCTCCTGAAGAACTGATTCTTGATGGACAGCAGCGTTTGACATCTTTGTATTCTGCGTTGTATAGCTCAAAGCCAGTAAATACGACAACTGACAAAGGGAAAGCAATAAAACGCTTTTATTATATTGATATCGCAAGGGCAGTTGATAAAGAAACAGATAGACTTGATGCTATCATTTCTGTTCCAGAGACTCGCTTGGTTACATCAAACTTTGGTCGTGATATTGATTTGGATTTATCTTCTCCTGACAAAGAGTATGAGAATAAGCTGTTTCCACTAAATATCATACTTGATTATGCTAAGGCTTCTGAATGGCAGAATCATTATTATGAGAAGTATGACTATGATAAGGATATTATCCAGCAGTTCACAACATTCTTCCAAGATGTTGTTATGAAGACCATGAAATATAAGATGCCTGTCATCTGTCTTGAGAAAGATACACCTAAAGAAGCTGTGTGTCAGGTGTTTGAAAATGTAAATACGGGTGGTGTTTCACTTACAGTATTTGAATTGATCACAGCAATCTTTGCTATGGATGATTTTGAGTTGAGGAAAGATTGGGAAGAGCGTAAGAGTGCTCACTTCAGTGGTGATTTGCTAAATATACTTACTGCTACAGATTTCCTTCAGGCATGTACGTTGCTTTCGACATTCAAAAAAGGCGGTACGGTCAGCTGTAAAAAGAAAGATGTATTGAACCTCACATTGGATGAATTCAAGAAGTATGCAGCTGATCTTACAAGTGGTTTTGAAATGGCTGAAAAGATTTTACAGGAAGAAAGGATTTTCTCAAGCAGAGATTTACCATATACTACACAGCTTATTCCACTTGCAGTGCTTTGTACATTATTGGCTGATGGTAACCAAATCAAGACTACAAGTGTTAAGGATAAAATCAAAAAATGGTATTGGTGTGGCGTGTTTGGTGAATTATACGGCGGTGCTAATGAGACTAGATATGTTAATGATGTTGTGGGTGTGATGGACTGGATTAAGGATGATAATAGCTCCCCTAAAACAGTTCAGGAAGCATATTTTAACCCTACAAGATTATTGTCGTTGCAGTCTCGCCAGAGTGCGGCTTATAAAGGCATAATGGCTTTAATCTATAAGAATCACTGTAAAGATTTCATTAGTGGTGAGGAAATGGACTTTACGCTTTATAAGGCGGAGAGTATAGATATTCATCATATCTTCCCTAAAGATTACTGCGAAAAGCAGGGCTATCCAAGGGAGAAGTGGAACTCTGTAGTTAATAAGACACCAATTACTTGGTCTACTAATAGAGAGATAGGTGGCATTGCTCCTTCTCAGTATCTTTCAAAAATTGAAAGCAAGGGAAAAGCGTCTGCAAATGCGTTAGATGATTATATGAGAACTCACTGGATTGATGTAGATTGTATGAGGTCTGATGATTTCGATAATCACATTATTAATAGAGCGAAGATATTGCTGTCATCAATTGAAAAGGCTATTGGTAAAACTATATCAGGTAAAGATAGTGAAGAGACAATCGAAGCATTTGGCGCTAGTCTTAAAACAAATATACAGTAAGAGTCAAGGGGACGGTTCTTTTGACTCCCCCCTGACTCCCCAACATATTTTTTACAAAATGGTCCTGACATGGTAATATATATTCGCCGTGTTAGGGCTATTATTATGTATATTATTGTTTTAAAGGAGATAAATCACCATGAAACTAGGCATCGTCGGGCTCCCGAACGTCGGAAAGAGTACCCTTTTTAATTCACTTACAAATGCAGGAGCGCTTGCAGCGAACTATCCTTTCGCAACAATTGATCCTAATGTGGGAATCGTTGCTGTACCGGATAAGAGATTGCAGCTCCTCGGTGACCTTTATAATTCCAAGAAGGTAACACCTGCTACAATCGAGTTCGTTGATATAGCAGGTCTTGTAAAAGGCGCATCTAAGGGCGAGGGCCTTGGAAACCAGTTCCTTGCAAACATTCGTGAGACAGATGCAATTGTGCATGTCGTAAGATGCTTCGATGATCCCAATGTGGTTCATGTTGACGGTTCGGTTGATCCTGCAAGAGATATTGAGACAATCAACTTAGAGCTTGTTTTCGCTGATCTCGAGGTTTTGGAGAGAAGAATTGCCAAGACTACCAAGGCAGCAAGAATGGATAAGACAGCAGCCAAGGAACTTGAGCTTCTTAATAAAATTAAGGAAGTTCTCGAGGGCGGCAAGATGGCAAGAGAGCTCGAGCTTGATGATGAGGATGAGAAGGCACTTATGAATACCTACGACCTTCTTACCTGGAAACCGGTAATCTATGCAGCTAACGTTCTTGAGGATGATCTTGCTGACGACGGCGCTTCCAATAAATATGTAGCAGCAGTTCGCGAGCTTGCGGCAAAGTCCGGTAGTGAAGTTTTTGTGATCAGTGCTCAGATTGAAGCTGAGATTTCAGAGCTTGAGGCTGATGAGAAGGCTGAGTTCCTTGAGAGTATGGGACTTTCCGAGTCCGGTCTTGATAAGCTTATCGCAGCAAGCTACAGAACTCTTGGTCTTATGAGCTTCCTTACTTCCGGTGAGGATGAGACCAGAGCCTGGACCATCAAAATCGGAACCAAGGCTCCTCAGGCAGCAGGTAAGATCCACACAGACTTTGAGAGAGGTTTCATCAAGGCTGAAGTTATAAATTACGAGGATCTTCTTCGTGAAGGCTCACTTGCAGCAGCAAGAGAGAAGGGCCTTGTAAGAATGGAAGGAAAAGAATACGTCGTTCAGGACGGAGATGTAATACTATTTAGATTCAATGTATAAAAGGTATGAGTTGTACAGCGAAAGAGGCGTGATTGCGCCTCTTTTTATTTTGCCAAATTGGGAAGATAGATGTGTTGACTTTTGATGTATTAATGATATCATAATGATATCAGATAGATGAACGGTTTTGATTCCGGTTCGTCGGAAACAATAAATGGAGGTATGTTATGGAAACTACTCAGTATGACAACAAGACATTATTTAAATACCTTCGATGGGTATTTATCATTGCCTGGGTGATGCAGGTTGCAATATGGATGCTCTATCAAAACGGTGGAGTACTGCCGGGACAGCTTCTTATGTCGGTTATGATGTATGTACCGCTGCTTGCAGTCCTGATTTCCGGAGTTAAGCTCAGAGGGATGGGCTGGAAGCCAAAATTTAAAGGGAATATAGGAACACTGCTTTTTTCATGGTTTGGACCATATATTCTCACTCTGATAGGCGCGGTTTTATACTTTGCAATTTTTCAAAAGCACCTTGATCTGACAGGGCAGTACGTAATGGCTGCGTCAGGAGAAGCCGGAGAAGCTGCGATGAAGACGCTCGAAGCACAGGGACTTACCTATTCAACTTATATGCTGATCACATCTGTCGCTTCCGCATTTTATGCGCCGCTTTTAAATATGCTTGCAGCAATCGGTGAGGAAGTAGGCTGGAGAGGATATATGAATCCGGTTCTCAAGGAGAAATACGGTAGAACAAAGGGCATCATCATCGGCGGTATAATTTGGGGCATGTGGCACTGGCCTCTCATAGGCTTCATCGGATATGAATACGGCCCCAGCTATTTCGGATTCCCTGTTACAGGAATGCTGGTATTTTGCATATTCACAATTACACTTGGAATTTTGTGTGACATGGTTTATGAAAAGAGCGGATGTATTTGGTTTCCTGCAATTTTCCACGGATCAATAAATGCCGCAGCAACTATTCCGATAGCGTTATGTGTGCCGGATACCGGCAACTACAGGCTTTTAGGACCTGCACCAAATGGTGTTTTGGCCGGACTGCCAATAATTATCATTGCAATACTAATATTTAAATCAAGATACTTTTCAACAAGGACAGAATAATTCAGGAGGTGAATATTATGAATGAAAATGTAAAAGAAAAAGTTATAACCGGACATAAAAATGGAATGGCAGTAATGATAACAGTTACAGTACTGTATTTACTTGCTATTGTGGTGCTTGTGTTTTCCGCAATGGGACTTGACGGCGCATCGGTATACATAACTGCCGCATTAGGAGAAGGCGCTAATCTTTTGATTTTTATTATAAGCATAATTTACATATCAATCGGCTGGTTCCCTTATCTTGGACTTAAGGTTATTAAGCCCGGTGAAGCGCTGGTGCTCACGCTTTTTGGAAAATATGTCGGAACACTTAAAGAGGATGGATTCTACTTTGTAAATCCTTTCTGCACAGCTTTCAATCCTGCTGCTGATACAAAGCTTGGTCAGAGCGGAGATATCGCTGATAATAAGAAGATTGCAGGTATAACTATCAACAGCGGTGAAATGCAGCTCACAGGAGCAGGATCATCAAAGAAGATATCACTTAAGGTTATGACTCTCAGCAATTCCAGACAGAAGGTCAACGATCTTCTCGGTAATCCTGTTGAGGTTGCGGTTGCTGTTATGTGGAAGGTGACTGATACTGCAAAAGCAGTATTTGCTGTTGATAACTTCAAGGAATATCTCTCACTTCAGAGTGATACGGCTGTAAGAAATGTGGTTAAGCTTTATCCTTATGACATCACCGAAAATGTTGATACCACCGGTGACGGACTGGCTGATGACGGAAGTCTTCGCGGGTCCACGGAACTTGTTGCACGACGTATCAGAGATGAGATTCAGGTAAAAGTTGCCGATGCCGGAATCGAGATAGTTGATGCAAGAATTACCTATCTTGCTTATGCTCCCGAGATTGCAGCTGCAATGCTTCAGAGACAGCAGGCAGCAGCAGTAGTGGATGCCAGAAAGCTCATTGTTGACGGCGCGGTTGGAATGGTTGAACTTGCTCTTGAGAGACTTAATGAAAAAGAGCTGGTTGAACTTGATGAGGAGAGAAAGGCAGCTATGGTATCCAATCTTCTCGTAGTTCTTTGCGGAAACCATGACGCACAGCCTGTTGTTAACTCAGGAAGTCTGTATTAATGGCAGAGAAAAAGCAGGTCCCGCTTCGCCTGAGTGCCAAGTTGTACGATGCCATCGCTGCCTGGGCAGAGGATGACTTCCGCTCGGTAAACGGACAGATTGAATATCTTCTCACGGAATGTGTGAAGCAGAGAAAAAAAGACGGCAAATATGTTTCAGAACATTTAGATGAGCCGCCGGAACTTGATATTTAAACAAAGCCTTCCCCTCATCCGGCACTTCGTGCCACCTTCCCCCAAAGGGGGGAGGCTTTAATCGGGGGAGGCTTAATTTTTTACAATTTAGCTACGCCGTACGCATCCAGATCATGTCCCAGCAATTCCATAATTCTCAGCTCATCCATTGCATCTATTACTGCGTTATGAGTTTCGCAGTAACTTGCATTTCCACTGATCATTCTCAATATATTTTCAACGGAATATCCACTTTTCAGGCGGCCGCTTTTACATAAAGCGGCACTGGCCGGAATGAAGCTGTTGAACTGCTTATATGCAGCCAGTCTCATGATATCGAACCAATCGAAGTCCGAGAGCTCTTCCAAATGACCGTAGTCAAATTTAGCATTGTAAGCGTATAAACTACCAACACCGTTTCCCCTCAGGTAATTGCTGATGTCAGCCATTGCCGCCTCTCTGGAGGCTACTGCCTTCGGAATGCTTTTCGCAATATTCAGAACGCTTGAATACATCCCGCCTTTTCTGTATTCGGGATCAATAATATAATACTTCGCACCAACACACTTAAAAGTACTCGCATCCGCAAGTGCGATACCGATAGACATTACCTCGTTATACCAATTGGTTTCGGTGTCTATTACAGCGATAGTGCTAAGTGAGTTGGGAGCTTCTTTGGGAACTTCTTTTGGAACCGGAGCGGAGGCGCTTTTTAGTGCGCCTTTTGCTATGTTATTTACTGCGGTACTTCTGCTGGATGTTCCTGAACCTCGTTTATTCGATGCATTAGCAGAAGGGTTTTTTATCATATTTAAAAATTCAAGTGAAGTATTGTGACTCATTTTTTTAAAATCCTTTTGGTAAATTTGCATTACAGCATGTTATATCTTAAATGATTTTGGGTTAAGAGACAATGCCATGAGTAAGTGGCGAGGTTGACAGATACTTCTATATGTGTTTCAATATCTACTATTATTTTTTCCATTTCTTCAATATGAATTCGTCATATTGTTTTTTCCATTTTTGTTTTCATAATTTTTATATAGGGAAAGGAGGAGAACTGTTATATTCCCAAAGTATGATTTTTTATCACAATTACAGGAAAGAGAAGCGTTATTAAAGAGAGAGGTGAATAAGAGAAAAAAACGTATAGCAAATGCGCCGGAAGGCAGTCTTAGAATAGCTACAACGGGAGGGAAGAGCCACTACTATCTTGGGATAAAGGGGCATAGGAAGAGTGAATATATTAAAAGAGAAGATTCTGACCTGGTTAGCGAACTTGCGCAAAAGAGATATGATTTGAAATTTGTTAGTGAAGCTGAGAAGGAGCAGAAGAGGATTTATTCATTTTTACGGGGCTATTCAGATAATATACCCGGACTTATTTCCGGATATCCTTCGGAATTAAAACAAAAACTCGATTTTGCAGACATGCCTGATGATGATTATGTCCATGATTGGCAACAGTTTGAGTATGTGCCCAAGAAATTTGATGAAGAAATGCCATATCATGTGACGGTAAGAGGAGAAAGAGTACGATCCAAATCTGAGGAGATGATAGCCAACGCATTGTTTTCAAGAGGAATTCCGTATAGGTATGAGTGCCCGATAATTCTGAGTAATGGGCAGGTGCGTTATCCGGATTTTACAATCCTAAAACCGGGGACTAGGGAGGAAATTTTTCTAGAGCATTTAGGGATGCTGGATAATCCCGAATATCTTGAAAATAATATGAAGAAGTTCAGAGAATATGAGAATAACGGAATAATTTTGGGGCGGAATTTGCTTGTTACTTATGAAAGTTCAAAGCAACCGTTAAATTCACGAATAGTGGAGAATTTTATTGAGGCTCATTTTGGCAAGATATCTGTGCTTTGATTCAAAATGGCCAAAACATAGATGCTTTTTTAGGGGAAATCTGTGTTTAGGCTGTAAATTAAGAAAACACAGATGGATATAGTAGGGATGGTCTGTGTTTTGAGAAGAAAAGCCCAAAACACAGAATGCTATAGTGGTTAGAGTCTGTGTTTTGAATGAAAGAACTAAAAACACAGACAGCCCTCGCAGAAAGAGTCTGTGAAATAAAAGAAAACATATAAAACACAGAACCCCTAAAATATTTAATATTTAATAAAAATTTCCCAAATAACTCGAAAAGAACAATACAGACAAGATATGCTAAGCAGAAAACTAAAACCACAATATCTTGTATGGGCGAGCCTCCCACCGTACGGTGGGAGGCATTTTTGCGCCTAAATTCAGCGATAAAGCCGCCATACAGAGGTTGTTAAATGAAGAAAAAAGGTATATTATACATTTAGGTGGAGGAATGTGGTGCAGAGTGGGTGATTGTGGTGGATAATAACATAGACCTGCCAAAAACAATCAATCACAAAAAATAAGTTGACGAATCAGAACAATCCACCTTACCGGTGAAGAAACTATGGGAAAGGCGTACAAAGGCGAATACAGCCATTCAATCGATTCAAAAGGACGACTGATCATCCCGGCCAAGTTTCGCGATCTGCTGGGAGAGCAGTTTGTGGTAACGAAGGGCTTTGATGGATGTCTTTTTGTGTTTGATCAGGAAGGTTGGGATGCCTTTGAGGAGAAACTCAAGGCGCTGCCTATGGATATACCCGGTGCAAGACAACTTGGAAGATTCTTCATGGCAGGAGCAGATGATGTCGAGCTTGATAAGCAGGGAAGAATACTTCTTAAAGCAAACTGGCTAAGCCACGCTTCTATAGAAAAGGATGCAATTGTTGCAGGTGTCGGCAATAGAGTTGAAATCTGGAGCAAGGAGAAGTGGGAAGAAGCAACAAGCTTTGATGATATCGATAGCATAGCAGCGAAAATGAGTGAATATGGCTTAAGCATCTAAGTCATGTGCCTGGTACAAGGAAAGAAAACAATATGGAATTCAAGCATTACTCAGTGCTTCTAAATGAAGTGATTGAAAACCTGAATATAAAGCCTAACGGCATATACGTTGACGGTACACTGGGCGGTGCGGGACATTCCTCACACATAGCCGAAAAACTCTCTGATAAAGGAAAACTCATTGGAATTGACCAGGACGAAGATGCAATTAAGGCGGCAACAAAGCGCCTCGAACCTTTTGGCGACAGAATCACCGTTATTCGTGACAACTATGAAAATGCGGTAAGCAGAGTAAGAGACCTTGGGATAGAGGGTGTTGACGGAATTCTCCTGGATCTCGGAGTTTCATCCTTTCAGCTGGATAACGAGGAGCGCGGTTTTACCTACAGATTCGACACACCTCTTGATATGAGGATGGACAGACGCCAGGAACTGACCGCGGGAACAATAGTGAATGAATTTTCCGAGATGGAAATATTTCATATTATAAGAAATTACGGCGAAGACAAATTTGCCAAGAACATTGCAAAGCATATAGTAGCGAGAAGAGCGGAAAAGCCTATAGAAACAACCTTTGAACTCAATGAGATTATAAAGGCTGCAATTCCCGCAAGAATGAGAGAAAAGGGAGGGCATCCTTCAAAGAGAACTTATCAGGCGCTGAGAATTGCCTGTAACAGAGAGTTGGATGTTCTGGAGAATTCTCTTGACGGAATGATCGATTTTCTTAATCCCGGAGGAAGAATCTGTGTAATAACCTTCCACTCTCTTGAGGACAGAATAGTAAAGAACAACTTCAGGAAAAATGAAAATCCCTGTACATGCCCGCCAGAGATCCCGATCTGCGTATGCGGCAAGAAATCAAAAGGAAAGGTAATAACAAGAAAACCGATAATTCCTTCCGAAAAGGAACTTGAAGAAAACTCAAGAAGCGCCAGTGCAAAGCTGAGAGTTTTTGAAAAAATAGAATCATGAGGGTGTATAGTAACGAGGAAATATATATGGAAAAGAGATATGTATACGGTAATACCGCAAGACAACTGAATGAGCCAAGAAGACAGACTCGAAGAGAGATGCCGCTCCATGAGGTTAAGCGCAAGGAGGCTAAGAAACGCGCGTCTCACATGAGCCTTGGATATTTGTTGTTTTTGTCACTTGCAGTTTTGGCTACAGGGGTTATACTTACTTGGTATATAACTCTTCAGTCGGAAATAACTTCAAGTGTTAAGGAAGTGTCCACTTTGGAGGCACAGCTCAATACCTTGAAGCAGGACAATGATGAGGCGTATAACAAGGCTGTAAGCAGTCTTGATTTGGAGAAGATAAAGCGAATCGCTATAGGGGAGTACGGTATGACCTATGCTACTGATGGTCAGATCGTATCTTATTCCGGTGGCAGTGGCAATGATTATGTAAGACAGGTTGCACCTATACCGGATGGTAATTGAAAAAAGTTATGAGAACTAAAAGAAGTAAAGCACAAAAATTTACAATAGGGATGAAAAAGAAGCTGTTAGTGCTGTTCATAATAGTACTGACAGCTTTTGTTGGTTTGAGTATCAGACTGATCCTCATAAACAGGGACAACGGTAAGGAATATGAAAAGCAGGTTTTGTCCCAGCAAAAGTATGATTCCAGCACAATACCTTACAGACGCGGTGAGATACTTGATGCCAACGGGACAGTGCTGGCATACAGTGAGAAGGTTTACAACATTGTTCTTGATGCCAAGCTTGTTTTATCGGGAAAAGATAATAAGTATCTGGATCCCACGGTCAGTGCACTTGTGAGATGCTTTGGTTTTGATGAGGGAGAAATCAGAAACTATATTTCCGATAACCCCGAGTCGCAGTACTATGTCCTGTCAAAACAGCGCACCTATGATGAAATCAGCGAATTCCAGGGGCTTATTACAATAGGCAGCGAAACCTACGACGAAAATGTACAGGGTGTGTGGTTTGAGGAAAACTACATCAGAAAATACCCTAACGGCTCAATGGCATGCGATGTTGTCGGATTTACAACAAGTGACAACAACGGCGTATTCGGACTTGAGGAATATTACAATGATGTCTTAAGCGGCAGTAACGGACGTACCTACGGCTACCTCGACGAGGATTCGAACCTTGAGAGAACAACAATCCCACCGACGGACGGAAACAGCATAGTTACAACTATAGACGGTAACCTTCAGTCAATCGTCGAGAAGTACCTTCAGGAATTCAATGATACCTATAAGGATGCATTTCGCCAGGGAAACGGCGCGAACAATATCGGTTGTGTGATCATGGATGTCAATAATGGTGATGTCCTTGCGATGGCCAGCTATCCCAAATTTGATCTTAACGATACCAGAAATACCGACAATCTCATCGGAATGCCCAGGGTAGATGAGAGAGGTCTGAAAATAGCGGGCGAGAGTATATATGATTCCGGAGTTTACATTACGCAGGAGATGCTCGATGGCATGAGCGAAGATGAAAAAATGTGGAACCTCAACGCTCTCTGGAGAAATTTCTGTATATCTGATACCTATGAGCCGGGTTCGGTCGCAAAGCCTTTTACAGTGGCAACGGGACTTGAAGCGGGCTGCATTACAGGCAATGAAGTATATGAATGTACCGGAAAAATGGATATCGGCGGACACGAGATTTACTGCCATAACAAGTACGGTGATGGCGCGGTTTCCGTTGAAAGAGGTATAGAGATTTCCTGTAACGTTGCTATGATGAAAATCGGCCAGACAATAGGTGCCGATACCTTCGCGAAATTCCAGAAAAGCTTTGGCTTTGGCCTTAAGACCAATATAGACCTTGCCGGAGAAGCCAGGACGGAAGGACTCACCTACAGTGCAAACGATATGGGTTCCACCGAGCTTGCAACAGGCACGTTCGGACAGGGCTTTAACGTGGACATGATTGAGATGATCTCTGCGTTCAGTTCACTGGTAAACGGCGGCAATTTTTATGAGCCCCATGTTGTAAAGAAAATCCAGAACTCTTCGGGAGCTACGATTAAGAGCATTGAGCCTAAGATACTCAGACAGACTATCTCGGAGTCGACTTCAAAGAAGGTTATAGAATTCTGTAATCAGGTTGTTGCAGGTGAAGAAGGTACCGGTAAGACTGCAAGACCTGCAGGATATATGATAGGTGGTAAAACAGGTACAGCGGAGACTATTCCGCGTAAGAATCAGCAGTACGTAGTATCTTTCATGGGATATGCTCCCGCTAATGATCCTAAGATTGCGATCTATGTTGTTGTAGACAGACCTAACGCAATGGATCAGGCTGATGCCAAGTTTGCAACAAGAGTTGTAAAAAAGGTGCTTACAGAGGCTCTTCCTTACCTGAACATACCTATGACTGAGCCTGTGACAGAAGAAGAGCAGGCTGAGCTTGATGCTTTGAGAGAGAAGGAAATTATGATGGCAGCTGCTGAGAAGACAGAGGCCACAGTGGATGAGAATGGTAACCCGATTCTTGATGAGAACGGCAATCCGGTTACCGCGGAGCAGGGAACACCTCTTTTGGATGAGGACGGTAATCCGGTGCTGGATGAAAATGGTAATCCTGTTATGCAGAACACCGGCGATGAAGTTTCCGGTGGCGATGCCGAAGATGGAGATCTCGATGAAGACAGTATCTGGGAGAAGATTCCGGAGGATGAACTTCCCGAAAACACTGAGCCTGTATGGAAGTCGTTTGAAATAGACGAGGAAACGGGGTATTATATTGACCCGGAAACAGGCGATCTGATTAATCCCGAGGATGGTCATTCTATCAGCGGTGACGGACTTCCGGACTATAACCCGCCTGAAACTGAAGATTCTGTGGGAGACTGATTTATTATTTGGAAGGAATAACTATGTTGGCTAAAGATATAATCGGCAAAAATGTACTTGTGATAGGAACCGGCATTTCCGGAATAGGAAGTGCGAAATTACTTGGAAAAGTAGGAGCAAAGCCTGTAATTTTTGATGAAAACACAAAGGTTACCGTGGAGGCTGTAAAGGAAAAGCTTGCGGGCTATGAAGGAACGGAACCTGAGATAATTATCGGAGAACTCTCTGATGAAGTTATAAAGGATTTGGTGCTTGTTGTTCCTAGCCCGGCAGTTCCGCTTGATTCGGATCTTATTCTTCGTCTTAAGGAGGCGGGACTCCCTATCTGGAGTGAGATAGAACTCGCTTTCAATTTTGCCAAGGGAAGTCTCGTGGCCATAACGGGAACAAACGGTAAGACTACTACAACAACCCTTGTGGGCGAGATTATGAAGGCTCATTTTGCATCCACATATGTTGTGGGAAATATTGGCTATTCCTATGCGGAGAGAGCTCTTGAGATGACGGATGATACGGTTTCAATCGGAGAGATCAGCAGCTTTCAGCTTGAAGCTGTGGAGAATTTTCATGCGAAGGTTTCCGCGATTCTCAACGTTACTCCGGACCATTTGAACAGACATCACACCATGGAGTGCTATGCCTCCATGAAAGAAAATATTACAAATAATCAGACTAAGGACGACACCTGCGTGCTCAATTATGACAATGAGTATACCAGGGCTTTTGCCGAAAGATGTCCTGCAAAGGTGGTGTTCTTTTCATCATCGGGGAAGCTTGATGAAGGCTTTTTCCTTGACGGAGAGGATATAATGCTCGCTGAAAACGGTAAGGCCGAGAAAGTTATGAATGTTCACGAGATGAACCTCGTCGGAACCTGCAATTATGAGAATGTGATGGCTGCCATCGCAATGGGACTTGCGATGGGAGTTCCTATGGATACAATACTTGGCGTTGTCCGCTCGTTCAAAGCGGTTGAACACCGTATCGAATTTGTTGCCACAAAAAACGGCGTTGATTACTACAACGATTCGAAGGGAACCAATCCCGATGCCGCAATCCAGGGAATAAAGGCTATGTGCAAGCCTACATATCTCATAGGCGGCGGATATGATAAGGGAAGTGAGTACGATGAATGGATCGAGGCTTTTGACGGCAAGGTTAAAAAGCTCGTTCTCATCGGTGTTACCAAGCAGAAGATAGCAGACTGTGCAAAAAAGCATGGTTTTAATGATTATGTATTTATGGAGACTTACGAGGAAGCACTTAAGTATTGCAGTGATAATGCTGTTTCGGGAGAAGCTGTGCTTCTTTCACCCGCCTGTGCGAGCTGGGATATGTTCCCCAGCTATGAGGTAAGAGGGCAACAGTTCAAGGATTATGTGAATAATCTGTAAGTTTTAAAGGGGGATTTTATATGGAGGCTGCAAGAATGGCAGGAGCTACAAGAACAGCAAGGTCTGGCGCGTTTGCCACTCGCGGTATGGATAGACCCGTATCTAAGAAAAAAGTAAAAAAAGAAGTCTATGTTGATTACAGCATGGTCTTTGTTGTGCTCTTCTTGCTGGTATTTGGCCTTGTTATGCTATATTCTACCAGCTCGTATGAAGCGACTTTGAAAAAGGGCGATTCGGCATATTACCTGAAGCATCAGCTTATACCGACTGTTTTGGGAGTTGGTGTGATGATAGTGGTATCGAGAATCCCGTATCAGATATATAAAAAATTCGCATCTATAGCGTATGTGTTATCTATAGTGCTTGTCCTTCTGGTTAAAACTCCTATGGGAATGACGATTAACAAGGCATCCAGATGGATTAAGATAGGCGGAGTATCTGTTCAGCCCGCAGAAGCTGCAAAGCTGGCGATGATCATTGCGCTGGCAACATTTATCAGTAAGCTTAGCAGGAACATAACCAATCCCAAGGCATTCTGGATAGTGCTCTGCGTGCCTCTTCCGGTATGCTTCCTGGTATGGAAGGTTACGAGTAACTTAAGTTCCGCAATTATTATTTTCTGTATCGCTTTTGCAATGCTCTTTATATCAACTCCGGGCTACAGGCGCTTTATTGCCATATCCGGATCGGTGGTCGGAGCAGCTGCCGGCGTGGTTTTCTTTGTTAAAAAAGCAGGCTTTAACAGCAGCATGAACTTCCGTTTCGTCCGTATTCTTGCATGGCTTGATCCTGAAGCATATGTAAACGATAAGGGTTATCAGACACTTCAGTCCCTCTATGCAATTGGCTCAGGCGGCCTTTTTGGAAAAGGTCTCGGAGAGAGTATGCAGAAACTCGGATTTATTCCCGAGGCTCAGAACGACATGATTTTTTCAATCATTTGTGAGGAGCTGGGAATTGTCGGTGCGATAGCAGTTATGCTCATGTTTGTTATTCTTATTTACAGAATGATGGTTATTGCCCAGAATGCACCGGATATGTATGGAGCTCTTCTTGTTATCGGAGTTATGGCTCATATTTCTATCCAGGTTATTCTGAATATAGCCGTTGTCACCAATACCATCCCCAATACGGGAATCACACTTCCTTTCATCAGCTACGGTGGAACCGCTGTGCTTTTCCTGCTTACAGAGATTGGAATCGTGTTTAATGTTGCAAGACATATAGACGTTTAAGGACTTTATGTAAATGGCAAGAAAGAGAAGACGAGTAAAAAGAAGAAGAACACATGCTCCTCGAATGAGCTTTGGGGAGCTGTTTTTTCTGCATAAGAGCCTTTTTATAATTGGAGCGATAATACTTATCGTTCTGATTGCGGCAATTTCGGCACTTTCGTATTTTGCGCATAATTACACCATCACAAATGTCTATGTTGACGGGAATGTGCATTATACCGATGAAGAGATCATGAACATGGTCATGACAGACAAACTCGACAGAAATTCCATGTACTTATCGCTCAAATACAGGGACAAGGAGATAACCGGTGTCCCTTTTATCGAGAAAATGGACGTGGAAATACTCTCTCCCGACACGATAAGGATCAATGTTTACGAAAAGGCTATTGCGGGATATGTGAAGTACCTCGACAGATATATATTCTTTGACAGGGACGGAATAGTGGTGGAGACCTCAGAACAGCCCTCCGATGATGTTCCTCTTGTGCTGGGGCTTAGTTTCGACTATATTGTTCTGCATGAAAAGCTGCCTGTCGAAAATGAAAACGTTTTTAAAGAGGTTCTTGATATCACTCAATTATTAAATAAATATGATCTGAAGGCTGATAAAATATTTTTTGACAGTGATTTTCATCTTTATATTTATTTTGATGAAGTGGAAGTCAGTCTCGGAACTAATGACAACATAGATGAAAAAGTGATACAATTACAATACATTTTGCCGGAACTCCAAGGAAAAAGCGGCATCCTGGAAATGTCAGAATATGATTCAAATACTCAGAACATTACATTTGAACAGAAAAATTAAAATTCTAGGTTGTAAATTATATAAAATAATTATAAAATGCTTTGTAGGAGTTTTAGGTTATGAAGGAGGAGCACTATCTTGCTTGAACTAAAGTCAAATGAGGCTGAATCCGGTGCCAAGATCATTGTTGTTGGGGTTGGTGGCGCAGGAAATAACGCTGTAAATAGAATGGTAGAGGAAAATATTTCCGGTGTAGAATTCATCGGAATTAATACAGATAAGCAGGCTTTGCAGCTTTGCAAAGCTCCCAAGCTGCTTCAGATCGGTGAGAAGCTCACCAAGGGTCTTGGTGCGGGAGCAAAGCCGGAAATCGGTCAGAAAGCTGCTGAGGAGAGCCAGGAAGAGATTTCCGCAGCTCTTAAGGGTGCTGACATGGTTTTCGTTACTTGCGGAATGGGTGGCGGTACCGGTACAGGTGCAGCTCCGGTTGTAGCTAAGCTTGCAAAGGATATGGGTATTCTTACTGTCGGTGTAGTTACCAAGCCTTTTGCTTTTGAGGCTCGCGTACGTATGCAGAACGCACTTGCCGGCATTAACACAATTAAGAACAACGTAGATACTCTTATCGTTATTCCTAACGATAAGTTACTTCAGATTGTTGACAGACGTACAACAATGCCCGATGCACTGAAGAAGGCTGATGAAGTTCTTCAGCAGGCAGTTCAGGGAATCACAGATCTGATCAACGTACCCGCTGTTATCAACCTTGACTTCGCTGACGTTCAGACAGTAATGAAGGACAAGGGAATCGCACACATCGGTATCGGTTCCGGTAAGGGCGATGATAAGGCTGCAGACGCAGTTAAGATGGCGGTTGAGTCTCCTCTTCTTGAGACTAAGATTGACGGAGCTTCCAATGTTATCATCAATGTATCCGGTGATATCACACTTATGGATGCTTCAACTGCATCAGACTATATCAGAAATCTTGCAGGAGATGATGTTAATATCATATTCGGTGCTATGTATGACGAATCAATGGCAGACACCTGCAATATTACTGTTATTGCTACAGGTATTGATGACAGAGCAAATAATGCTGCTGCATTGCAGAGAGCTCTTAATCGTAACGCTGAGAAAGCCGCAGCCGCTCAGGCAACACAGGCTGCAGCTGCTGCATCACAGCAGGCTCAGGCACAGCCTCAGCCCCAGGTTCAGGTACAGCCTCAGGTTCAGGTTCAGCCGCAGGTACAGCCTGTTCCGGTTACTCCCGAGCCCATGATTGATACACTGACAGCTCGTTCAGCTCAGACAATACCGCCACAGAAACCGGTTACTCCTCAGCCTACTCAGAGACCTTCATCAGGACTTAATCGTACTCCTGAAGTTAGAAGCTCTGTAGAAGCTAAGAGTCTTAAGATACCGGATTTCTTACAGAAAAAGTAATAATGACTTTCAAACAGTCACCTGAATAATCGGGTGACTGTTTTATTTTGCATTTTTTAATAGTTTGAGCGAGATAATGCATTTTTTTGTGGATAATTCCGTTTCACAATGTTACAATAACTTGTGTGGGTATTTTTTTTAGCCCCTAAATCTTGTAAAAGAATCAAAAGTTACAAATCTATAATTTTTTATGTGCGATAAAGCACAGAAAGGTTATCATTATGAAGTGTCCTTTTTGCGGTAAAGACAACACTCGTGTAATTGATTCAAGACCTGCGGATGAGAATACATCCATCAGACGCAGACGTGTCTGCGATTCTTGCGGGAAGAGGTTTACGACCTATGAGAAGGTTGAGACTATCCCTCTTATTGTTATCAAGAAGGATAATAACCGTGAACCCTACAATCGTGCAAAGATCGAAGCAGGCGTGCTGAGAGCATGTCACAAGAGACCGGTAAGTGCTCAGCAGATTACACAGATTGTCGATGCTGTAGAGACTGAGGTTTTCAATCTTGAGCAAAAGGAAATCCCCAGCCGTATTATCGGTGAGCTTTGCATGGATAAGATGAAGAATCTCGATCCTGTAGCTTATGTAAGATTTGCGTCTGTTTACCGTGAGTTTAAGGATGTAAATACCTTCATGGATGAGCTTAAGATAGTACTGGAGAAGGAAGAAGAGGGTGTTATAACCGATTCTACAGATAAGAACACACCCTTGCTGAAATAAACTGTCATCTGACCTTGGCTGTTGACATCTGCTACGTCTTTCCGTATAGTTTATGGTGCATCAAGACTTGATAATCAAATTGTTTTGGTGCGAAAACTAAATAAAGAAAGAAGGATTGTAACATGATGAAAAAAGGTATTGGAAGGAGAGGACTTTCCACACTTTTAGTTGTGTTAACGACACTGACTCTTACTATGAGCGGATGCTCAGGTAAAAAGGCAGAGGAATCTACGGCAGATGCGACCAATGCTACCGAGAATACCAGTTCAGGAAAGGACGGTAAAGCGGAGACAGCTGACAACACTGCAAGTTCAGATGATCTTTCAAAGATTACCATTGGTATTCCACAGGATATTGACAGTATGGACCCGCACATCGCACAGGCGGCGGGAACCAGAGAAGTACTGTTCAATGTTTACGAAGGACTTGTGAAGCCTGACCAGGATGGTAATCTGCAGCCTGCCATAGCCAGCGAGTACACAATTTCTGAGGATGGAAAAACTTATACCTTCACACTTAGAGAAGGCGTTAAGTTCCATGACGGTTCTACGGTTACGGCGGAGGATGTTAAATATTCAATCGAGCGTAATGCCGGTACCGATGGAACAGATCCGTTGATATCGGCATTTTCTAATATTGATAGTGTTGAGATTGCGGATGATTCCACAGTAGTAATGACACTTAAGGAAGCAAATACAGAGTTTCTGGCATATATGACAGTAGCTATTATTCCCGCTTCCAATGAGGATCCCGAAGGTAATCCTGTGGGAACAGGCCCTTATAAGTTTGTTTCACGTTCACCTCAGGAGAACGTAATACTTACCAAGTTTGATGAATATTGGGGCGAGCCCGCATACATTAAGGACATAACACTTAAGGTTGAGGCTAATGCTGATTCAATCGTTATGGATCTTGAAGGCGGCTCCATTGATATGTTTGCAAGAGTAACATCTGCACAGATGTCACAGCTTTCCGATAAGTTTGATGTATATGAAGGAACCATGAACCTTGTTCAGGCACTGTATCTAAACAATGCCGAGGAGCCCTTCAACAACGAACAGGTTCGTCAGGCTCTCTGCTATGCTATAAGCCCGCAGGAAATCATGGACTTTGTATCAGACGGAAAGGGAACCGAGATCGGAAGCAGTATGTTCCCTTCCTTCGGTAAGTATTTTGATGCAAGCCTTAGTGAGACCTATAACCAGGATATTGATAAGGCTAAGCAGCTGCTTGCAGAGGCAGGATATCCGAATGGTTTCGACTTTACAATAACCGTTCCCTCAAACTACACTCAGCACGTAGACACAGCACAGGTGCTTGTTGAGGAGTTTAAGGCTATCGGTGTTAACGCTACCATCCAGGAAGTTGAGTGGAATACATGGCTTGATGATGTATATACAAACCGCAACTTCCAGTCAACGGTTATCGGTGTTGATGCTTCAACACTTACAGCTTACGCACTTCTTAGCAGATTCAGATCTGATGCGCACAACAACTTCATCAACTACAATGATGCGTCCTACGATGCAGCATTTGATGCAGCTGTGAATGCAACTGATGATGCCGAGAAGACCAAGAACTACAAGGAATGTGAGAAGATTCTTTCTGAGACCGCAGCCAATGTATACATTCAGGATCTTCCGGAGTTTGTAGTATTAAATAAGAAGTTTACAGGTTATACTTTCTATCCGCTTTACGCACAGGATTTTTCAAAGATAAAACCTGCTAAATAAAATATTGAAAAAAGAGGAACACGCATATGAGATACGTATTGAAAAAAGTTTTGAGCATGGTGCTGACTTTATTCGTTGTATCTTTGTGCGTGTTCTTTGCATTTAGCCTAATACCGGGAGATCCGGTAACAAGAATGTTCGGAACAGAGGCTACACCTGAACTGATAGCGCAGTACAGAGCAAAAATGGGACTTAATGATCCACTTCTTGTCAGATATTTTCGCTGGTTTATAGCATTTTTACAGGGGGATATGGGAACCTCCTATGATTACAAGATTCCCGTAGCGGGTATGCTTGCAGAAAAAATCCCGATTACGCTTACACTTGCTATTATGTCTTTTGTGATCATGGTCATCATATCGATTCCGCTCGGCATTTACACTGCAAAGTACGAGAATGGAATAATTGATCATGTGATTTCTGTTATTAATCAGATAATTATGGCGGTACCGCCGTTTTTCTCAGGAATATTATTGACCTTCTTTTTTGGTGTGATTCTGAAAATATTCACTCCGGGAGGTTTTGTTTCATATACAAAGGATGTTCAGGGATTTCTTAAATACCTGATTTTGCCGGCTTTTGCCATAGCACTTCCTAAGGCAGCAATGGCGACGAAGCTTCTTAGAGGTTCTGTCATTGATGAGGCCGGAAAGGATTATACAAGAACAGCCTACAGTAGGGGAAATACCACAAACGGCGTTCTGTATCGTCACGTCTTGAAAAATGCCATGATTCCTGTAGTTACATTTATGGGAATGGCTCTCGCCGATATGGTTGCCGGAAGTATTGTAATTGAGCAGGTTTTCGGAATCCCCGGAATAAGCCGCATACTTCTAAGCTCAATCAACAACAGGGATTATCCCGTGGTAGAGGCAATCATCATGGGAATAGCAATCATGGTCCTTGTGATAAATCTGTTGGTTGATATCATTTACAGAATTATCAATCCCAGAATCGAGGTGGAGGAGTAATGAAGAAATTTCTTTCACTTTTCAAAAAGAATAAAGCTACAGGGCAGAGAAATACATTTCTTCTCCTTGGGACAATACTTACGGGAATAATACTCCTTATGGTTATAGTGGGAGTATTCTATACTCCCTATAGCCCGACTAAGATGGATGCTTCGGCAAAGCTTCAGGGTATCTCTCTTAAGCACATCATGGGCACTGATAACATGGGAAGAGATGTGTTCAGCAGAGTTCTCTACGGAAGCAGGATTACTCTTATAATTGCGACGTTCACCATTTTGATCGGAGCGGGAGTAGGGACAATTATCGGAGCTCTTGCCGGATATTTCGGAGGAATGTTTGGCGAGGTGACAATGAGAATTATTGATGCAATGCTGGCGTTTCCCAGTATTTTGCTCTCGCTGGTTTTTGTGAGCCTTTTCGGAACCGGAACCTATCAGGTTGCTGTAGCTCTCGGAATATCATTTGTACCAAGCTTTGCCCGCATAGTGCGAGGTGAATTCCTAAGGTGCAGAAACATGGATTATGTGGAAGTAGCAAGGCTCCAGGGAGTTTCAAATATCAGAATAATATTTGTACACATACTACCAAACACGGTAGGAGTATTGCTTTCATCAGTGATGATCGGCTTTAACAATGCTGTTCTTGCGGAGGCGGGACTCAGTTTCCTTGGAATAGGTGCGCAGCCGCCCTATGCAAGTCTCGGGAAAATGCTCTCGGATGCACAGGGTTATCTGTTCAACAGACCCAGCTATGTAATAAGCATAGGTCTTGTGATTGTGCTTATGGTTTTGGGATTTTCGTTCCTTGGTGAAGGTATAAAGAGAATTCAATGATTTTTATAAGGAAAGCAGTTTATGGGAAATGTAATACTTGATGTTACTGATCTTCATATAGAATTTCATGATCATGACAAGCCGGAGACGGTTGTCGAGGACTTTGATCTTATGCTTGAAGAGGGTGAGATTGTCGGAATCGTCGGGGAATCCGGATCCGGGAAAAGCATGAGCGCCCTCGCAATCGCAGGACTTTTGAAAAGACACGCCCTCACGAAACAAGGCAGAATCATGTTCGACGGTACCGATCTTTTAACCTGTGACAGACAAAAGCTGAGGTCATATCAGGGTGATGAGATATCAATGATTTTCCAGGAGCCCATGACCTCTCTTAATCCGGTGAAGAAGATTGGCTGGCAGGTGGAGGAATCACTTAGGATCCACCACCGCGAAATAGATAAAAAGGAAAGAAAACGCCGCGCCATCGAGATGATGGAGGCAGTAGGACTTCGGGAGCCGGAGCGTGTTTACAATATGTATCCGCATGAGCTGTCGGGCGGAATGCGCCAGAGAGTTATGATAGCTGCAGCGATGATAGGTGAGCCCAGGATATTGATCGCGGATGAGCCGACGACGGCGCTGGATGTCACAATTCAGGCTCAGATTGTGGAACTTCTTAGGAAAATGAACAGAGAAAAAGGAACCGCAATCATTTTTATCTCCCACGATCTATCACTCATCAGACAGCTTTGCAAAAGAGTTATAGTTATGCAAAAGGGGAATATAGTAGAGATTGGCGATGTGGAGAATATTTTCAGAAGACCTCAGATGCTCTACACAAGAAAGCTTATAGCTGCGATTCCGCAGATAGATCTATCGTAAAAGGAATGTCCTATGGAACAGGAAAAGGTAATTCAGATCAAGGATCTGAAGGTTTACTACAAAGATCATAAAAAGAATCCGCTTAGCAGGGACCATAGAAGGCAGGTTTTAAAAGGAGTTTCTCTTGATATATATGAAGGAGAGATTCTTGGAATTGCCGGGGAGTCAGGATGCGGTAAATCCACCCTTGCTAAGGCCCTGGTTGGAATGAATAAGGATATCGAAGGAGAGCTTATTCAGAAATACAATGATGCACAGATGGTTTTCCAGGATCCGTATTCGTCCCTTAATCCCACAAAGAAAATCGGATGGCTTTTGGAAGAGCCCTTAAGGGCTGATAAAACAAGGAATTGGACTAAAGAGGAGAGACAAAAGCGGGCAAAGGAGATCATGCGTGCAATAGGCCTTCAGGAGAATATGATGGACAGATATCCGTCGCAGCTATCCGGAGGGCAGAGGCAGAGAGTCAGCATAGGCGTTGCTCTTATGAAATCGCCCAAGGTTTTGATTGCGGATGAACCTGTATCGGCTCTTGATGTTACGATTCAGGCTCAGATTCTGGAACTGTTGCAGAAACTTCATCAGGATATGGGAATTACTATTCTTTTTATATCCCATGATCTTCGCGTCATATATCAGATATGTGACCATGTAGCTGTTATGCATGAGGGAATCATTGAGGAATACGGTGTTCCGAGAGCTGTTTATAAAGATCCCAAGAGCCCTTATACCATGCAGCTTCTGGAGGCTGCCGGAATAAGACAGCCCAAGGTATAAAGTTTTCGCCCCTATATGCCGATATAATACAAGATGATGTGAAATGATTGAAAAACGCCACAAGTTCGTGTATTATAACGATGTATGAAGAAAGGAGGGGCGTATGAGGATTGATGGGCTTGATAACTCATATATACGCGAAATATATCAGGACGCCATCGCTTCACCGGATAAGAGTTCGCAGGTAAGACCGGAGTCTACACCCCAGAGCAATGTTAAGGAAAGCGATAATACTGAAAAGTCTGTTTCTGAGGAGGTTGTAAAAACTCCCCGCAGAAACTCAAATATAAGTGATGTCAGAGTGTCTTTGGGGAATAGAGACAGTTCACTTGTGGGACTTTCCAATCTCGGAGGAATTCAGTCGAGCGTTATGCGCAAGGCCGTTTCGGATATGCAGAAGGATTCAATTCTTCATGAATATCAGTATTTTGTGGGAAGCGGAGCTGTAAGAAGAAAAGAAACTGCCGGTGACAGCAGTGTAGTGATGAATGATGAGGACGGACTTGTCGTTCGCAAGTGATTTGATAATTTAATGAAAATTAAGGGATAGGAAAGTGTTTTTCCTGTCCTTTTTTTATGTTATAGTTTTCTCTATGAGACACTTACTTTATCCGAGCGAGATCTCGGAATCAACCTATTTAATTCCATTTGACAGATTATATGATGAGGGCTACAGAGGGGTTATTTTTGATATAGATAATACCCTTGTTCCGCACGGAGCGCCGGCTGATGAGCGCGCTGTAGAGCTTTTTGATAAGCTTCATGAGTTGGGATATCAGACAATGCTGCTATCAAATAATAAAGAGCCCAGAGTAAGCCTTTTTGCGGATGCTGTGGAATCGGGATATATATACAAGGCAAACAAGCCCTTCCTTTCAGGCTATTTTAAGGCCATGGAGAAGATGGGAACCGGTCCGGATAATACTTTGTTTGTGGGTGATCAGATTTTTACTGATGTCTGGGGAGCAAACAGAGCCGGAATGCATACGATTCTTGTAAAGCAGATAGATAAGAAGGAAGAGATTCAGATCGTTATTAAAAGGTGGTTTGAAGCAATCGTTCTCTTCTTTTACAAAAAGCATGTAAAGCGCATGGAAAAATAGAGTACCACTTGGAGGCTGATATGGGAAAAGACATAAAGGGTACTACGAGAGTCTGCGGACTTATAGGTAATCCCGTTCATCATACGTTGTCGCCAGCTATTCATAATACATTGAACGAGCTTACGGATACGGATATGGTATACGTGCCCTTTGAGGTGAAGGGTGAAAATGTTGAGGCGGCGGTAAAGGGGGCATTGGCTCTTGATGTTCTGGGGCTTAATGTTACGATTCCGCATAAGAGTGCAGTTATTCCTTTTCTTAAGGAGATTGATCCTGTTGCAGAGAAAATAGGTGCTGTAAATACTCTCGTCAGAACTGAGGATAACACCGGTTTTAAGGGATATAACACGGACTATACAGGGCTTCTTAGATCTTTGAAGGAAGAAAATGTAAGCCTTTCGGGGCAGTCGGTTATTATACTGGGAGCCGGAGGAGTTGCAAGACCGGCGGCATTTATGTGTGTGAATGAAGGCGCTGCAGAGGTCTATATTCTAAACAGAACCTTTGAGAGGGCGGCTGATCTGTGCGCTGATGTCAATGGATACGCCGGAAAAGATATTGCAATTCCGATGGAGCTTTCGGCATATAATGAGCTTCCTTCAGACAAAAAGTACATCTGTATGCAGATGACTCAGGTGGGACTTTTTCCTGAATCGGATAAGGCGGTAATAGAGGATCCTTCTTTCTATGAAAAGCTGAGCACCGGATTTGATGCAGTTTACAGACCGCTTAATACACAGTTTTTGCAGAATTGCAAGAAGGCGGGGGCAAAGAGCATATCCGGACTCAGGATGCTTTTGTATCAGGGAATAGACGCCTATGAAAAGTGGAACGGCATAAAGATCACACGAAACCAGAGTGAGACAGTATACGGGAGACTTCTCGGGGAACTTATGGATGGGCAGAATATTGTGCTCACCGGTTTTATGGGAAGCGGAAAAAGCACAGTCGCCAAGATGCTGTCAACAATGCTTGGATATGAGCTGCTTGATTCCGATTCGGAGATTGAACATCAGCAGAGAACCACGATCAGTTCGATTTTTGAGCATCAGGGTGAAGGTGCTTTCAGGGATATGGAGACAGAGTATATAAAGCAGCTCCTCGAAAGCGAAAAAAAGCGTTTTATTCTTTCGGTTGGAGGCGGACTTCCGCTTAAAGAAGTAAACAGAGAGTTCCTTAAAAAGATAGGTAAGGTCATTTTTCTAAAAGCAAAACCCGAGACTGTCTATGACAGGATCAAGGATGACAGAACCAGACCACTTCTTAAGTCCGATGATGTTTTACAGAAAATAAAAGATCTGCAGAATGAGAGAAGAGCGGTTTATGAGGATGCAAGTGACATCGAGATCGATACGGATGCGATAGATGCTTTGCAGGTTGCAAATGAGATAATAGAGAGACTGATTTGAGGATTACGAAAATGAAGCTACTAGTTATAAACGGACCCAATCTTAATTTTCTTGGCATAAGAGAGAAAGCGGTATACGGCAATGAGGATTACGATTATCTTGTTAAAATGATAGAGGATAAGGCATCTTCATGCGGAGCGGACGTTGAAGTATGGCAGTCGAATCACGAAGGAGCGATTATCGATAAGCTGCAGGAAGCATATTTTGACGGCACAGAGGGAATTGTCATAAACCCCGGAGCATATACTCATTACAGTTATGCGATACATGATGCTCTAAAAAGCCTTGAAAATATCATCAAGGTGGAAGTGCACATCTCCAATATAAAGGAGAGAGAGGACTTCAGGGCGAATTCCGTCACCGCACCCGCCTGCGATAAACAGATATACGGACATGGACTTCAGGGATATCTGGAGGCAATTGATTACTGCATGAAAAAAAGTTGTTGAAAAAAATATAACATTAGTATAATATAATCTAGTTGTTTGATTTGTATTAATTAGGAGGATTTTTATGATTTCTGCAAGTGATTTCAGAAACGGTATGACCATCGAGATTGATGGCAATGTATGTCAGATTATAGAATTCCAGCATGTAAAACCCGGTAAGGGCGCAGCATTTGTAAGAACAAAGCTTAAGGATATTATCAACGGCGGTGTTAAGGAGACAACTTTCCGTCCTACAGAGAAGTTCCCTGCAGCACGTATCGATCGTAAGGATATGCAGTATCTTTATGCTGATGGTGATCTTTTCAACTTCATGGATAACGAATCCTATGAGCAGATCTCTCTTACAAAGGATCAGGTAGGCGATTCAATGAAATATGTTAAGGAGAATGAGACCGTTCAGGTTAACTCATACAATGGCAACGTATTTGCTATTGAGCCTCCGCTTTTCGTAGAGCTCGCTATTACTGAGACAGAGCCCGGCTTCAAGGGTGATACAGCTACAGGTGCTACAAAGCCTGCTACTGTTGAGACAGGTGCTGTTGTTCAGGTTCCGCTTTTCGTTAACGAAGGCGATGTAATCAAGATCGACACAAGATCAGGAGAATACCTCTCCAGAGTATAATTACCGTTCATCTGAAAAAATTGTATTTATAGACTTGTAAGGCAATGAAAGAAAAAATGATATCTTTCATTGCCTTTTTGCGTGTTTAGGTAAAAAAGGAGAAATAATGAATAAAAACAATTTTTTTAATGAGGTAAGAGACAAGGCAGCAGAGTATTATGAGGGAAAAGGAAAGGTTTCCATGCATGAGGTGGACAAAAATAACGGACTAAAGAAAATGGGAATTTGTGTAACTCTTGTTGGTGGGAACTGCGGACCTACGGTATATCTTGATGATTTTTATGAGGAGTTCCTGAAGGGAAAGTCTTTCGGCAGCGTTTTTAATGATATAATAAGGGTGATCGACCAGCATCTTGTGGGCGAAAAAGTTGATTTTTCATTCTTTTCGGACTTCGACCTTGTCTGTGACAAGATTTGTTTCAGGCTTGTCAGTTCGAAGAGAAATAAGGAAAAGCTTAAGGAAATTCCGCACAGGCTCATGGAGGATCTTGCGGTAACCTATTTTGTTTCGCTCTCTGCAATGGGGATTGAGGGAAGCGTTGCTGTAAATAACGAGATTATGAAAATCTGGGATGTTACGGAAGAGGATCTCTTTGAGGCTGCTTTGGATAACACCCCAAGATTATATCCTGCTGAGATTGTACCTATATATGATTATTTGGAAAAGCAGGGAGGACAGAACTGCTGTCCCGGTGATGTATTTGGATATGACTCTTATTTTGAGGGGTTGCTGGTAGCAAGTAACGAAAAATTAACAAACGGAGCATCGGTAATCCTTTATCCGGAGCTTCTTAAGGAAGTGGCTGAGCACTTTGGATCGAATTATTATATTCTACCATCATCAGTACACGAGGTGATCTTTGTTAAGGAACTATTTTCACAGGATGAGCCCGGAACACTTGAATATATGATAAAAACTGTAAACGCAACATGCGTTTTGCCGGAAGATGTGCTGTCGGACAGCCTTTATTACTACGACAGGACGCACGAAAATAATATAAAAAAGGTTGAACAGGTCAGAGATACTATGGTATTATAGTCGGGTACGTAATAAATCTGTAACAATTTTGCACCCGTAGTCTAATGGATAGAACGGAGGCCTCCGACGCCTTTAATGCAGGTTCGATTCCTGTCGGGTGCATCTTTTGTCACAGAAAGGATATAGAGTTTTATGAATTTTAAGGGTATGAATTTTAACAAAAAGAGTAGTAAGCCGGAGAATCCTTTCGCTGCTATGGATAAGCGCAACTTCTGGGAATTTATCTCTGACAATAAGAAGCTTGTGATGCCACTGGTGCTTGTTGTTGCGGTAATTATTACAATTGTTATAGCACTTAAGGCCAATAACAGAGCTGTGCCGACAGAGGCAGAGGACGCGCAGGTTACAATCGATGAGAATGGAAGCTATATTGTTCCGGAGGTAGATCTTGAGAAGAATGCTCATGAGGATGTTAATGCGCTGATGAGCACATACTTTAACGCTTATGCAGCAGGAGATATGGAGACGATCAAGTCGGTTTATACGGGACTTGAATCAACAGAGGAGCTTAGACTCAAGGAGGTATCGAAGTATATCACCGGAATTCCTACCGTAGATGTTTATACCAAACCCGGTCCTGTTGACGGAAGCTATGTTGCTTACGTGTACACTGAGGTTTTATTTGACGGCTATGACACAGCACTTCCCGGAATGCAGACTATGTTTGTTTGTACCGATGAAAACGGTAAGCTCTACATCAATGGTGATGTAGTCGATGATAAGGTTACTGAGTATATCAGCAACATTTCTCTTCAGGCTGATGTTGTTGATCTCAACAATACTGTTGCTGATGATTACAATAAGATTATTGCTTCCAATGAGGCGCTTGCTACTTTCCTTTCCGATATGAGTGCCAGCATCCAGGTATCTGTAGGAGAGGCACTTGCAGCTATTGAGTCCGGAGATACATCAATGCTTGAAGCTGCGAACCAGGAGAATCCTGAGGGTGCTGAAGCTGCGGCAGAGAATCCTGAAGGCGAAACTGCTGAAGGTACTGAGGCCGGAGAAGCTACCGAAGGAGCTGAAGCTGCCCCGGCTGAGCAGGAGCAGCCCGCTGAGGAACAGCAGCAGGTGGTTAAGAAGATCAAAGCGACAGACGTAATCAATATCAGAAGCTCTGATTCCGAGACAGCCGATAAGATTGGCAAAACAGAAAAGGGACAGGAGTTCACACAGCTCGAAGCACTTGCAAATGGCTGGAGTAAGATTGAGTATAACGGCGGAACAGCTTATGTAAAGACCGAGTACTTCGAGGAAGTAACTGAGGATCAGGCAGCTGCAGATACCCAGACCGAAGAGAATACCGAGACTCAGACTGAGGAAAAGAAGGAAGAGCAGACAGAAGAAAAGACCGAGGAAAAGAAGGAAGAGAAGCAGGAAGAGCAAACAGAAAGCGCATCAGTCAGTGTCTATGATAAGGGTAAGATGCAGGTATCAGAGGCTGTTAAACTCCGTAAGGGACAGGGAACAGATACTGATATCGTAACAACCATCTATGCCGGAGACTTTGTTGATGTTAAGGAACAGTATGCGAACGGCTGGGCTAAGGTTGAATATAACGGCAAGAGCGGTTATGTAAAATCTGAATTCCTTAAAAAAGAATAAGGATATGGTATAATTAACATTGGCGCGTAGCACTGACAGTGCTGCGCGTTTTTTTAACAGAAGGTTATCTCCGATGAGGAGCAGTTGGCACGAAGTGCCGGGCGAGGGAAATGGGAATGATATTTGATAAGAAAAAAGTTGGAATACTTGGAACAGGCGAGATTGCCAGAATTATGGCAAAGACACTTTCAGGAATGAGAGGCGTTACATGCTATGCCGTAGCATCGAGAACCAAGGAGAAGGCCGAGAGTTTTGCCAAGGAATTTAAGATTAAACATTTTTACGGCTCGTATGAAGAGCTTTGTCAGGATCCCAAAATTGATCTGATATATGTGGCAACTCCGCATTCTGCGCATTATGAGAATGTTAAGCTGGCACTTGAGAACGGTAAGAATGTTCTTTGCGAAAAGGCATTTACATTAAATGAAGAGCAGGCGAAGGAACTATTTGACCTTGCAGCAAAGAAGGATGTGCTTCTTACAGAAGCTATGTGGACAAGATTCCTTCCTCTTGCGGGAAAGCTTAAGGAAGTTATTGCAAGTAACGTCATCGGGGAAATCTCGATGGTAATGGCTGACCTTAGCTATAACATAGCGTGGAAACAAAGAATCCAGGATCCTTCACTCGGAGGAGGAGCTCTTCTTGATCTTGGTGTATACGGACTTACTTTTGCTTCAATGATTCTGGGGGAAGATATAACTGATATAAAGAGCCAGGCTGTGCTTGGTGATACGGGAGTTGATATCCAGGATACCGTGTCACTCAAATATCGCAGCGGGCAGATGGCGGTTGTTACCTGCTCGGCAACATCCTTTGGTCCATGTAAGGGAATAATATACGGTGCAAACGGACATATTGAAGTACAGGATATTAACAACTTTTCAGAGATTGTTGTATATAACAATGCCGGAGAGACAATTGCGCATTATAAGAAAGAGAAGCAGATAACCGGCTATGAATATGAAATTGAGGCAGCGTTTAAGGCGCTTTCCGAAGGCTGGAAGGAGTGCCCGCAGATGCCTCATGCGCTTACTCTTAAGATAATGAATATGATGGATTTTATTAGGGACCAGACAGGTGTGAAGTTCCCGCAATAATATTTTTATCGGTTTAAAGCAATAAAGTGCTTGACGATTTTTAATCTCTGTGGAATAATACTTGTCAGACAGTGGTGTCTACGCAAGGGAGCGTAAAGACCTATAAATCTTTACGCTCTTTTTTTGTACACAATTTTAATTTTTTAGGAGGAGCAAAAAATGTCTTACGTTGATGAAGTCTACAATTATGTTGTTGAGAAAAACCCCGCACAGCCGGAATTCCATCAGGCTGTAAAGGAAGTACTTGATTCACTCAGAGTAGTTATCGATGCTCATGAGGATGAGTACAGAAAGGATGCTCTCCTTGAGAGACTTTGTACTCCCGAGAGACAGATTCTTTTCAGAGTTCCGTGGGTTGATGATAAGGGACAGGTTCAGGTTAATAACGGATTCCGTATTCAGTTTAATTCAGCAATCGGACCTTACAAGGGAGGACTTCGTTTCCATCCTTCAGTAAATCTTGGTATCATCAAGTTCCTTGGCTTTGAGCAGATCTTCAAGAATTCACTTACAGGTCTTCCGATCGGCGGCGGTAAGGGTGGTTCCGACTTCGATCCCAAGGGTAAGTCAGACAGAGAGATCATGGCATTCTGCCAGAGCTTCATGACAGAGCTTTTCAGACACATCGGTGCTGATACAGACGTTCCTGCAGGTGATATCGGTGTAGGCGGACGTGAGATTGGATTCATGTATGGTCAGTACAAGAGAATCCGTGATACATACGAAGGCGTTCTTACAGGTAAGGGCCTTACATACGGCGGATCACTTGCTCGTACACAGGCTACAGGTTATGGCCTTCTTTACCTTACAGAGGAGCTTCTTAAGTGCAACGGCTCTGATATCAAGGGTAAGACAGTAGTTGTTTCAGGTGCAGGTAACGTTGCTATCTACGCTATCGAGAAGGCACAGCAGCTCGGTGCTAAGGTTGTTACATGTTCTGATTCCACAGGCTGGATCTATGATCCCGAGGGAATCGATGTTGAGCTTCTTAAAGAGGTTAAGGAAGTTAAGAGAGCACGCCTTACAGATTATGCTGCAGCAAGAAAGTCTGCTGAGTATCATGAGGGCAGAGGCGTATGGAGCATCAAGTGTGATGTTGCTCTTCCTTGCGCAACACAGAACGAGCTTCTTCTTGAGGATGCTAAGCAGCTTGTTGCTAACGGATGTATCGCTGTTTGCGAAGGTGCTAACATGCCTACAACTATCGAGGCTACAGAGTACTTACAGCAGAACAAGGTTATGTTCGTAGGTGGTAAGGCTGCAAACGCAGGTGGTGTTGCTACATCAGCTCTTGAGATGAGCCAGAACTCCGAGAGACTTAGCTGGACCTTCGAAGAGGTAGATGCAAAGCTTAAGAGAATCATGGTTGACATCTATCACAACATTGACGATGCTGCTAAGAAGTATGGTCAGGAAGGCAACTATGTTGCAGGTGCTAACATCGCAGGCTTCCTTAAGGTTGCAGAGGCTATGAAGGCTCAGGGTATCGTTTAATAAAAAGAATGATATTGTAGCTTTTATACATTAAAGCGATATAGTATAATCAAATAAAGAAACATCGAATACCGCACCAGAGAGTTCTGCTGCGGTATTCGCATTATATATGAAAAAAGTGAAAATTTAAGGAGGAGGGGAGTAAAAATGTTTGTTAACAGTTTTTGGGCTCTTTTGCCGGCTATTATCGCGATAGCTCTGGCGCTGATCACCAAGGAAGTTTATTCGTCGCTATTCGTAGGAATTCTCGTGGGTGGTCTTCTCTACACCAATTTCAGTTTTACTGCTACAATGCAGCATGTTTTTGTGGATGGAATGATCGGACAGCTCTCCGATGGGTGGAATGTCGGTATTCTGATATTCCTTGTAGTTCTCGGAAGCATGGTAATGCTTATGAACAGAGCAGGCGGATCTGCAGCTTTTGGAAAATGGGCAACTACCCATGTGAAAACCAAGACAGGCGCGCAGCTGGCGACAATAGCACTTGGCTGTCTGATTTTCATCGATGACTATTTCAACTGCCTTACAGTTGGTTCTGTTATGAGACCGCTTACAGATAAGCACAAGATATCAAGGGAAAAGCTGGCATATCTAATTGATGCAACTGCAGCTCCCGTGTGTATTATTGCACCTATTTCTTCCTGGGCAGCCGCTGTAACTGGCTTCGTTGATGGTGCTAACGGACTTACACTTTTTGTAAGAGCTATTCCGTATAACTTCTATGCACTTTTGACAATAGTAATGATGCTTACTCTTACTTTTGGAAAAATAGAATTCGGTCCCATGAAAAAGGCTGAACTCAGAGTAGGCGGTAGCGCTGATAAGGACAGCGAGAAGAATAAAAGACACTCCAGTATGACAGGTGCGGAAGATCAGCCTACTCCGCCTGTGTCCGTGAATGGCCGGGTTATTCATCTGGTACTTCCCATCATTACACTGATTGTGTGCTGTGTTATCGGAATGATCTATACCGGTGGATTTTTTGAAGGTACAAACTTTGTTGATGCTTTTGCAGGATCAGATGCTTCTGTAGGTCTTGTGTATGGTTCGGTGGTAGCCCTTGTCATTACGATTATCTTTATGGTTGCTACAAAGGTACTCAGCTTTACAGAGTGCATGAATGCTATACCTGAAGGTTTTAAGAGCATGGTGCCCGCTATTATGATTCTGACCTTTGCATGGACACTTAAGTCAATGACAGACTCCCTTGGAGCTGCTGAGTATGTCGGAGGTCTTGTGGCCAATATTGCAGACAAAGATGCGCTTATGAGTTTGCTCCCTGCAATTGTTTTCATAATCGGAGCATTTCTTGCGTTTGCGACCGGAACATCATGGGGAACCTTTGGTATCCTTATTCCGATAGTTGCTAAGGTCTTCGGATCTGATATGGGCAATGAGCTTATGATCATCTCGATTTCAGCCTGCATGGCAGGAGCTGTTTGCGGAGATCACTGCTCACCGATTTCCGATACGACGATCATGGCGAGTGCAGGTGCTGAATGTAAACACATAAATCACGTTTCAACGCAGCTGCCTTACGCGATAACAGCAGCAATAGTATCCTGCGTTGCATATATAATTGCAGGATTTGTACGTAACTGGATAGTATGCCTGATAGTTGGTGTTGGACTCATGATTTTTACTGTATTTGGAATACACGCTGTTACAAAAGAATAAATGATATTTCGTTTCAATAATTCGTGAAATTTAAGAAATAAAATTTTAAGAATTTCTTAAGTTTTTGTTCCTTGATTGGAGACGGCCAATACTTTAATATTAACCTTGCATCTGAAACACAGAAGTCTTTATCTGGGGGGAGAAAGTTCTGCAAATGTTTTTTCAGAACGCAGAAAAAGGCAGACAGGTATTCAGAATCTGATGGTGGGGACCTTCGGATTAGCAAGGAGAAAAGTATGGAATGGAAAAAAGCGTTTGACCGAATCATGGATCAGCTGTACAATCACCCGGAAGAAATGAGGACTAAACTTCTCGGAAAGTACAATACTCCTGCTGTGGCAGGACAGACAGAGGGGAAAACAGCAATTGAGTTATTGCAGAGCTTACAAAGAGGCTGAGTTTTAGGGCAGATTTGTAAGCAGATGAATATAGAAGAAGTACACCGGTCGGATTTCATAATTCGGCCGGTTTTATTTTTGATTTTACTGAAAAAATAACTGTTACTGTCGGCGTATTTTTGATAAAATGTAATGTATGTGTGGCGACAGGTTTTGATTATAACCACATTAAATTATGCTGCATAAGGCAGATATTCTGCCAAAGATGATGTTTTTCAAGAGAGGATTTTTATAAAGGTGAAATTTGGGAAATTAGCTGGACTTCTGGCTGTGGTCGGAGTTTCTGTGAGTTTATGTGCCTGCGGAGCAAAAAGTCAGCCTGATGAAGGCGATACCGCAGAGAACACATCTATTTTTCAGAAGATAGATAGTGAGAAGAGCGCCGCTGCAGAGGAATCTGACAGCCCCGCGGAAGAGGTTTCCACTCAGATAGTCGTGGAAGCAGAAGAGGTTTCTTCTCAGGATACAGAGAAAACGAACGAGAGCACTGAAGAAATCAGTGCAGACGAGCAGGTCACCGATGATGCCGGTGAGGCTGTTAGTGGGGAAGAGACAGAGCAGGAAGGTAATGCCGCGAGTGAGGGCGGTGATGAAGTGGCTTCTGAGGGCTCTTCAGATGATGTTTCTGTAGATGTTGCTCCTGCAGATGATACTACTGCTGAGAATACTTTAGGAAGCGGATTTACTGCATCCTATGATCTTCAGACGCTTCAGAATATGCATTATTCCGACGAACAGATGGAACAGATTCGTCAGTTCTATGAAAATACGGTATTTGCGGGAGATTCGGTTCTTCTGGGATTTAGGAATTATTCGGCCAGGAGCTCTGATCCGATGCTTACACAGCTGCAGTTTCTTGCAGCAGGATCGCTTTCGCTTCATAACGCGTTCTGGCCTGTAAGTGAGAAAAGTGTACATCCGCTATATCAGGGAGCGCAGCATCCCATCTGGGAATCAATGCAGATGATGGGAGCGAAGAAGGCTTTCCTGTTTTTCGGAATAAATGATGTCAGCTATGATATTGATGAGTCTGTGGCTCTTTATCCCCAGCTCGTTGATAAGATCAGGGAATTATCTCCCGATATGGAGATTAACATTATCAGCGCAACCTATACGCTTAAGGATTTGGGCAAAGGTAAACTGAATAATACGAATATCGCAGCCTTCAATCAGGCAGTTCATGAACTTGCAAATCAGAACGGTTGGGGCTATATTGACATGGCGACAGTTCTTTCCGACGGACAGGGCAATCTGTTACCCGAGTATTGCAGTGATGGATTCCTGCATGAGAGTAAGTCTGCATATAATGTCTGGACACAGATGCTTGTAAGATACGCGGCTGAGAGGCTCGGACTTCAGGAGACACCGGTGGATGATACTGCGCAGCAATAAGGAGGATGTTATGAAAAAAAATTATCTTAAAGTTATAGGAGTGGCAGCACTCACAGCAATGCTTTGCATTACAGGATGCGGCGGCAAAGGTACAGATGCTTCAGGCGCCGATACTGAGGCAGGACAGGAGGCAGCTGCAACACCTCTTAAGGCATCAGAGATCTATGAGAAGATCAAGGGAGCTTATACACTTCCCGAGATGTATGAAGCTGATGATGACTGGCTTATGAACTACTACGGAATTGATGCATCAATGCTTTCAGATTACGTTTTTGCTGAGGCTGATGAGGTTCATGCAGACCGCGTTATTATATTAAATGTTGCAGATGAAGCTAATGTTTCTACAGTTGAGGAGAAGCTTGGAGCTGTCCTTGAGCAGCTTTCTTCACCTGAGATGCTCGACTATCTTCCTGATCAGGCAGACATCATTAAGGCTGCAAGCATCAAGAAACAGGGCAATGCATTATACCTTGTTATTTCTTCCGACGCCGATGGCATCGAGGAAATCATTAAGAATGGTCTCATGGGTAAATAAGAAAGTAGCGTTTTATGGTATTTAGTAGTCTTACATTTTTATTCTTTTTTTTACCGGCATTTTTGATTTTATATTATGTAATTCCCGGCAGGGCGAAGAATTTCGTCCTGCTCATTTTTAGTCTGCTTTTTTATGCCTGGGGAGAACCAATCTATATTCTTCTGATGCTGTTTTCTTCATTTGTTGATTACACGGACGGACGACTTCAGGAGAGATTCGCTTCTTCTCTAGTGAAAAAGCGCGTATGCCTTGTGATAGCGCTTCTTATTAATTTCTCACTGCTTGGATATTTCAAATATGCGGATTTTTCCGTTGGCATCTGGAATGCGCTGACACCGTATGATGTAAAGCTCCCGGGTGTGGCTCTTCCAGTGGGTATAAGCTTTTATACCTTCCAGACTGTAAGCTACTCAATTGATGTATATAAGGGCCGTATTAAGGCTGAAAAAAACTATCTGGACTATCTTACCTATGTTTCGATGTTTCCGCAGCTTATTGCCGGTCCTATTGTGCGTTTTTCAACAGTTCAGCAGGAGATTCACAGTAGGGAAATATCAGAGTCCGGTTTCGTATCCGGTATGAAGCGTTTTATTCTGGGACTTCTTCGAAAGGTTTTGATCGCCAATCAGATCGGAGCTCTTTGGGATACTATTCGTGTGGCTGACGGCATTTCTATAGTTACGGCATGGCTTGGACTTTTGTGCTTTACACTTCAGCTTTATTACGACTTTAGTGCATACAGTGATATGGCTATAGGTCTTGGACAGATGCTGGGATTCCACTTCCCTGAGAACTTTATCTATCCGCTTAGCTCAGTTTCAGTTACGGACTTTTGGCGCCGCTGGCATGTGTCACTTTCAACCTGGTTCAGAGATTATGTGTATATTCCTCTTGGTGGAAATCGAGTAGGCATGGTCAAGCATTTTCGGAATATCTTTGTGGTATGGTTTTTGACAGGCTTATGGCACGGAGCTTCCTGGAACTTCGTCCTCTGGGGATTGTATCACGGAACACTTCTTACACTGGAGAAATTCATCTGGGGAAAATGGCTTAAGAAGCTTCCTATGGCGCTGCAGCATTTGTATGCAATTATTATAGTTATATTCGGCTTCGGAATTTTCACCTTTGATAATCTGTCTGAGATGGGAACCTATTTCGTTAAGCTTATAGGCATCCCCGGCAATCCGTTGTTCGGAACAGAGTTCTGGTGGTACACCGGAAATTATCTGCCGGTTTTACTTGCGGCAATAGTGCTTTCATTTCCTGTGTATCCCGCTTTTGTGAAAAAAGTGGAGGGAGCGGGAACCACTGCGGTGAATGTGGTGAAAACCGTTGGTACTGTACTTATGGCAGGTTTGTTTATTCTTGCAATATCCAGCCTTGTGAAGGATACCTATAATCCGTTCCTATACTTCCGTTTTTAATTTTGAGGTATTGATGTGAGTAATAATTCAGATAAAAAAAAGATAGGCATTCTCGACCGCATTCCGGTATATCTTATTTGTGCGGTGACCTTGTGCTTTATAATCGTGTTTTTTGTTTCTGAGAAAAAGACCTTTTCTCAGAATGAAAATCGCAAGCTGGCACAGATGCCCGAATTCAACTTTGAAAAGATAAAAAGCGGTGACTTTACCAGCGGCTTTGAAACCTTTGTGGCAGATCAGTTTCCTGCCCGTGATGCATTCATGCGTCTTATGGCTGAGGTTGAGAGGATAACCGGAAGGAAAGAGATTAACGATATTTATCTTGCGAAGGATGGCTCTCTTATTGAGAGGTACAAGTATCCTAAGAATACGGCAAAGCAGATTGATCAGTTTTCAAAGCTGGCTGTAAATGTTGAAAATGCCAGATGCATGCTGATGATGGTCCCGACTGCGGTATCGGTTTATTCCGACCTTCTGCCGGAAAATGCAAACGATCCTGATCTTCAGCAGCAGATAATATCAGATATTTACTCAGCAGCATCTGATAAGCTTCAGAAAATAGATGTTTCGACAAGGCTTAAGGATGAAGCGAAGAAGACTGTTTCAGAGCCTCTTACAGAGGATGTCACAGGCAACAGGCTGTTTTACCGTACAGATCATCACTGGACTACCTACGGGGCATATATAGGCTATGAGGCTTTCTGTGAAGCAGCAGGACTTACGCCCGTTCCGCTTTCTGAGTATAAAGGAGAGGTTGTATCGGAGAATTTCAAGGGGACAATATACTCCAAGCTTAATGATCCGTATTTCGGTGCGGACAGGATTGTTTCTTACAGCTATCCGGACTGGAAGCTTAGTGTGGAATATTCGGATACTGAAGAAGTGACCGATACTCCTTACAATAAGGAATATCTGTCCGAGAAGGATCAGTATTCCTACTTCCTTAACAACATTCATCCCATGATCACCATCACCAATGATGCGGTGCAGGATGGGGCGATAGCACTTGTTAAGGACAGCTATGCTAACAGTATTGTTCCGTTCCTTCTTGCACATTATCATACTGTCTATGTGTTTGACACCCGCTACTATAAAGGCGGACCGTCCAAGTTTATAAATGAGCACCCCGAGATATCTGATGTACTTATTCTGTATAATATGAACACGATTGATAATGATACAGGTATAGGTGGTATCTTCTAAGTATCAAAAAAGCTCCCGTGAACTCTTTGATGAGTTTACAGGAGCTTTTTTCGAAAGGAGATGTGACCTTGGAGTTTATTCCTTTGCAGCCTCTTTAAGTGCTGCAACTATATCTGCCTCAGTATCCATTGCCATAACCTTGTCTGCAAGAGCGTCTGCTTCAGCCTTACTCCACTTGGAGATGATGCAGCGGGCGGTCAATACAAGAACCGGATTAACGCTGTATTCATCGAGACCAAAGGACATAAGAAGCGGAATCATAAGAGGATCTGCAGCTGCTTCACCGCACATTCCAACTGGAATACCGGCCTTTTTACCACACTCAATAATATACTTTATTGAGCGGAGTACAGAGGGCTGGAAAGAGGAATACAGGTAAGCTACCTTGGGATTTCCTCTGTCTACGCTCATCGTGTACTGGGTGAGGTCGTTGGTTCCGATTGAGAAGAAGTCAGCTTCCTTTGCAAGGAGATCTGCTATGAGAGAAGCAGAGGCTGTCTCTATCATGCAGCCGACTTCAATATTCTTATCATAATCTATTCCTTCTGATGAAAGATTATCCTTTATCTCACCAACAAGTGCTTTTACGCTTCTTACCTCGTCAACTGTAGTAACAAGAGGTACCATGATCTTAACTTTTCCAAAGGCGCTGGCTCTTACAATGGCACGAAGCTGTGTCTTATACATATCCTGATTTCCAAGACAGTAGCGGACAGCTCTGTAACCAAGGAAAGGATTTTCTTCCTTCTCAAGTCCCAGATAAGGAATGTCCTTGTCACCGCCGATGTCGAGAGTACGGATGATTACGCATTTGCCATCCATTGTCTGAACAGCTTCCTTATACGCTTCGAACTGCTCATCCTCGGTAGGAAGGTGAGTGTTGTCCATGAAAAGGAACTCTGATCTGAAAAGACCGATTCCTTCGCCGTCGCATTCGACAGCTTTCTTGGCATCCTTGGGAGTGCCGATGTTGCAGAAGAGTTCAAGCTTTGTTCCGTCAGCGTTAACTGTTTCCTTGCCGATGAAGGTCTTAAGCTCTGACTGCTTACGGATGAATTCCTCACGCTTTAGCATGTATTTTGAAAGAACTTCGCCATCGGGATTAATGAAAACATCACCTTCGGTTCCGTCAATTATAGCGGTATCCTTATCTTTTACTTCATCGACGATTCCGGGAACGGAAAGTACTGCCGGAATCTCAAGGGCTCTGGCAAGGATAGCGGAGTGAGAGGTCTTACCGCCTATCTCCGTGATGATACCGGTTACATTTTCCTTGATGATCTGTGATGTCATGGAAGGAGTAAGATCCTTGCAGACAAGAACAGTACCGGGTGCAACCTTGCTGATATCAATATCCTCAATGCCGAGGAGCTTTTTCAGGACGCTTACCTTGACATCGGAGATATCGGAAGCGCGCTGCTTCATCATCTCATCATCCATCTGTGAAAACATGTTAATAAACATATCACAGACAGCAGTAAGAGCTGTCTCGGCGCACTGCCCCTGGTCGATCATTTTGTCCATCTCTCCGGACATGGCGGGATCGGAGATCATTACGGCATGTCCCTGAAGGATTTCTGCTTCCTTGGGACCGATGCGTTTTCTGACATCCTCAGCCATTGCGTTAGTTTCTTCTACGAAGTCAGCTATTGCTTTATGAAAACGTTCTTTCTCTGCAGCGGGATCGGCAACCTGCTTTGCCTCAAAAGAAAGATCATGCTCTATTATGCGGCATATACTGCCGATACCGATTCCTCTGGATGCAGCTATTCCTTTGTACATATTTATTCCTCCAGATCAGTCACCCATACCGGACTCAATAAACTCTGAAAGCTCTGCGAGAGCCTTTTCTTCATCGGGACCTTCGCATACAAGCTCAATCTCGGAACCACACTTGATGCAAGCGCTCATAAGGAACATAACGCTCTTGCAATCATAGCTGTTGCCGTTAAACATGATTTTTACTGAGCTCTCAAAAGGAGTAGCCTTCTGTGAAAGAAGACTTGCGGGACGCATATGCATGCCCTGCTCGTTTTTTACTGTGATGTTCTTTGATACCATAATGTATGTCCTTTCTTTACAAAACCTCTTCCGTCTGCTGCGCAGACACCTTCCCCTAAAAGGGGAAGGCGATAGAATGAAAATTACTTAGTTACGTCCTTCTTGAGGATTCCAAGCAGCACTGCTGATACTACTGAACCAACAAGGAGTGCTACAAGATACATTGCTACATTACCTACAACAGGGAATACGAAGATTCCGCCGTGAGGAGCCATAAGTGTGCACTTAAATGCCATTGAGAGAGCGCCTGCTACAGCTGAACCAACCATAAGGGAAGGAATAACGTGGAGCGGGTCAGCAGCTGCAAACGGGATAGCCCCTTCTGTGATAAAGCAAAGACCCATAATAAAGTTAACGGGACCTGACTTTCTCTCGCCCTCTGTGAACTTGTTCTTGAAAATAAGTGTTGCAATTGCAATTGCGATAGGAGGAGTCATACCACCAACCATAACTGCTGCCATGATCATCCAACCTGTCTGATCTGACTGGCTTGCTGTTGCAAGTGCTGCTGTACCGAATACATAAGCTGCCTTGTTGAGCGGGCCACCCATATCTGTTGCCATCATACCGCCAAGGATTGCACCAAGGACTACGATAGAACCGCTGCTCATTCCGTTAAGAACGCCTGTGATCCATGCATTGAGGGCACCAACCAGAGGGTTGATAGCGCACATTACAAGACCGATTACCAGGATACCGCAGAGCGGGTAGATGAGAACGGGCTTGATACCTTCAAGTGCAGCCGGAAGACCATCGGTGATCTTTCTGATTGCGAGTACGATATAACCTGCCGCAAAACCTGCTACAAGAGCGCCAAGGAATGCTGAAGGAATATCACCGCCGGGAGCTGCAAATGTAGCGCCTGTACTTGCAAGAGCACCGCCCACGAAACCAACTGCAAGACCGGGACGATCCGCTATACTCTGAGCAATAAATCCTGCAAGGATAGGAAGCATAAATCCGAATGCTGTTCCACCGATTGATTTAAACCATGCAGCAACAGGAGTGTTGGAACCAAAGTTTGAAGGATCGAGTGAGTAGTCATCCAAAAGGAATGCAATCGCAATAAGGATACCACCGCCGATAACGAAGGGAAGCATGTGTGATACACCGTTCATAAGGTGCTTGTATGCTTTTCTTCCTGCGCTTTCGTTATCAAGAGAAGCGCTGCTTGTTACGGATCCTGAATGCTGATAAACGGGAGCGTCGCCCTTTACCGCACGTCCGATAAGATCTGAAGAGTGGTGGATTGCATCGGCTGTTGAAGCCTTGATAACCTTCTTACCGTTGAATCTGCCCATCTCAACATTTTTATCTGCTGCGATGATAATAACATCAGCGTCCTTGATCTCAGCATCTGTGAGCACATTCTTTGCACCGCCCGAACCATCTGTCTCAACCTTCATTGAAAGGCCCTGGTCCTTTGCTGCCTGCTCGAGAGCTTCAGCAGCCATATATGTGTGAGCGATACCTGTGGGACATGCTGTTACACCAAGAAGCTTAATTCCTGATGATGTGGGAGCCGGAGCAGCTGACTCAGCACCGGAACTCTTTTTATCACGTGCATCTTCCTGCTTATCAATGAGATCAATGAATTCTTCAGGTGTTTTTGCTTCAATAAGAGAGGATGTGAAAGTATGATCCATGAGCATTGTCATGAGCTTTGACAGTACCTCGAGATGTGTGTCGGCAGCTCCGTCAGGTGCTGCGATCATGAACAGAAGCTTACTGGGCTGGCCGTCGAGTGACTTGTAATCTACTCCTGACGGAACAGTAATGGCAACAAGTCCTGCCTTGTTAGCAGCTGCTGTTTTTGCATGCGGAACAGCGATCCCCATGCCTACCGCGGTTGAACCTTTTGCTTCTCTGGCAACAATCGCATCCTTGAATGCTGCCTTGTCATTAAGATTACCTACTTTGTCGTGAAGCGCTACCATCAGGTCGATTGCGGCATTCTGATCCGCAGCGGTCTGATTTAAGCTTACCCCTTCTTTGCTTAAAAGATCTTTGATTTTCATGTTTCTCCCTTTCTATGCGTTAGCATCCTTGTTGGGGTTTTCCCCAATACATTTGTATTTATATTGACGAAACGTATTTACAGGTTTATCCCTGTTTATAATGTTTCGTAAATACTGTTAATCAGCTCGCCTGTTGCGAGATCGTCGGAAAAGGCTGTTGCGCTTCCGGCGGCGGTTCCCATGTTAAGGGCAACCTTGTAATCCTTTGTTTTCATATATCCTGCGACAAAACCGGCTACCATTGAATCACCGGCTCCTACGGAGTTTTTAACCTTTCCTTTCGGAACACCGACGCGGAATCTCTGTCCGTCCTCTGTTATAAGCATTGCGCCATCGCCGGCCATGGATATCAGAACGTTTCTTGCGCCCATTTCCTGGAGCTTTTTGGCATGTTCTTCAATTTCGTCATCTGTTTTAAGTACGGTTCCGAACATCTCACCCAGTTCATGGTTGTTGGGTTTAATAAGGAAAGGATGGTATTTAAGAACATTCATGAGAAGATCCTTTGTTGCATCAACCACGAAGGTGACTCCCTTATCCTTTAATCTGTCCAGAATGATTTCATATACATCGCTTGGAAGAGTGCTTGGAATGCTTCCCGCAAGGATTAGCATATCGCCTTCCTTAAGCGAATCGAGTTTGCAGAGAAGCTCGTTATAGGCTTCGTCTGTGATAACAGGTCCCTGAGCATTTATTTCTGTTTCCTGCTCTGATTTGATTTTTACGTTAATTCTTGAAATTCCATCCTTTAGCATAATGAAATCAGCTAGAATTCCTTTATTCTTGACACTTTCAACTATGGCCTCTCCTGTAAAACCTGCTACGAAGCCAAGAGCTGTGTTCTCGATTCCGAGATTCTTTAATATGGTGGAAACATTGATTCCTTTTCCTCCGAAAAAGCAGTCCTCGGAAACTGAACGGTTGGTCATTCCCGGATCCAGTGGCTTATCCATTCTGACAATATAGTCAATTGCAGGGTTAAAAGTTACGGTATATATCATTTGCTTCTCCTTCCTTATCAGTTGATGGCCTTGATGATGGTCTGATCCTTATATTTTTTGTCAGGCTCTTCATCTGTAATGATGCAGCAGTTCCTTAGCTCAGAAAAAGTAACCGAGCTCACAACTCCGAATTTGGTGTGGTCTGCAAGAATGTAGGAGAGATAGGTGTGCTTTATTGCTTCGGCTTTAACAAGTGCTTCGTCCACATCGGGGGTGGTGAAACCCGCCTGAACCGAAATACCGTTTGTTCCCATGAAGGCCTTTGTAAAATGGAATTTTTTCAGCGCTTCCACACAATCGGGACCGATGACTGCTTCAGTAACGGGCTTTATACGGCCTCCTATTATCATGGTGGAGAGTCCTCTTTCCAAAAGCCTCTTGGCATGAACAACGCCGTTTGTAATGTACTTCGCCTTTTTATTTGTTATGTGATCGATGAGATGAAGAGTAGTTGTACCTGAATCGATATAAACAAAATCGTTGTCCTGAATGAGTGAAGCAGCATATTCCGAAATGATGTCTTTTTCATCGGTATTACGATGTGATTTCTCGGCAACAGAGGGCTCTGTTGTGGTCACGTCCTTTTTGTTTAAAACAGTGGCACCGCCGAAAACCTTAAGAATGCGGCGCTCCTCGTGAAGAGCATTCAGATCGCGCCTGATTGTAGCCGCTGAAGAATCAAGAGCATCTACAAGCTCCTGAACAGTTGCTGCTTTATGTTCTTCAATATAGGAAACAATTGCTGATCGTCTTTCCTCGGTTAACATATGCTAAGTCTCCTTGAAAATTGATGATGGAATGTACCATCTGAGAAAAGAATAACATCAAGAGTAATCAAAGTCAATCATATATAATCACGAATGCTCATGATAAATAAACAAAAATAATCAAGAATGATTGTGAATAATCACAAAAAATCACTTATAAGAAGTTTCGAGGGGGCAATAGATAGGAAATATGCAGTGATAGAGTCATAAAACAATATGAAGATAGACAACAAGTTATTTAATGCAAGAATTGCCATAACAAAGGATAATTTGGAAAAGGAACACATTTGCTGCGCCATTTCCAATAACAAGGATGTGCAGGTATCATCAAAGAAAGCCTGGCTGGCGGACAAAACTCTCCATTTATTCTATTCATTTCCCACGTTCCTGAGAGGGCGTGAGATTGTAGGTGTCACGGTAGATTTTGCTGAAGTAGGCGAAGCTATCGTAGCCACATTTTTGGGAGATGGTACCAATGGGCATTTTTGTGTTGCGGAGCATGTTTCGTGCATGCTCCATTTTTACGGAAGTGATAAGTTCCTTCACCGTCATGCTCTCGGTGGTTTTTACCACCACGCTTACATGATCCGGGGATAAGTGCAGACTGTCTGCAATATCATTTCTTGAAATAGGTTCGGAGATATGCTCGTTGATATACTCCTTTATCTGACCAATATATTGCTGATATCTGCCCTGGCCTGAATTGGCACTGAGGTAAGCGTCGCTGTCAAAGGGATAGAACCTTACGCTGCTGGGAGCACCGGATTTTACTTCACTATTAAGAAGATGATCCATGGCATCCTTCATAAAGCGTAGCTCGGCCGCTGTGCAGGAAAGTCCGGCGTGGATACCTGCTTCAGAGGAAGCGCTTGAGAACAGCTCCGCAAGTGATACCTCAAGAGACATGGGAAGAGGCATGATAAACACAGCAAAGAAACGCTTCTCGGTCAAATAGCATGAAAAGCCGGGAGCATCATATTTTGTGCTTAGAAGATCGTAAAATCTGCTGCAAAGAAGAGAAAAATCCGAAGCCTCTGCACTTATCTGAGATGGAACATACAAGGAGACAAGCATGCAGGGAGTTGATCCGTTACAGTCCACACCAAAATGTCTCATCTGATTAAGCATCTTTTCAAGGCGCTGAGGATAAATAACTGTGGTTTCATAATCAGGCCAGCTATCAAGCAGATTGTTTATCACGATATTGTTAGCTGCAGCATTTATCTTCTGATTAGGGGAGGAGCTGCTATGCTGTCTTGAGCTTTGAATTTTATCGATGGCTCTTTTTACGGAGGCGATGATATCCTCAAAGCGTGCGGGCTGAACTACGTAGTCGAAAACATTTAAGGTTATAGCCTGCTTTGCATAGAAAAAATCAGCGTGTGCTGTCAGCATGATACACTCGTAATTCATACCCTGACTTCTTGCCCAGGACAGGAGTGATAGGCCATCCTCATTAGGCATCTCTATATCTGACACCACGATATCTACAGGGTGTTCGGTCAGAATGGCTCTGGCCTTAGCTGCACTTGTGGCCGCAAGGACAGAGGTAAAACCCATTTCATGCCAGTTTATTCCTGTAGTTAGTGCCGATAATATACTCGGCTGATCATCAATTAAAAGGATTGTCATAATAACCTCGTTTCCGAATCCTGTCCGGGTACTGTGGGAAATGTCATTGACACAGTTGCCAGATCGTCTTTATTTGTAAATTCGATATTGAAATCTTCTTTGTAAAATAGCCACATTCTGTAGCGGACATTTGATATTCCTATTTTATTGCTTCGATATTGAAACTCATCATTTGTCGCAGCATTAAGCGTGACAAGAACCTCATCATCGAACCTGCTGCTGTTTTGAATACACAGCTCAAGCATAGGCTTTTCGCTATTTTCATTATTTACGGAAGCAGTGATTCTGATAAGAATCTCATCCGAGTCATTACGGTGTTTTACACAGTTTTCCACAAAGGTAAGAATGGTAAGAGGAAGACAGGGGATTTCCATTGCCTCCTCAGGGATGTCCAATTCAAGTCGTATGGCACTGTAAAGACACCTGCAAAGATCAATATAGCTTCCTACCGAGTGCATTTCCTCCCTGAAGGTTACCAGCTGGTTCTGATCCTGGAAGGAGTAGCGGAAATAATCAGATAGGGAAATGACTATTGACTGAATTTTTTCATCCTCATGTATCTGTGCAAGAAAGTTTATGGTCTTTAGGCAGTTTAAGTAAAAATGCGGACGAATCTGCATCTGCAGGTATTGCATCTTAGCCTTTGCTGCTTCCTCCTGATGCTGATATTTTTCTATTTCAGCTGCATGGAGTGAATCAAGCATGGCATCAAAGCCCTTATAAAAGGTTGCAAATTCTACTATATTACTGCTTTTACCAATACGATAATTTGTATCGCCATCTGTTATTCGCTTAAAAGAAGCTGAAAGCTCGGATAAAGGTGACAGCAGGAACTTCTGCATAAAACGGAAGAGCAGAATAATTGATAAAAAGAGCAGTCCCAAAACCAGAATGGCAATAATCTGGAAAACACTTATACCTGTAAAGGTGCGATAGTTTTCAATTTTGTAGGATAGAAAAAGCGGTGCACTTTCAAGTTTTGAGGCTATGTAATTTCTTTCCTGTAAAGCAGCGGACTCTGAGCTGAAAAACAGAGAATATTCATAATTGTTTCTGTTTAGGGTGCGATAGTTTTCATTGTTGGATGGGCAAATGATAATGGTCATGCAGCCATAACGCTGCCTTACAACATATAGTAAAAAATACTGCCCTTCATATTCCGCAAGCTCCAGATGGTCATCTCTGTGTTCTGTGAGCGGAGTATTTGAAACAGGAACAAGGCTGTCCATGCCACTAAAGTCTGTTGAAAAGTAGCTTGAAAAGGACTGATCAAGCACTGAATTATATAACACCACACCAACAACTTCTTTATATATACTCATGCTTCGCTGCAGCTGCGCCAGAAGCTTATCCGAATTGACTGTGGCAACGTTCTTTGAACTGGTGTTGGAAAAATATAAAAACTCCATGCTATGGACAGAATCCAAAGCAGTCTTTTCTATTGAATGAACATGATCATCAATGGATCCGAGGATTGTTTCCTGATTGCTGGCTATTGTAGCTCTGTTATATTCGTAATTACTTATAACGGTGTATGTAAACAGTATAAATGCAACAACCAGAGTAGGAAGTGTGACCAAAAGAAGCAGATGCTGCGCAATTCTTGATATGTGAAAGCTTTTCATAATAACCTCATAAGCCTGTGTGTCTTTAAAAATGGAACTATACAGAGTTAAACCGAAAACCACGGTATCTGTATAATTTAGAAAAATTATAATTTTTTACAATAACCAAATCAAGCAAACCCGATTTCTTTATAATTTATTGCCGCATTTGTTATAAAAATTTAATTGTGGGATGAAAAATAGAAAATTTCTTACAGTGTTTTTTATAGAATGCCCCTTCCTGGATTTGTATAATTAGCACAACAAATTTAAGAAAGGAGCAGGAATTATGGACACATCGACAACTAATTCCTCGCAAAGGGTTACGGGTTATATCGAAAATGGCGGAGTGAAAGGCTTTTTTCACAATCAGCTTGTAGATATTCGCAGGAACCCTGTCATTTATTTTTTACTGGCAATTGTGCTGATCTATTTTGCTATTTTCAATTACGCGCCTATGGTTGGGCTGCTGATGGCATTTGAGAAGTACTCACCAGCCAAAGGACTTCTACATAGTAAATGGGTAGGATTGGACAACTTCAGGGAGTTTTTCGGAAGCCCCTACTTTGGGAGAACAATCCGAAACACAATAGGTATAGGTGTTCTTGATCTTGTCGTGAATTTTCCGATACCTATCATCTTTGCACTGATCCTCAATGAGATACATGCAAAGTTCTTCAAAAAGACAATACAGACTATAAGCTATATGCCTTACTTCATTTCAGCTGTAGTTGTCTGCGGACTTGTAGTGACCTTCATCGAAGCCGGCGGCCCTCTTTCAGTGATAGTGGCAAACATCACCGGTGGAGATCCTGTAAATCTTTTGAATAACAAAAAGAATTTCTGGCTTGTATATGTGCTGATGAATCTCTGGCAGGGACTGGGATACGGATCAATTATTTATCTGTCGGCTCTAAGCTCTGTGGATCAGGAACAGTATGAAGCGGCCTATGTTGACGGGGCGGGAAGATGGAAGCAGTGCATTCACATAACGATTCCGGGAATCATGCCAATGATCCTTATGATGCTGATACTTCGAATGGGTGCGGTCTTCTCGGTTGGTGCTGATAAGATACTTCTTCTTTACTCACCTGCAAACTATGAGTATTCGGATGTAATCAATACCTACACCTACAGACTTGGTCTTCTTGACATGAACTATGGACTGTCCACTGCGGTTGGTCTGTTCAATTCAATAGTTGGAACAATAATGCTTATTACTACAAATAAAATAACAAAGAAACTGTCCGGCTCAGGACTGTTTTAAGGGGGATATCATGAAACAAAAAATGACGGTATCGCGGGCTATTTTCCTGGTGTTCGCGGTCATACTCCTGATTGGAATAGCAGCGGCGTGCCTTTTTCCTTTATGGCATGTAATCATGGTTTCAATCAGCAATCCAACGGAGGTAACTTCCCACAAGGGATTGGTACTGTGGCGATTAAAGAATTTTGATTTCCAGGCTTATAACATCATTTTCAGTTATCAAAAGCTCTGGTCAGGCTATTTAAACACGATCATTTACATTTTACTTTCCTGTGCTTTTACAGGAGTGCTTACTGTTATCGCCGGCTTTGTTTTCTCAAGAAAACGCTTCAGATACAGAAATGCATATATGCTGTTGATTTCGTTCACAATGCTTTTTAACGGCGGTATGATTCCGACCTATATGGTTATCAGAAACCTTCATATGATAGACACCATGTGGGCTATGGTTATTCCGGGATCCTTAAGTGTATTCAACATCATACTTATGAGAACCTCCATGCAGGGTATAGCGGATGCTCTTGAGGAGGCAGCAAGAATAGACGGAGCAAACGAGTTCGTGACAATGTTCCAGATAATCCTTCCCTTGTGTAAGGCAACTTTTGCGGTAATCATGCTCTTTACGGTGGTCGGAAAATGGAATGACTTTATGTCAGCTCTTTTGTATCTTCCTACAAAAACCGAGCTATACCCGCTGCAGATGGAGATAAGGACAATTCTTTTCCAGAGTACCAAGGACATAACTTCAAGTACGGATGCGCTTTCCATGAATCTGTATTCACGTAATATTCAGTATGCCGTGATTGTGGTTTCAACATTGCCGATACTTGCGGTATATCCCTTTGTTCAGAAGTATTTTGTAACCGGTATGACGATCGGGGCAGTAAAATAACCCGACATGATATACAATTTTATATACAAGCAAAAAGGAGAGAGTATTTTATGAAAAAGAAAATTTTAGCAATTATTATGACAGCCACGATGGTTATGTCATGTGTTGCGGGGTGTGGCAAAAGTGAGGCTGATGCCCAAAACGGTGATCAGGCGGCAAAGACAGAAAGCACAGCTTCTACCGGGGAGGAGCTTCCGCTTAAGGAACTGACACTTCCTCTTTGTGAAGAAAAGCAGGAACTTACAGTATGGCTTTGCTACAGCGGAACTGTCATGAAGGATCTTAACGAGATCGAGGGCGTAAAAAAGATGGAGGAGCTCACAAATGTCCACATCAACTGGATTCCGATAAACCAGGATGATGCGGTTCAGAAATTCGGGGTTCTCATTTCCTCAGGTGATCTTCCTGACATCATTTATCCTGTTTCCTATCCCGGCGGTGAAGAATCCGGTGTTGAAGAGGGAATCATCTATCCTGATATGGATACACTAATTGAAAACTATATGCCTAACTACAAGGCACTTCTTGCAACTTCAGACGAGGCCAGACGTGAGGCAACTGCTGATTCAGGCAAAAGAATTGTCTGCAGAACGATAGTAGGTCAGGATAAGACTGCAGAATCTGAAGGAACCTATCAGGGGCTTGCGTACAGAGCTGATCTTCTGGAAGAGCTTGGACTTGATGTGCCTACAACAATTGATGAATGGCATGATGCACTTGTAAAGGCGAAGGAAGCAGGTATTGCAACGCCCTTTGTTCTTGACAATGACGGCGGTTCTGCACTTGCACTTTCCTGGGGAGTGGGAACCCAGAATCTTAAAGAGTTTTTACAGCTTGAAGGGGACAAGATCGTATGCGGACCGGCTAAGGATTCCTGGAAGGGATATCTTGATACCATGAAGCAGTGGTATTCAGAGGGACTGATAAATCCTAATTTCACAACCTTCCATTATTATCTTGATACACCTGCATCAGTTCAAAACAATGACACACTCCTTTACAGCATGGTACTGTCAGCTTTCACAGGAAACAGCTACAGCAATTACCACATGGTGGACAACGATAAGGAGTTCCTGCAGCCCATCGTGGCACCTGCCCTTAACCCGGGGGATGAGCCTGTTCAGCTCGGTGATCGTAAGATTGCAAAGGGACCTATTTTTATCAGCACATCCTGTAAAAATCCGGAGCTTGCAGCAAAATGGCTGGATTTCCAGTACACAGAGGAAGGTCAGTATCTTAACTGGTATGGAATTGAGGGCGAGACCTATACAATAGGCGAGGACGGAACACCACAGTATACAGATCTTGTTTTACACAACCCCGATGGACTTCCTGCAACAGATGTACTTCAGAAATATGCTCTCAATCAGGGCAGCAGTTTCCTTGGTAAGCATGATATTTCTGCAAGTTGGAAGCTTTCTGCAGCAACTGCAGGTGATACAAACTACGAGTTGGAGGCAGTTAAGATATGGTCATCTCCGGAGACAAATATGTCAATCTCCGAGAGCCTTACACTTACAGCTGAGGAGAGCAAGATACAGACCAAGTTCACTGATATTCAGACTATGATTGATGAATACACCATCAATTACATAACAGGTCAGGACGTTAAGCCCTACGAAGAATATGTAAACGACCTTTATGCATTTGGTCTGCAGGAGGTTATTGATACCTATCAGGCAGCTTATGACAGATATCTGCAGAGATAAAGTGACATCTAAACAAGGCTGGGCGGAGGAATTGATCCTCCGCCTTTTAAAAGACAATCAGAGGGACAGAATATGATGACAACTATTTTTCCGCCTCTTTCAGAGAGAGAGATCAAGGGAGCTGATGTTTCAAAAAAAGCAGCAATAGAAGGAATGGTGCTGCTGCGTAACAATAACAGAGCACTTCCGCTTAAGCCCGGCAGGGTATGTATGTTTGGAAACGGTGCAGTAAGGACCATAAGAGGGGGCACCGGATCCGGGGATCCCTTTAACGGCGGACTTACAGGCGGTGGCGACAGCAATGTAGACCTTTCACCCAGATATCATATACAGCTTTTACCTGCCATGAAAAATGCAGGTTTTACCATTCTTAATGAAGAAGAGTTACTTGAAACAGGTGATCGCTATGACAGGGAATTTAGCAACATGCCGGAGAGGGTAATGGCTACCTTTTCTTTTCCCGAAAAACTTATCTCGGCAGAAGAAGCAAAAAGCTATGCAGAGGATACTGATACGGCTGTCTATGTGATCTCAAGGAATTCCGGCGAGGGAAACGACCGAAAGGCAGAGGATGATTTTTATTTATCTGATACGGAAAAAGACAGTTTTAAGAACCTGAGAAAACATTTTAAAAAAGTAATTGCAGTTTTGAATGTGGGTGGCCCTGTTGCGGTAGCTGACCTTGAAAACACAGAAGCAGATGCCATACTTTTGGTAGGACAGGCGGGACAGGAGTGCGGTGAAGCTGCTGCTGAGATTATTACAGGAAGAGTAAATCCTTCCGGTAAGCTGTCAGCTACCTGGGCCTATGAATACAAAGATTATCCCAGTGCAGATTCTTATCTGAAAGATAAGGATACATCCCTTTATAATGAAGGCATTTATGTGGGGTACAGATATTTTGACACCTTTGATAAAAGGCCGGGATACGCCTTCGGCTATGGCTTATCTTATACGAGTTTTTCCCTGGAATGTATCGACACCGGAATTAATGATAACGAAGTCACAGTTTCAGTGAGAGTCACAAATACAGGTGCTGTTGCGGGAAAAGAGGTAGTACAGCTTTATGTATCGGCTCCTTCCACAGAAATCGATATGCCCTCTATGGAGCTTAAGGGCTTTGAAAAAACTTCACTTTTACAACCGGGACAGTCAGAAATTCTTAAAATTTCTTTTGCGTTAAAAATGCTTTCGTCATATAGCGAAAAGGAAAAAGCCTATATTTTATCAAAGGGTTATTACATCGTAAGGGTGGGTAATTCCTCAGATAATCTGACTAAAGTGGCGGCGGTTCAAATTGAGCAGACATTAAAAACAGTACTTGTAAATGCTGTGATGCCGTTAAAACAAGAGCTTGTTGAGCTTACAGGAATCAAGGGTAAAGATAACTCCGGTGAAATAAGGAATATTCCGGTTCTGGAGCCTGATAAGGAAATTGTATGTGAGGACAGGCGGTCAAAGCTTTCAGATGAGAAGGTTGTAACGTATACCTCTGATAAAGAGTATAAGTGCAAGATGCCTTATGAAGAAAAGAAGATCACTGCAGAAGAGTTCTTTTCCTATGATGATCTAATGGCCCGGAAGACTACTGTGGAAAACTTTGTTGCAGGACTTTCTGAGGAGGAACTGGCTGCCTTTGTCTGCGGCTCGGGCTGGGGCGTTGAGGATGACAGTAATCCCATAGTAGGAGCAAATTCAGAATCTGTACCTGGGGCAGCCGGCGAAACAACGCATGCGCTTTCTGAAAAGTATCATATTCCCTCACTTATTTTTGCGGATGGGCCCGGAGGGGTAAGAATTGCCCAGCATTTTGAGGCCACTAATATTGAAACCGGGAAAAAACAGATGGTATATCACCACTGCATTGCCTGGCCTATAGGAACACATCTGGCTCAAAGCTTTGACAGAGAGCTGGTACGGGAAGTGGGGGAAGGAATGAATGCTGACCTTCTGGCCATGAATATCGATGTGCTTCTTGGCCCCGGTGTAAATATACACAGAAATCCTCTTTGTGGCAGAAATTTTGAGTACTTTTCAGAGGATCCGTTGCTTGCCGGCGAGATGGCAGCAGCTGTCACAGCGGGGATCCAGAAGGACGGAACGGCAGCTGCCTGTGTTAAGCATTTTGCGCTGAACAACCAGGAGACAAACCGGCACGCAAATAATTCGGTGGCAGGAGAAAGAGCAATAAGAGAGATTTACCTGGAGCCCTTCCGTATAGCAATCCAAAAGGGTAAGGCAATGTCTGTCATGACCTCCTATAACCTTATAAATGGTGTTCCCACGGCGGATGACTTCGATCTTTGCACCAACATAGCAAGAGGTGAGTGGGGCTTTGAGGGACTCATAATGACCGATTGGAACGGGGGAAGCAGTTCTCCATACAAATCAATGCATGCGGGGAATGACCTGATAATGCCGGGTGGATTTGAAAAAAGTATTGAGATTTTAAGACACATGAAAAAGGTGGAGCCTGAATTTGAGCCTGATGGGCAGGTGAAAAAATACCGTCTGGGAATTCCTTTTGCAGAGGTTTACATTCTGCTCTGGAATGATTATGAACCCTCCGAAGACGGAGACAAGCTCATCAGGGTATCTCTTGGAGAGGGCTTTAAGGCAGAGGTAAATAAGGACCTTATCCTTGTAAACGGAGAAAAAATATATTATGAAGCAAGTCCGGTTTTTGAAGCATTTACTCTGAGAGATAAGTTTTTGCCAATGAAAACCGCAGTGGATACTAAGGTGGCTTTTTTAGAAGATGGTGGCAAGACCATAGTCTATAAGGTTAAAGACAACTATAAGCAGACAATCTGCAGAGGTGATGTGCAAAGGTGCGCGGCTAATATTCTTAAGGTAATGCTAAAGCTAAAAAAGAAATGCTGAGGAGAAAAATAAAATGAGCAAATTTAATAATGAATATGTTAAGGGTGTGCTAAGAACAGAGGGCACCAGATTTGTAAACGGAGAAGGGCAGGAAATCATTCTTCACGGATATGGAACAGCCAACTGGGAAAATGTGGAGGGCTTTATGATAGGCGGTGTTGAAACACCTATCGATGTGTTTAAGTTTTTTTTGTTCCCGGGCCCGGGACGCGATCACAATCCCGAGAGATGGACAACACGAAGGACCGTGACACAGACAATTAGAGAACTTTGCGGAAGTAAGTATCTTGAGACCTTCTGGGATCGTTGGGAGGAAAATCATCTTCGTGAAGAAGATATTGAGAAAATGGCAGAGCTTGGTTATAACTGCGTGAGAGTAGTTTTGAATGCCAATGCACTTCTCTACGAGGAGCCCGGAATTACTTTCAATGAAAAAGGATTTTTCCGTTTATCCAATGTAATAGACTGGTGCGAAAAGCATAAGCTCTATGTAATTCTTGATATGCACGGTGTTGTGGGTGGAAACAATGGTGCTACAGGTGACGGCCTGTTCTGCGAAGTACCTAATGTTTTCCTTGATGAAGAGAGTAAAGAACGTCAGATAATTCTTTGGGAGGAAATCGTTCGCCGCTACGGAAAGCGCTGGATAATTGCAGGCTATGATCTTATAAATGAGCCGGTTTCATCACCTGTTCAGCATGAATATATTCCACTTCTTGTTCAGTATTATGAGGAATGCATCAGAAGAATCCGTGCGATTGACAAGGAGCACATCATGTTCCTCGAGGGTGCAAAGTTCGCAAGAGATTTAAGAATCTTTGACCATGACTATGATCCCGAATGCCATAACTGGGCTATTTCAATTCACCTTTACGGAGCATCTCCTGAGATCAAGGACCTTTACCCGTGGCTTCTTAAGTGCAGAGAGTACAATGTTCCCCTTTGGCTTGGCGAGTGCGGATCAAAGCCGATTCACAACGGAATATTCTATGATATCTGCGCTCACTACGGCATAGCTTATACTCCCTGGGCATGGAAGACAGCCATGGGTGGCCCTCATGCTCCCGGCTCTGTTGGACATCCCCTTCCGAAGGACTGGAATAAAATCCACAAATTCCTTTCAGGCGGCCCCAGACCAAGCTATGCGGAATCCCAGAGAATTATGGATGAGTTTATTGAGCTTACAAAGCTTGAGCACTGCGAGATAAATTATGAAAACGCACGCATTAGTGCAAAGCATCCTGACATAGACATCCCCGGCTCCGGCTACGATATGTTCCTTGAGGACGGAAGCCGCTACTATGGAACCTGGGAGCTTAGTAACTACCTTGATTTCAGACTTGAGGATCACACCAAGCTCGTGTGGGCTACCAGTAAAAACAAGCCTTACCCTGCATTCAATTGGTACGAGGATCCTAATGTAGAGCGCTATGATCCAATGGAGGATCTCGCTCTCGAGCTTCACTGCGGTGAGTTTGCAAACTACACAGTTCGAGAGGTTACAAAGGATTGCCACGTAACCATAGAAGGAATTGGCGAGGGCAGCGCTGATGTATTCTGCAATGGAGAAAAAGTCGGTGCCATCACCCTTGCTGCAGGTGACATTTTAAAACCTGCCTTAGCAGACACACTTACCATCCCCGCCGCTGAGGAAGCTGTAGTAAAGATAGTCGTAACTTCAGGCACCCTCACAATCAAGAAGCTGCACTTCGCATATTGATAAAGTTTAATAAAACAAAGCAGTTTAATAAATCCAAGCGAAAAAACGGAGGTAAACCATGTATCCTCGAAAACTAACAAGATCTATAATCTCCAATCCGGATTACCCGGTAGTAGATACCCCAAAAGGAAAAATACGAGGACTGTGGGAAGAGGATGTTTTCATATTCAGGGGAATTCAATATGCAAGGGCAGAGCGTTTTCATCTGCCCCAGGAAATCCCTGCCTGGGAAGGCACTAAAGAGGCTATTATCTACGGCCCTGTATGCCCTGAAATGCACACCCCTATAGCCCACGATCAGTACAATGTTCCTCATTATCATTATGTTCAGGATGAGGAATGTCATTATTTAAATATCTGGACCAGGCACATAGAAAAAGGTGCAAATAAACCTGTTATGGTCTGGATCCACGGAGGCGGCTTCGCAACAGGCTCATCAATTGAACTTTACGCCTATGATGGTCACGAACTCTGTGATTTCGGCGATGTGGTGGTTGTATCGATAAATCATCGTCTTAACTGCATAGGATATCTTGATCTGTCAGGCTATGGTGATGAATATCGCTATACCGGCAACCTGGGACAGGCGGACCTGGTGGCTGCTCTGAAATGGATCAATGAAAATATAGAAGCCTTTGGTGGAGATCCCGGTAATGTAACAATTATGGGACAGTCAGGTGGAGGCTGCAAGGTAAGTGCGCTTTTACAGACTCCAAGTGCTGTAGGTCTTTTTCACAAGGCAGTAATCCAAAGCGGACTTTTTGAAGGCTTTAAAGATGCAACTAAAGAGCAGGCAGCAGAGCTTTCAAAGATGGTTGTTGATGAGCTGGGGCTTACGGACATCCATGAAATAGAAACAATTCCTTATTATAAGCTCGCAAGAGCTGCTAAGAAGGCAGAGCAGGCACTTCAGGAAAAGTATGGCTTTGGCATGTATCTGTGTCCTGTGGCTGACAATGATTTTTATCTTGGAACAGGCATGAACAATCCCTTTATGGAAGAAGCTAAGAATATTCCTGTACTTGTGGGCTCTGTTCTCGGTGAGTTCGATCAGAATTATAATCAGGTCTATGCTGAGGGCAGCAAGAATTTCTGGGATGATGAAAAGGTATGGGAGCTTTTGAATAAGGCCTTTGGCAATAAGGCAAAGGAAATTGTGGCAGCACAGCAGAAGGCTTATCCCGGCTTTTTACCTGTGGACAGTCTTTATATAAATCGTGGTTGCCGTGTGGCTTCAAGAGATTTCTGTAAAAAGAGATTCACGGAAGGCTGTGCACCTGCATATAACTGGCTCTTTACATTGGAATCACCCTTCAACAACGGAACAGTTGCCTGGCATAACGTTGAAGAAGCATATATGTTCCATAACGCTAACTACCTTGAGGCATCCTATATCCCGGGAGTTTCCGAGGAACTGCAGGATATAATGACCGGAGCCTGGGTCAGCTTTGCCTATAATGGTGACCCAAATCATGTGGGAATGCCCTTATGGCATCCGGTAGATGCTTCAAACGGATCCTGTATGCTTTTTGACAGAAAAGTGCAAGAAGGCTTACACCATGATGATGAGCTTATGGAGATACTTCCGGCTAAAGCAATTGTAGGGAACAATGACCGTGAGCCGCTTTCAACCTTTGGCGGTGGACCGAGACAGAGTTTGTAATGTTAAGCAGATAATGATAATTGTAGAGGGGCCTAAGGAGTCTGCCGTAAGCGGTACGCCTTAGGCCGAAAGGAAAATACTATGTACATGAAAAAGCTAACTGAGCAGGTTATCTGCAATTACGATGATCCGGTGGCTCAGACTAAATATGGTAAGCTTCGGGGATTAAAGTCAGGCGATACCTATATTTTCAGGGGAATTAAATATGCTAATGCAAGACGTTTTCATTTTCCGACAGAGCCTGATTCATGGAATGGAATAAAAGAGGCATTCCAATATGGTCATGTATGCTGCGAGCTAAATACGCCGGTGCCTCATGACCAGTTTACGGTTCCGCATTTTTTCTATCCGCAGAATGAAAATTGCCAGTATCTGAATATCTGGACAAAGCATCTTGATTCAAAGGCAAAAAGATCTGTAATGGTATGGATTCACGGGGGCGGATGGTTTTCCGGGTCCTCGGTTGAGCTTCTTGCCTATGACGGCGAAAACCTGGCAAAGGCCGATGATGTGGTGGTTGTATCCTTGAACCACAGATTAAATGTGCTTGGATACCTTGATCTGTCAGAGTATGGCGAAGAGTATAAGGATTCCCAAAATGCAGGCCTTGCAGATCTGGTTATGGCCCTTAAGTGGGTTAATGAAAATATTGCCGAATTTGGCGGGGACCCTGAGAATGTAACAATTTTCGGACAGTCCGGTGGCGGTGAGAAGGTGGTGTATCTGATGCAGACACCTGCCGCGGATAACTATTATCAGAGAGCTATAATCCAGTCCGGCGGCCCAAATGGTATAGGAAAGGATAATGTCATAGAGCACAGGAAAACTTCAAAACGCTGTGCAGAACTGATTCTCCATTATCTTGGAATAGCGCCTGAAAATGTTAAGGAGCTTGAAAGTGTGGACTGGTACGACCTTGCTCAGGCCACAATGAATGCAATATGGACCATTCAAAATAAGGAAGGCGGAATGGTTAACTGGAGACCTCATCCGGATGGTGAGTATTTTATGGGACATCCCCTGGACTTTGGATGGAGGAAAGAATCACTTAAAAAGCCTATGCTTGTGGGTTCTGTTCTCGGAGAATTTTCCGGTAATTTCGGAACCTCAATAGGAGACGGAATAAAAAATAAATGGAGCAGTGAGACCATCTGTCAATATAAAAAAGAAATGTTCGGAGATAAAACATCGGAAATATCAGAGTATTTTCAAAAGGCTTACCCTGACAGAAATCCCGCAGATGTTCTTTTCCTTGATACAAGATTAAGGCGAGGCTGTCTTTCATTTTGTAAAAGCAGAGCGGCAGCAGGAGGAAAGACCTGGAACTGGATGTTTAACCTGGAATCTCCATTCAACTATGGTACGGTTGCATGGCATAACGCAGAGGAGCCTTATGTTTTCAGAAATTCTGCATATATAGAGGCTGAATATATCCCCGGAGTATCTGAGCAGCTTGAGAATCAGATGGCAGGAGCCTGGGTTTCATTTGCGAAAACCGGAGATCCAAATTGTGATATAATATCTAATTGGCCCGCTGTCGAAGGAGACTCAGTTCCGACAATGTGCTTTGACAGGGTGACTGATCTTAGGATAGATCATGATAAAGAACTTATGAATATATATCCTGATCCTGTGTTTAAGGGCTTTCCGGGAAGCAAAAAGATGTACGCTATGTTCGGCGTGGAGCCATAAATTTGAAAAGAGGAAAAATAGGTGAAACTATTTGTACGTGATAAACTATTCTATAGAATGCTGGTGTCCTTTGCACTTCCGATTGCGCTTCAGCAGCTGATCACAGTCGGTGTAAACATGGCCGACAACATGATGCTGGGGCAACTGGGAGAAGCGCCTATGAGTGGTGCGACGCTTGCGAATAATTTTATAACCATTTTCCAGATAATGTGTATGGGACTTGGAATGGGAGCAAGCGTTCTTGTCAGCAGATTCTTTGGAATGAATGACCGGCTCAGCATGAAAAAATCGGTCAATATCATGTTCAGAATGCTTTTTATAACCGCAACCTTTTTCTCGATAATCACTTTTCTTATGCCGGCGGGCATTATGGGACTCTTTACCTCTGAGGAGGAGGTCATCCGTCAGGGAACCGGCTATCTTTTGATATCAATACCCTGCTATTACTTAAACGGCTATGCGGTTACATCAAGTCTTATGCTAAGAAGCGTGGGAAAAGCTCATGTTCCGCTTGTTGCAAGCTGTTGCTCGTTTTTCTTAAATATTTTTTGTAACTGGGTATTCATCTTCGGAAAACTGGGTGCGCCTGCAATGGGGGTAAACGGTGCTGCCCTGGGAACACTTATAGCAAGAGTTGTGGAGTTCACCATAATCTTCGGTTTCCTTCTTTTCCGAGATACAAATATCGGACTTCGTGTTTCTGATTTGACCCTGCCGGTATCAGACCTGCTTCCGGAATACATCCGTATTTCAATACCCGTGCTCGTTTCGGACACGCTTCTTGGTCTTGGAAACAGCGCAGTAGCAGTAGTTATGGGACATATAGGAGCCAGCTTTGTGGCAGCCAATTCCATAACCACAGTTGTAATGTCGCTTGCTACCGTGGTAATTCAGGGAATCAGCCAGGCAAGCTGCACCATCACAGGTATAACCCTTGGAAAGGGAGAGGTTCAAAAAGCACAGCAGCAGGGCATAACCTTTGCAGCACTGGGCTTTATCATAGGTGGTTTTGGATGTCTTCTGATCCTTGTTATTTCAGATTTGGTTGTGGGAGCCTATAAGATAGAACCTGAAACAGCAGCCCTTGCAAAAGACCTTATGACTGCAGTTGCACTTGTTATCTGGTTCCAGGCAGCTAACAGTATCCTTACAAAGGGAACCTTAAGAGGTGGCGGTGATACAAAATTCCTCATGGTAGCGGACATCATCTTTTTATGGATCTGCAGCATTCCTCTCGGAGCACTGACTGGACTTGTTCTTAAATGGCCGGGCTTTTGGGTTTACATAATGCTCAGAATTGACCAGTTTATAAAATGCATCGTTTGCATTGTTCGACTAAGAAGCGGTAAGTGGATAAAGAAAATCGATAATAAAATCGATAATAAAGCTAAGCTTAAGGAAGCATAAAATTGAAATAGTTTAAAAAATATTTTTCGATGCAGAGCACAAAGGATTAAAGAATGAAGCGGAGAAGGAAATTGGACATAAAGGCAGTATTATTCGACCTTGACGGAACACTCATCGATACGGAAAAGTACTATCAGATAGTGTGGCCTAAAACAATAGAGCATTTCGGATTTCACATGACAAGAGAACAGGCACTGCAGCTTAGAAGTCTCGGAAGACCCTTTGCTCCCGAGCAGTTCAAAAAGTGGTACGGCGATGATTTTGACTATCATGAAGCGCGCGCTTACAGGAAAATTCTCTTTGAGGAGCTGGCTGCGAAGGAAGGGATAAATCTTAAGCCCGGAGCCAGGGAAATTCTTCAGTTTCTTAAGGAGAGAAATATCCTTATCGCTACAGCAACCGCGACGGATGAGGAGAGAACCACCAGATATTTGAGCGAAGTCGGGCTTCTTTCTTATTTTGATAAGATATGCTGTGCCACCATGGTTAAAGAGGGAAAACCTAAGCCCGACATTTACTTGTATGCCTGTGAACAGGTTGGAGTACCCAAGGAAAACTGTATCGCCGTGGAGGATGCTCCAAACGGAGTAAGGTCAGCAGCTGCGGCAGGTATTAAAACCGTATACATTCCCGATCAGAATGATGACGAGGAAGAGGTAAAGGGACTTTATTATAAGAAAATGGAGTCACTTTATGAACTAAAAGACCTTATAAGTAAATAAAAAGGTTATAGAAAATTAAGAAATCACAGCCCCTTTCTTCCTTTACACAAAAACTATGATGGCATAAAATAGTAGTATATCCGTGATATCTAGCGAAATAAAAAACTGATTATACAGAAGCGAGGGGTTCTTATGGATCAGGTACTTACAAACGAACAGATGGATACTTTAGGAGAAATTGCCAACATCAGTATGGGTAATTCCGCGACCACACTCAGCATGATGGTCAATAAAAAGGTGGATATAACCACACCGAATGTTTCCGTGATCAAGCGCAGCGAGACTCTCGATGATTATGAGAATACCTGCATTTTTGTTCAGATTCACTACGTTAAGGGACTGACCGGCAATAACGTTCTCATTCTCAAGGAGAATGATGTTAAGGTTATGACGGATCTTATGATGGGTGGAGACGGTACCAACACTAACTGTGAGATATCGGATCTTCATCTTTCCGCAGCTTCGGAGGCCATGAACCAGATGATGGGTGCTGCGGCTACGTCTCTTTCTATGATGCTCAGTGTTCCTACTGATATCAGTACTCCTGTTGTCAACAGAATAGATGTCGACAGTGTCAAGATTTTTGAAAAGAGTTTTGAAATCGAGTACGATAATTTCGTCAAGGTAGCTTTCAAGATGACTATCGAAAATCTTATTGATTCAGTTATGGTTCAGTTATATCCTGTTCAGTTTGCCCGCGAGATGTGCGATAAATTTATAGCAAAGGAATAGTGTACTTGAAATAAGCACACCGGTAAAACAGCTCACATGAATAAAGCAGAAGTATTAGAAATAAGGAAACAATTTACACCCGACAGATGTACTATCGATCACATCTGCGGGTGTTATGTTGATGGCGAAAAATCAAAGCGCCTTGTGTTTAAAAAAGCATTCGGAAGCATCCCCGATGAGGAGATGTTCAAGTATCTCGATATTTTCAAACACACACTTACAGGAGTATTCGGAAAAAGTCTTATAAATCTCGAATTCCCGCTTGACCAGGAAGAGCAGGGAGGAACTCAGGAGTTTTTACTGCGTCTTCGTGATTCCCATCTTGAGGATGACAGTCTTATTGATGAATTCTATGACAAGATTATTGCCAATCTTTTTATGGAAGAGAATTATTATATAATCCTCGTTCATGCTGTCTATGATATCCCCGGAATGACCAGAGACGGAATAGAGATGGAGGATGCATCGGAGAATATCTATGATTACATTCTCTGCAGCATCTGTCCGGTTAAGCTTTCCAAGGCAGGACTTGGCTATAATGAAAAGACCAACGAGATAGAGGACAGATACCGCGACTGGGTTGTGGATGCACCTTCCAAGGGCTTCCTTTTTCCTGCGTTTATTGAGAGAAATGCGGACATCCACAACATGCTCTATTTTTCAAAAAAGCCCGAGGACCTTCAGCCCGAGTTTATTCAGGCACTTTTCGGAGGAAGGGCACCTATGTCTGCACCGGAGCAGAAGAACCTTTTCCAGGCGCTGGTTGAGGAGACAATCGGTGAAGAGGCTGACTATGATGTGATGAGAAACATCCATGAAAATTTGAACACGATGCTCGAGGATCACGAGGAGGATGAGGTTCATTTCGAACTTTCAAAGGAAGATGTAAAGCACCTTCTCTCAGATAGCGGTGTTCCCGAGGAGCGAATGGACTACTTTGATCACAACTATAAAGAAATAGTCGGAGAGCAGGAACAGCCGCTTCTTGTTACGAATATTGCCAACACCAGAAAGTTCGATATAGAAGCTCCCAATGTTGTTATCAAGGTTAAACCCGACAGAGCGGACCTTGTGGAATCCAGAATTATCGACGGCAGGCAGTGCCTTGTAATCGAGGTGGACGACCACATCGAAGTAAACGGGGTTAATGTACGCACCTTTATTAAGGAGTAAAGCCTTTCCCTTGGGGGAGAATAAAACAAAAGCCTTCCCCTTGGGGGCGCTCGACGTCCGGGGGACGTCGGCTCAGCGCGGACCGAAGCGGAGCGAAGACAAGTGGCACGAAGTGCCGGATGAGGGGAAAATAAAAAACTTACAAATTGTATACAATTTATGTTAAGAATGTCATATAATATATAGAACGCTTCGGCGTTCTAATTTTTTCAGAGGATGGTGAATAAATGGTAAAGAAAATTCTTGGGGAATTACATGAATTCAAACTGCCAAGTATACTTACACCCCTGTGTATGATAGGAGAGGTTATCTGCGAGATGATCATCCCCGTCCTCATGGGTAGGATAGTAGACCTTGGAATTAACGGCGCTGATATGAACTACATTATCAGAGTAGGTTTGATGATGATAGTTGTGGCAATTTTAGGATTGCTCGCAGGTATCGGCGGCGCCTTCTATGGATCAAGGGCATCCACGGGACTTGCAAGGAATTTGAGAAAGAGAATGTTTGATAACATCCAGACCTTCTCCTTTGCAAATATAGACAAGTTCTCATCATCAGGTCTGGTAACAAGACTTACCACTGATGTTACGAATATTCAGAATGCTTATATGATGATACTTAGAATGGCGATGAGAGCACCGGCATCGATGATAATTGCTCTTGTTATGTCATTTATTATCTGCCCCAGGCTTGCAACGATATATCTTATCGCAGTACTCCTCCTTGGAGCTTTCATTATTTTCATCATGAGCAAAGCAACAAAGTATTTCAGAGAAGTATTTGAAAAATATGACAGACTCAATGAGAGCGTACAGGAGAATGTATCCGCAATCCGCGTAGTCAAGGCTTATGTTCGTGAGGAGTATGAAAACAGCAAGTTTAAGACAGCTGCTCTTAATATCTATGAAATGTTTGTAAGAGCAGAGAAAGTTGTTACATTAAACGGCCCTGTTATGACTGCAACGGTTTATGCATGCATCCTTCTTATAAGCTGGATGGGTGCTCATATGATCGTTTCAAATGAGCTCACTACCGGCGCGATGATGAGTCTTCTTACCTACTGCATGAATATACTGATGAGTCTCATGATGCTCTCTATGATATTTGTTATGGTGACCATGTCATCTGCCAGCGCAAAGCGTATTGCAGAAGTTATCGATGAGGAGACAAGTATCTCCAATCCCGATCAGCCTGTTATGGAGGTAAAGGACGGAAGCATCAGATTTGATCATGTTGATTTCGCATATAACGCGGATTCCGAGGAGCCTGTACTTAAGGATATAAACATTGATATCAAGTCAGGAGAAACTATCGGAATAATCGGTGGAACCGGTTCTGCGAAGTCTTCACTTGTTAATCTTATAAGCCGTCTCTACGATGTTGAAAAAGGAAGCGTAAGTGTAGGCGGAATCGATGTAAGAAAATACGATATGGAAGTTCTTAGAAATCAGGTTTCTGTTGTTTTACAGAAAAACGTGTTATTCAGCGGAACCATTTATGAGAACCTCCGCTGGGGAGACAAGGAAGCAACTGATGAAGAAGTAAGGAGAGCCTGCGCATTGGCCTGTGCCGATGAGTTTATAGAAAAAATGCCCGAGGGTTATGATACCTTTATCGAGCAGGGCGGAACCAATGTTTCAGGTGGACAGAGACAGCGACTTTGTATTGCAAGAGCGCTTCTTAAAAAGCCCAAGATACTTATTCTGGATGACTCCACCAGTGCTGTTGATACCGCAACAGATGCGAAGATAAGAAAGGCCTTTGCCGAGGAAATCCCGAATACCACAAAGCTTATTATTGCTCAGAGAATATCCAGTGTTCAGGACTGTGACCGCATTATAGTTATGGATGATGGTAAGGTTGACGGCTTCGGAACACACGAAGAACTCCTTGCAAATAACACGATTTACCGCGAGGTTTATGAATCTCAGGTTGGTTCCAGCGGCGACGCTGATTTCGATGAAGGAGGGGATAACTGATGGCAGAAGAAAAAGTTAAAGAGGTACGAGGCCCCGGAAATCGTCATATGAGAGGCGGCCCGAAACCAAAGATAAAAAATCCCGGCAAGCTTTTTATGAGGCTTATGTCGTATGTATTTAAAGACTATGGAATTCACATGGTACTTGTTGTTATCTGTATCATTCTTTCCGTTATAGCGAGCGTTCAGGGAACGATGTTTACCAAGACTCTGATCGATACATATATCACACCGCTTATCGGTCAGGCGAACCCGGATTACGGTCCCCTTGCAAAGGCAATCGGAAATGTGATCATTTTCTATGCAATTGGTGTTGTTGCAGCTTTTGTTCAGGCGAGACTGATGATTTATGTGGGACAGGGAACCCTTCGAAATCTTCGAATCGAACTGTTTAACCACATGGAATCTCTTCCGATAAAGTATTTTGATACTCATGCTCACGGTGACATCATGTCGATATACACCAATGACATTGACACACTCAGACAGATGATCTCCATGAGTATTCCGCAGCTTTTAAACAGTGCGATCACTATTGTCAGCGTGTTTATTTCAATGATTGTATTAAGTGTTCCGCTTACAATTGTGACACTTATAATGGTTGCACTTATGATTTTTCTGTCTGCAATAGCAACCGGAGCATCAGGTAAGAATTTCGTTGCACAGCAGCAAAATCTTGGCGCGCTAAACGGCTACATCGAGGAGATGATGACAGGACAGAAGGTTATCAAGGTGTTCTGTCATGAAGAGGATACTATAAAGAGATTTGATGAGCTCAATGAGGAGCTTTACCAGAGTGCCTACAAGGCAAATGCTTACTCAGGTATCCTTGGACCGATAAATGCACAGCTCGGAAACTTAAGCTACGTTGTATGCGCGATCGTAGGTGGTGCAATAGCTCTTAATCAGTATCTTGGCTTTACAGTAGGAGGACTTGCAAGCTTCCTTACATTTAACAAGAGCTTTTCAATGCCCATTAACCAGGTGTCCATGCAGTTTAACAGTATTATCATGGCACTTGCAGGAGCTGAGCGTATTTTCAATCTTCTTGATGAACAGTCAGAGACAGATGATGGCTATGTAATGCTTGTTAATGCCAAGGAAGAAAACGGACAGATTGTTGAATCTAAGGAATTTACAGGACGCTGGGCATGGAAGCACTATCACAAGGCTGAGGGTACAACAACCTTCCAGCCCATGGAAGGCGATGTTACCTTCAATGATGTTGACTTCGGCTACACTGATGATAAGATGGTTCTTCACAACATCCTTCTTCATGCAAAACCGGGACAGAAGGTTGCACTCGTTGGTTCTACCGGTGCAGGAAAGACCACAATTACAAATCTGATAAACCGTTTCTATGACATCCAGGACGGTAAGATCAGATATGATAACATCAATATAAACAAGATTAAGAAGCCGGATCTTAGAAAGTCACTTGGAATGGTTCTCCAGGATACTCACCTGTTTACGGGAACTGTTGCAGAGAACATCCGCTACGGTAAGCTCGATGCGACTGATGAAGAGGTTAAGGCAGCAGCCAAGCTTGCTAATGCGCACAGCTTCATCAAGAGACTTCCAGAGGGTTACAACACAATGCTTACAGGTGACGGAGCAAATCTTTCACAAGGTCAGCGTCAGCTCCTTGCAATTGCAAGAGCAGCCATTGCCAATCCGCCTGTACTTATCCTTGACGAGGCTACAAGCTCCATCGATACCCGTACAGAGAAAATTGTTCAGGATGGTATGGACAAGCTGATGCATGGTCGCACAACCTTCGTAATCGCCCACAGACTGTCCACTGTTAAGAACTCAGACTGTATCGTAGTTCTTGAGCAGGGTCGCATCGTGGAGATGGGTACTCACGACGAACTGCTTGAACTTAAGCAGAGATACTACCAGCTGTATACAGGTAATAAACCTGAAATGGTTACCGCATAATATAATTTAGATATGAAGATGGCCGAGCAGTTTTTGCTCGGCCGTTTTTTATATGCTAGCAATTATTAGCAATAAAATAAGGATAAAGGTAAAGTTTTGTTGTATGCCAGAAGGGAGAAAGAAGGCCAATGAGGGTCAAACGAAGGCCAATGAGGGTCAAACGAAGGCCAATGAGGGTCAAACGAAGGCCAATGAAAAGGGAAACAACAAAAAGAGAAGAGATATATTAATTTGTTGCATGAGAGAGGAAGAATTTACAACAAAACAAGACGTGATATAAAGATTTGTTGTATGCAAAGAAAGGATAGACAACAAAAGAAGATGTAACGCAATGATTTATTGTTTGCTAAAGAGTAGGCATACAATAAAGTGAGAAGGAAAGTAGAGATTTGTTGCATAGAGAAAAATGAGGAACAATAAAATGAGAAGAAATACAGAGATTTGTTGCATATAAAGAAATTGCTAACAACAAATCAAAAAGCAAAAATGATATTTGTTGCATGGCATAAGATTATCTATCAATAGCATAATTATTTATGATATGAAAAAGGCTACATATGAAAAAGGGCTACCAAAGTGGCTAAAAAGCTGATATATTGAAGAACAGTATGAAAAAAATATAAGGGCTTATGGCTTGGAAATAATAGATTGGGAGGATGAGAAAATTGAGAAGATTTACAAAACTATTTGTTATCTTGGGGATAAGTACTCTTATTGCAGGTTGCACTCCTACAGCACAGGATGGAAGTGTGACAATTTCTGAGAGTGGTGAGACAGCAAGCACTGCGGATGATCAAAATGATAGTGCAAATAATGAGCAGGATGGAGATAGCGATAGCGTAGCCAATACTGATAATGCAGACATATCTGAAAATACTGAAAGCAGCGACGATTCGATAAATGATGGAGCTGAAGAAAACAATAATTCTGACAATAGCTCAGATGATAAAAATAGCGAGAACTCACAGAATAATGATGGAGCCGAAGAAAAGGACAATACTGACAATACCGCAGATGAGAAAAATGCTGAATCCGATCTCTACGACGCTTTTCTTGTAGGCGACAGCACTCTTAGTTTCGATTACTACATGAATAATGTATTCCAGGATTCCGAGTATCGTTCTTATGTTGACGACATTATTTCCTATGTTCCCACAGACAGGGAATACACGCTGAGTGAACTTAGAAATACACTCCAGGGTATTCTCAATAATGATGCGTATTACTTTGCTGGCGGCGACATTGAAACAATGGAGTATGCCTTCATCGATTGCGGAGCAGATGATGTAAGAGAGATGGCCCTGAAAATGGTAGGACCCTTTGTGGAACCCGGAAGCGAACTGACTTTGGTAATAAAAGAGCTTGAAGGAAAACTTCAGGTTATCTATGCATTTGCATCCTGGTCCAGAAGTCAGACAGATATCTATGAATACGGCATTATATCCGGAGGAGGAAGTAACGGAGCATCCAACCATGGATGGGATGAAGCTTATATTAATGCTGACGGAAAATATCAGTTTGGCTACTACGAAGAGCAGGAAATGGACTTCGAGATGTTTGCAAACTACAAAGACCATGCCAATTTTGACTTATCAGATATTGAGGGAAGCATGACTATCTATAATCTTCAGCTTGAGGAATGGAGCAAAGACAAAAAGATAGAACAGTATTATTCCTTCGAGGTCTATGATAATGAGACCTATGAAACCATGAACATTCCGAATCTCTATACCGACAGCAAATACAAAGATGTTGTGGATTCCTTTAAGGATTGTAAGTTTGTATCAATGGATGAACTCTATAAAATTGAGGCGGATAAAATGGAATCCATCGGTGTTACAGATAAAATCAAGAACGGAAAAATGCCGACCTATAGCAACATAAATCTTTATATGCTTGATAGTAATACTTCAGGGGAGACTGATAATAAGAAAGCGGAAACAGATAACAAGTCTTCAGAGACTATTGTAGATGATGGCACTCTTCAGTCAGAGCTTGCAAAGGTTGAAGCAAAGTATCAGGAATACGAAAACCTCGATTGGGCAGCGATGCCTCAGCAGCCGGCGAATGTGACTACATATGAGATGTATACCCTTTGGGATGAAGAGCTTAACTCTCTTTGGAGCAGACTCATCGAAAAGGTAACTCCCGAGGAAAAAGAAGAACTTCTTAATGATCAGCGCGCATGGATTAAGCGTAAGGAAGCAGCTGTGAAGGAAGCCGGAAACGAAGCACTCGGTGGAACCCTCCAGCCCCAGCTTGAAAACGGCACAGCCTGCGTCTATACAAGAAAGAGAACCTACTATCTTGCAACTGTTCTTGCAAAGGCACTCGGCGAGGACTTTGAGATTCCGAGTGAAGTTGAAAAGAGCTATTCAGACGTAGATACGGAACAATAAAATGAAGAAACGAATAATTATACTTTTTAGTGTTGTTATAATCATCTTTATTGGCGTGTTTGCTAAATGGAGTATCGAAGAAAAAAATAAAGCCACATACAAGTCCCGCCATGAAACATTTGCATCACAGTATTTTTATGAAATTGACAGAGACACAGGTGAACTGGTTATTTCTAAGCCTGCTGTTATCGAAGTGATAAAGAACTGGGATAAATATGGATGCAGATATATCTACTCATTTGCTGATCCGGAAGTCGGATCTAATGAAGAAATGATGAGATGCTTACATTCGGAAGATAATCCTGATGAATGGGGATTATCTGTTGTTGATGCTTTTTACATAATGCTTGCTGAAGATGAATTTAAACGGTCAGCTGAACTTATAGAGTTAGACTATGATTCCAAAATCAGCATGATAGAGCTAAAGAGATCCTACACGATAAAAGATATTAACGATGCGATGGAAGTGTTTGTGCTCGGAGCGGAAAACGCTAGTGTGAACAACCAATATAAAAGTATTATGGATGTACCATACGATTTACAAAATGCGTGTATTTTTGCGATGGACAAATCGACATTTACGGCAAAGGAAATGATAATCTGCTGGAGCATGGCTATTACAGCTAATTCATAATAAAATTATATCATTTATCATTTGGGGAGCATGTTGTATAATCGTTATTCGAGGGGAACAAAAAGTTGTTTTATTTGGGAAATGTTTCAGGTTCACATGTAGAGCGTCTTCCATCAGGAAGACTGACAGCAAAGAAGAATAGCGTTACACTTACATGGAAGAAACAGACCAAGAGCGGAATAAAGGGCTACGAAATCCAGTACTCTACAGATAAACAGTTTAAGAAGGATGTGAAATCTGTAACTGTAAGTAAAGCAAAGACTACTTCCAAAACAATTAAAAAGCTGAAAACTGGAAAGAAGTATTATTTCAGAATCAGAACATACATCTGTCAGTCATTATATTCTACTTCAAAATCTTTAAAGAAAGCCTCTGTTCCGATTTCAGAAAAGAATCCTATAGATCCGTGTGCATCTTTACCGTGTTTCATAAAATGAACCACAAGTACAGGATCTTTTTCTTCATTCAAATAAAACTGAGCTTTTTCATCATGAATAATGGCTGTCAGCTGTACCCACTCATTTAATCCATTATGAATCGGCGCTTCATAATTAGTGATTCCAAATTCTCTAAAATAAGCAAAAGTATATCCCGGATAAGAAAAGTACTGACATCCATGTGCCTTACGTACAGGATCATTTGTTGTCCCATTAGTTGGCCTTATATAAAAAGATTCGAACTCGCTATTATCCTGATTTACCCTAAAAACGATTCCTATGAATCCTCTGGCGAAATCCGGAGCGTCGGGAAGAAGCCTGCTCAACATTTTTACCCTGATGATACCATTATGGAAATCTATATTTCTCAGTTTGACAAAGGTATTCTCATCGAACTGCATGATTTTTTCCTTTTTTATGACCCTGAAAACCTTCTCTCCATCTAGCTTTTCCTGAGTAACTGTTGTGTGTACCGGAATAAATTCTTCCAAATCTTCATATCTTGTCATCATTGATGTGTTGTCCTTTCATCTATTTCGAGTAAATGTCTATAATCCATCAAATCACGATTAACTAATACTAAAATTTTAACCATTTCAACAATAAAAATAAAGCCCACTAATGTGAGCTTTATTCAGTATACAAATTTAATCTGTGAATAGTAACGATGGATTTTTTACTGTCTCATATATCGTACACAAAAAATGTTACAAATAATGGTGTAGAAGAAAAGGTTGTTGCTTACAGGCGGTAAATAAACTGCCTATATACCAAGGGAGGGCATAAAATGAGCATATATCCTAATGAGCAGACATATCCATCAATCACTTACGGACTTTTTTCTTTAAACATCCTTGTTAACAGGAAAAAGATAAAGGAATTGGATAACCATACAGTTATCATCGTTACGGATGAGATTATCGATGATTCCCTCATCAGAAAGTTTGCGGAGATTCTCCTCTTAAAAGGCTGTAAGAACATAGCATTTTGCGGAACAGATGCAGAAGAGTGGCATCAGATATTTGAAAAGGTCGACATTGATGTAAACGGATTTAATGGCGCAGACGGATACGAGGATTTCGCTGTCATGTGGTGCTTTAACGATATTGAGAATCTTCCTGATGAACTGTATTCCTGCTGGAACGAAGTCCTTATCCTCTGCAGCAGCATGTCTGTTTTAAAAGAATGCCGTGCGATTATTGCTGAGAGCATAGACTCTGTATTCTGACGAAACTCCCCGGCGCCCATTAATACCCTTCGGCAGATTATACAGTCGCTCCGGCGCGTTATTCTTCCTTTGTTAGTTCGTCGATAGCAGTCTTGAATGAGGCTGCCTTATCTGTTGTGAAGAAGACCTTGTCGGCACCGGCTTCTCGGGCCTCCATGAAGGAATCCTCGTCGGTGGCAACCGCAATGACGGGGATGTGCTTGAAACCGGCGCGATCCTTGATGTAATGGATGACCTGATCGCCGGAGATTTTTTCAATATCAAGATCCACGATGACAAGACGGATGTTATCGTGGTACTGGCTTAGGTAAGTGAGAGCTGTGTCGCCGCTGTGAGTCTCGATGATCGAAAACTTTTCGGAAGCTGCATTCAGGAATTTCTCCGACCTCATGCTTTCTGCGGAGCTAGCAAGCAAAATAAGAGGTTTTCCGTAGGCTTCGCTCTTCGGAATAACCCAGGTACTAACACAGTTTTTGCCCATGAGCTTGGACTGGTAGAGGGCGTCGTCAGCCATGCGGAATACTTCACCAATGGAATGATCTCCGGTGTCGATGATCGCGCCTATACTTAAGGTAAAAGGACTACCGGTACCGAGATCCAAGTCAGTCAGCATCATTTGCATAGTTCTGCAGCGCATCTCAACAATATCAAGCCTTGCCAGACCCGGCATGAATACCATGAATTCATCTCCTCCGAATCTTCCGATATAATCCGTAGATCTGAAGTTCTTTCTTAGAAGCTCGCCAATATTTGCCAAAAGCCTATCACCGGTATCGTGGCCGAAATTATCATTGACCTGTTTGAAATTATCCACGTCGATAATACACATACCGCACGGATCGCCGGGCTTTCTTCGCTCAAAATAATTGTTGATTGCAGTTAATAGAGCACCTTTATTCAGAAGATAAGTAAGCTTATCGATTGTACTGATTTTGGTCAGCTCGTCAAAGGCAAGACCCTCCTGGGATCTTACCTCCAGAATGATGTGCGCACTTAGCATAGATAACACATAAGATGCCAGAGCAAGATATACATCATGGTGGAAGATATCTGTGGTTTTGGTGAAAAATGAAGCAATGCAGAAGATGATAACAAGCGTCAACTCAAAAAGGCCATATTTATACATCCTTGTAATATACACCGTAGGGAATACCACAAGGTATAATGGAAACCACATGGCCTGATGATCAGCGGAAGATGTCATATCCCTCAATATAAACAGAATAAATAAAACAAAGTAGAAGGTTATGCAAAGAACTTCTGTTGTGACGGCAGACAATTTTTCCACTTTTCTCGTATAAAGATTGATCAGGAAATAAATGGTAAGCAGCGGAACCAGCAGTACATGAGCAATGCTCAGTCTGAAGTCGGCAACGATGATCTTACCAAGGAAAATCATTGCAATATAACACATAGCAATATACATGCAAGACTTTCTAAGCATGTAACGATTGCTATTTTCTATGGTCTCAGTACATTTGCCAAAGTATTCGAGAATCTTTCTGTTCTCTCTTTTTGCACTGAATTCAATTTTGCTAGAGCCATAATTTTTATCCATGTAAATGCCCCTGAAAAATATCACTTCATTACAGGAAGAGTCTCATCATAAACAACTTCATCATTATGTGTAACAACACGCCACTCAAGAATCTCATAGGTGGGAGTATCCGGACTTTCCGAATACATCGGTTTTATGTTTACATCAAGAGTCTGGAATTCACTAAGAGTAATACTTTTATTAAGTGAATTCACGTTGATATTCGGATCACTCCAGTCGATTTTTCTAAAGGAAGGTTCATTCTCGGCAATAAATCCGCTGGCTTCGTGGCAGGCCTGATAGTAGGAAAGAGATCTGTCCAGCATTTTTTTGCTCAGAATATAATCTGCCCTTGAATTGACAAGAGTCAGCGATGCAAAGGATATGAGGCTCAGCACAAGGAAAATCAGCAAAATAGATGCTGCGCCTATATGGGTGCTGTAGATCGGCTTACGCTTCACTATTGTCTACCTCCGTGTTTCCAATGTAAAAATCGGTGTATCTGTCGGAAATGATATCAGGATCATCATCATCCGGAATCTGGTCGATTGTGGTCTGCTCATCCATCCTGAGGATGGTTATCTCGCCTTGGAGTGCATCGCCGTCCATTAGTGAGGTGTCGGCCTGCGTGTCTGCGTAAACTTCCTTTGCGGGAAGTTTTTTTATGGACAGAAGGAGCTCATATCCTGCGAAATTCAGAGCACCGTTTTCAGAAGGAAAATCTATAAGATTCCAGTTTTCATCAAAAAACATAATAAGCGCCCCGATCTCAGGGGTGTCATCGTAGGATTCAAGGACAACGCAGCAGCCAGCAAAATAGTCGGCGATGGTGTGCAGATTCCCGCGGCTTCCGTAAAAAACCTCAGAGATATTCTGCGTCCATAAAACTGAATTGTTCATCTCCACAGATTGCTCAGACAAAGTGTGAGCCTTGGCAAAGAGCTGGATGCAGATTGCCCCGGATATAGAGAAAAACAAAATTGATATGATGAGCTCCATCAGAAAGAGACTCGTTTTGCTGTGTTGTGTATGATTCATCCGTTAGCCCCTGTGCCGGATCTTTTCGATGTTATAAAAGTAAGATCCTTTCCGTCAGTCAAAGTGATGGTTATCTGCAGAAGACCTTCTCCTTTACTTGTTATTTCAAGGTTATTAATATCCATTATCCGCTGCCCCGATTCAGGTAGAAGTGTCCCTGCGTCTGCTCTTGAAAACAGCTCCATAAGACTGCCTTCGTACTCATAGAGGTAGGTCACATAATCCACTGTACCTATTGTTGTATCTATTCTGAGAGCACCGGATTTATTGAAAATATCTGTGCTTATATTTCCTTCGGCATCATATTGCCTGAGCTTTTCAGTGATATATGCATAAGCCGTTCGCCTGTCGTAGTTTTCCGCAAGAGTGGTGACACTTCTCTTATAAATACTTGAGCCAAGCGCAATAAGCATCAGCGCTCCCATTGCAAATAAAAACAGAAGAGCGATGACGAAGAGCATATCCACGGTATGTCTGCTTTCAAACTGTTTTTTCATGAACGAAGGCCTGCTCCTTTAACGCGCAAAATTGTGACATCCGGATAGATATTGGATGCGACGGGTCTGTAATCTATAAAAAATATGCTCTTGTCATAGACAAGGCCGTAATGTTCCTCAAGATATTCCAAACTCGGAGGATAGATTCCCTCGATGGAATAGCACTGAACGATGTCTCTTTCCACTGCTGTATAAAGGCTTTCTTCCTGTTTCTTTTCTGTGCTCCTGCTTATCTGTGAAACTCCGATGTAAAAAATCACGATGATGAAAATGATGACAAGCGAAGGAACGATAAAGCCCATGATACTAAGTATGAAGTTTTGCCTTTTTTTGAGAGTGAGTTCTTCCATACATAATTACCCGATCGATGACATGATTCCCATCAGTGGCAGTATTACTGACAGAAGGATAAGTCCTACTATCAGTGAAAGGATGATTACGAGTGTGGGCTCCAGGATAGAAATGAAATTGTACATTTTTCTCTGGGTCTCATCCGTATACTTTCTGGCTATTTGCTGCATTACGGTATCCATTGAACCGGACTGGAAGCCGATGGCAACCATCCTTGAGTAAAACTTGTTGAAGATACCGGCTTCCTTAACAGCCTCCGGGAAGCTGTCACCCGCTGCGATAAGTGAGCGGCATGTCTCGATTTTTACAACCATGTCCTTGTATTCAACCAGCTTACTTACAAGGCGGAGTCCTTCATAGGTGTCCATTCCGCTTGACAGAGTAAGTACCATTCCATTTGCAAATCTGGCGGTTGCAATCTCTCCGTAAATCTTTCTTATCGGAGGAATGTGCATGCCGATAGTTCTGAAAATATCATGCCCCTTTTTAGTTTTAACGAAGAAGATACAGCCGGCCGCAAAAATAACCATGATAGCTATAAACACGATGGAGTAGCGGTTTAGCGCGCTTCCTACAGCCAAGAGCGACCTCGAAAAGCTGTTCATGCTGGTTCCGAGCTGAGCGAATACCTGACCGAAAATGGGAAGCACCTGTGTGATCAGAACAATGATTACAACGATCATCATTCCTATCATTATGAGAGGGTAGGAGATGGCGCTGCTTATATTTGTGCGTATGGTATCTTCCTGCTCGTAGTAATCGGCAAGGGAATCCATTACCAGATCCAGATTACCGGACTCCTCACCTATTGTTACCATGTGTATCACATAGCTTGGAAAAGCTCCGGTCATCTGCAGGGCAACGTGAAATCTTTCGCCGGAACTCAGAATTTGTGAGATGGTCTTAAGTGTGGAATCATCCCCTTCAAATTTGAAATCCTGCAGCATGATTTCTATTCCTTCAAGCGGGGCAATACCTGCTTTTATCAGCATTGCCATCTGCCTGCAGAAAACGGATATCTCATAGTCCGATAGTTTTTTTTCAGCCTTTGAATTCATAGTGTTTTCCTCAGTTAATAAATATATTTAGTCTGGTAGTTTTCACCATCACCGATAAAGGATGCCAGCTTTGTGGTTTCTGTCGTGGAAGCAAAAGTCGGATCCATAAGCGACCATTTTTTGCCGTCGAATTGAATCATTCCGTTTACCCAGCCCACATCTTTTATATAAGTACTTATCCATGCATGGTATGCGGTTCCCGCGTAGCCGACCTCCATTCTGGTGGGTATCCTCTGGGACCTAAGCATTGATGTCATCAGCACGGCATAGTCAAGACAGATGCCTTTTCCGGTGGTCAGAACTTCATCTATGTCCGGAAGGTAACCGCTCTGTACGGTTTCAGCCTCCTCGTAGTCATAGGACATGCTGCTGATCAGGGCGTTATATATTGCGGAAACTACATCCAGGTCATCGTTTGCCGTGTAGGATAAATACTCGCTGTAGGCTATCGCCTGATTGCCCTCATTAAAGTTCACATATTGATTCGGATACAAAAACGGCAGGAATTCGTCATTAAGGGTGACCTCTATGTTTTGAGTAAATGCCGTTACATACTGTGTTCCGACCAGGTTTTCATAAACTGCGATGAGATATTTTCCATCCCCTGCCTGAAGAGGAAAAACCTCATCCTTTCCGCCGTCTGTTGTGAGGTTATAGGTGTATACAACTTCATCGGGACCGGTTATTCTGAGCTTTACCTTTGGCGATTCGCCGGTATAGCGTATTATCACATAGCCCTCAGATGCGTTTGTTGCATCAACCTTTGCGACATCGTTTTTGTATACGACTTTGCCGTCTGCCTTGGGTTTTAGACACACAGGGGTATTGTCCCTTGTTCCCTTAACAAGTGTCGAGACATCATAGGTCTCACGGTTAGCCATGGCTTTTGCGGCAAGCAGTCTGTCCGCGTCAATGACAATGCCGTGCGGCAGAACAAGCAGCAAAATCGGAGACAGGGTGATAATGACAAGCATAGCGAGGCTCACATAAATATTCACGGAAAGAAAATCCGGAGCGCTTTTTATAAAGCCTCTTGATGCTTTGCTCTTTTCCTGATTTTCTCCCGCAAAAGCACCGGCCTTCCCGGATAACTCCAATACCTCAAGGAGAGTGGAAGAAATCTCGTTATCGCTCATATGAAATTTATTCTTCCTGTCTTTTACATATTCCATAGTCATCACGCGCGTCTTAGTTTTCTTAGCTCTAAAATGTGTTCTCTTGAGTTTGTGAGGCTTTTTTCCACATGGCGCTTTGTTATATGAAGAGCGTTTGCAATATCCTTATCTGATAGTCCTACAAAATCATGCAGGAAGAAAATCTCTCTCTCAAAAAATGACAAAGATTCGATCTCTTCCGGATGGAGCAGTGAGTACAGATCGGTGCGGCCTTCTGCCATGACCCGGTCATAACATACGTCGAAAGCGATGCGGCGAAGCCACGCATCAAAAAGGGAAGGATCCTTAAGCTTAAGTATGTTCTTTACAACAATGGAGTATATTTCGCGCACAGCCTCAAGACTCCTGTCGTCTTCACCAAGGATGTGCCGGCAATAGTTGTAGGTATCATCCACGGTGAGACAGTAGATCTCTGTGAAAGCCTCTGTGTCGTCGTTCCACATATCAAGAACGAGCTGTTGTATTCTTGAAGAACGCTTCCCTAACATCATCTGTTGTACCTTAAGTAAGAACATTCGGGTTTTCGGTAAAATTCCTGTAAGCACAGGTTATTAAAGTATAAAAATGGTCTGCATTTACACTGTCCCCAAGGACGCTTGAATATGAAAGCGTTATGGGATTCTCCGGAGAAAGAGCATTCCTGTTGTGAATTCTTCTTCCGAGATCACCCAGGAAAAGATCGACGGCGGTTCTGTCACAGTTTTCGATTACGACCAAAAATTCATTACCGCTGTTTCTTCCAATAAGACCATACTGAGTTCCAACCGATTCAAGAATTGAACAAAAATCGGAAATGATTTTGTCACCGCTTCCACGTCCGCTTTTTTCATTTATCTCTTTTAAGTTATCCAGCACCATAAGGACACACCCTAGGTGCAGGAGCTTTTCGGGAGAGTCGTATTTCTGAGATATGCGGTCAATGCTGTATCTGTTGGGGAGACCCGTGAGTTTATCGAGAAAAGACAGATCACGCAGATCCCGAAGCATATTCCGGTTTTTCTTCATAAGAATAAAATCCAGGAAAACGCAAAGAAATCCTGTCAGAAGACAGAGCCATATAACTATAAAAGATACGAGATAAGCCTTGTCCTCAAAGATGGAACTGCGAAGATTCTGATTAGTTATAAGGATGAAAAAGTATATTGCTGCAAGCAAAATGAAAACTGCCATAAATACAGCTTTGGTGATGCATATTTTCTTTACAAGGTCAGGTTTTTTGGACATCCCCAATCTCCCTCCGTGGGCATAAAATGGCATATTTTCTTACTTAAATATTATAAGGTATAGGTTATTCAAAAAAAATGTTCTAACCATAAACTAAGGATAAAGTTAACCTAAAATATTCGGAAAATCACACATTAGCAAAATGGAATTTAGTATAATGAACGCGAGGTGGGATTATGATTATTTTGTTTGTCTTTATTTTGATGTTTATCATTATTTTGACTCTGGCAATTTATCTTTACATTGATGAGTGCATGCAGCTGCGAAAGCGGCTTTTGCGTCTCGGAGTAAAGAAGGATGAGATCATGTCATTTCCAAAAGGTCTTTGGATTTTCAGACTTAAAGAGCTTTTATATGAAAAGGAAACCGAGCTGGCAGAAGAGTGTTTTCTGACAGTTGATAAGGATATTTAAAACGGAGGTAATTAAGATGGCACAGGAAAAAAAGGAACAAGGCGCACAAAAGAAAGGCTTTTCATTAAAAAGCGTAAAGCCGAAGCTTATCAGTGTTATGCTGCTTATCTGCATAATTCCGATACTGGTATCGGTTGTTGTAAGCTATCGCAGTTCAATGACTAACTCTTTAGAGGATGCTGAGTCAATTAATGTAAAGAAGGCTCAGGTAATAGAGAATGCTTACATGGAACACATTGAGCAGATGGTCAGTGCTCTTCAGACAGCAGCTTCGAGCCCTTATATGGTCAGCTATATGCAAAGCTCTGAAGATCAGCGCGATAACGAGGCTATGCAGGCCTGGCTCCAGGATATGGAGAGTAAGCTTGATGGAGACAACTCTATTGTAGTTACAGCTCCAGACGGAAATCAGGTGGTAAGGTCATCGGGAGAATTAACGAATATCGCTGACAGAGATTACTTTCAGAATGCGCTTAAGGGCAATACCTTTGTTTCTGGAGTATATGCCTCCAAGACTACAGGAAAGGCTACAATTTTCATTATTACCCCTATTTTTGATCAGGGGCAGCAGGTTATTGGAACCATAATGAGAAGTTATAGCCTTGATAATATGAATTCTTTTCTTGCGGAAAATGTTGATTCATCAAAGGGGGAAGAGGCTTTCATACTATCTTCGGCGGGCGAGCTTATCGGACATTGCGCGATGGAGATTGATGCAAATAATCTTATTGATTTTAGTGAATTTGGTCTTTATAAGCAATCTCAGTCTGCTGATAACGGAAGTACCATTGGAACGAATAATGGAATAAAGTATGTTATGTCCTTCCAAAAGGAACCCAAGACCGGTTGGCTTATTGTAACTGCAGCACAATATAATGTGATAATGGCACCCACATATAAATCCTGCAATATTATCATCGGACTTGGATTAGCCATGATAATCATTGCGATATTTGTATCCCTTAAGATGGCCAATTCCTTTACGCTTCCGCTAAAAGAGGTTAATGATTCCGTTAGTAAGCTTGCAGAAGGCGAGTTTCATAGGATTACTAAGTTCACAAAAAGAGAGGATGAATTTGGTGAGATCATCAATAACACCAATGCGGTTATTGATAAACTGAATTCAATTGTTACAAGCATTAAGGATTCGACGATATCCGTGAACAGTTCGTCTGAGGAACTGGCGGATACTGCTAATCAGATTTCGCAGACAGCAGACGATGTATCCAATGCGGTTCAGGAAATTGCATCAGGTGCAACGCAGCAGGCTGACGAGATTCAGAGCGTAACAGAGAATGTCGGCAGTATCGGCGAAGCAACCGGCAATGTTCAGACCAGCACGGATGATCTTGCAAATCTTGCAGGCAGAATGCAGGAAGTCAGCACAGAATCTGCGCAGAGTCTTGCAGACCTGCAGCATAGTTCCGAGAGCATGAGCGAGAGTATCGTACAGATCACGGAGAAGATTGGTGCAACCAGTAAGGCAGTTGAGAATATCAACGAGAAGGTTATGGGAATTGCATCCATTGCATCCCAGACAAACCTATTGTCACTTAATGCTTCCATCGAGGCAGCAAGAGCAGGCGAAGCAGGAAAGGGCTTTGCGGTTGTTGCTGAGGAAATCGGAAAGCTTGCCGACGATTCCAGAACTATGGCAGATGATATCAGAAGAGAGATGGATGTTCTTCTGTCAGAGTCTCAGTCAGCGGTTGCTATGGCATCAGAGGTTCAGAGACAAAACGACGAGCAGCAGGCAGTACTCGGAAGTACAGTTCAGAGCGTAAATGCTATGATAGAAGACATTTCATCAACGGTTGTAAGTGTTAAGAGTATTGAAACTGACGCAGGAACCTGCGTAGATGCAAAGAATGTGGTTGCCGATGCTATGGCATCGCTGTCCGCTATTTCGCAGGAGAACGCCGCATCCTCCGAGGAGACCGGTGCTTCCATGCAGGAGCTTTCAGCAACCGTTACAACGCTGGCATCCTCAGCAGACTCCCTCAAGGAAGTTGCCGAGAAGCTCAACGCCGAGATGGCTTTCTTTAAGTAAGCACCCAGCGAGGTTATTTCGAGCTGCTGGTGCGCACTTAGTTCTGGCGAGCAAAGCGAGAGCAGAACTTCCTTATGATCAAAGCTTAATAAACGTGCCCTTACGTTTGGCGAACAGTGTGTAATACCTGAAGCCGCAGGCTTTGGCGATTTCTACAGCGGTTTCGAAGCCAAGACCGACATTCTCGGGCTTGTGCGCATCGGAACCAAAGGTTATGATCTCGCCGCCCAGCTCTTTGTAGCGGGCGAGCACTTCGCGTGAGGGATTGGGATCTCCCAAAGTGGGCTCTGTATAAAGGGACTTGGTGTTTACATCAAGTCCTTTTCCTTTTGCAATAAGAGTCTTCAGGATCTCATCGATGACATCTGAATAATCCTTGTAGGTGTAGTTCTTATTCAGATTAGGAGCGTAGCGCACAAGGTAGTCCAGATGGCCGAGGACATCAAAATCGTCGAATAAGTTTATGTTCTCGAGAGTTGATTCGAAAAACTCGGTAAAGGCTTCCTTTTCAGTGCGTCCCTCATAGAAAGAAGCAAAGTAGGGATCTTTTCCGTGGCATACGTGATTGGAACCTATGATAAAGTCGAAGGGATATTTCTTTGCATACTCGAGATTTGCGTCCACAACCTGCGGCTGCATTCCAAGCTCGATTCCAAAATAAATATCAATGGTATCGGCATAATTATCTTTAATAGAAGAGTACTCTTTATAATAGGCATCCGTATCGACTACGAACTGATCCGTTATTCCGTCCGGAACATCGGGATAGTCCATGTCCATGTGCTCTGTGATACAAATTGCGGGTAGCTGCTTTTTGATAGCCTGCTCTATGACAGCTTCCATGGGAGAGTCGCAATCTCCCGAGTGGTGTGTGTGCATATGAAAATCTGCCGGTAATTGTTTTGACATGTTTTTTCTCCGTTATGAATTCATTATTTTTCTTCTTCTTTTACCACGCAAATGGTCCAGTCCGAAGCTTCGTTTCTTAAATGATAGAGATTATACCAGGTGCCCTGTCCATTATTGGCTCTGTAAAGACCTTCCCCTGTTTCCTGAGTCATGAAGAGCTCGTGGCTCAAATCTTCGACTGAGTCACCGTTTGCTGCAAATTGGGAATGAGCTGCAAGCATTCCCGAGCTGTCCACAAGAAATGCGTGATCATTCTGGTCTGCCAGGATTTTATGAAAATTGAAAAGATCATAGTTTCTCTGAACGATACCCAGGATATTACCGCTTTCGGATTTGACCGGAACGGCAAAGGTTACTAATAGAGCACCTGTTGATTTTGAAACAATGACATCAGATATGGCATTTTCTCCGCTTATGGCTTTTGCGAAATAATCTCTTTCAGAGACATCCTTAAGGTCGCCTTCTGTACTAAGGAGCTGCATGCCGTCAGTGCCGGTAAGAATGATTTTTGAATCCTCGGAAAGAGAAGATTCAACACTCTGCAGATAAGATAATTCACTGTCTGCAAGTTCTGCATTGGCAGTATCTTCCATATAAGAAATTGTGGAAGGCGATAATGCAACAGCCTCAAGGGATCCCAGATTCTCGTCTATAACCCTTTGCCACTCGCCTTCAATATTATGTGCTTCCCATTTCATGGAATCGTGAGTACTGCTGAGTACCTTGTCCGAGGTTTTCATGTGATTAACCGAAAGAAATGCGATAAGCGGAATCAGGAATGCCAGAAGTAAACCAACTATTATTACTACAATAATAATTGTTTTCATACTAATTCCTGAAAAATTGTTGTTTTCTGTGTCTCCCATAATGATCTCCTTGTAAATCATAAATCTTTTTGTTCAAAAACATCCTATATTCTAGAGTATAGAAAGAATTTTATCAATTAAGAGTTCAGATAAAACGATTATGCGTACATTTTTGATTCTATATAAGGAAATTTTTGATAATTCTGTGTTTTTGCCCAAAGATTACTTGAAAAATTGAGAGAAGTTAGATAAAATAAATTTGCTGTCAAATTTTTGACAATCACGTTGTAAAGAATTAGTAGCAGCAAATAAATTTTAATATCATTTTAGGAGGACTTAAAATGGCAGTAAAGGTAGCAATCAATGGTTTTGGCCGTATCGGTCGTCTTGCATTCAGACAGATGTTTGAGCACGAGGGAACAGAGATCGTAGCAATCAACGATCTTACAGCACCCAAGATGCTTGCACACCTTCTTAAGTATGACTCTTCACAGGGTAAGTACAAGTATGCTGATAAGGTATCTTTCGATGACGATTCCATCACAGTAAACGGAAAGAAGATCACAATTTACAAGGAAGCTGACGCTAATAACCTTCCTTGGGGTAAGATCGGTGTAGACGTTGTTCTTGAGTGTACAGGTTTCTACACATCTAAGGACAAGGCTCAGGCACACATCAACGCTGGTGCAAAGAAGGTTGTTATTTCTGCTCCTGCAGGAAATGATCTTCCTACAATCGTATATAACGTTAACCACGAGACACTTACAGCAGATGACAACATCATCTCTGCAGCTTCTTGTACAACAAACTGCCTTGCACCTATGGCTAAGGCTCTTAACGACTATGCACCTATCCAGTCCGGTATCATGGCAACAATCCATGCTTACACAGGTGATCAGATGATCCTTGACGGACCTCAGAGAAAGGGTGACCTTAGAAGAGCTCGTGCAGGCGCTGTTAACATCGTTCCTAACAGCACAGGTGCTGCAAAGGCTATCGGCCTTGTTATTCCTGAACTCAACGGCAAGCTCATCGGCGCTGCTCAGAGAGTACCGGTTCCGACAGGTTCCACAACACTTCTTTTCGCTGTAGTTAAGAGCAGCACAGAAGTTACTAAGGAGAGCATCAACGAGGCTATGAAGAAGGCTTCTGATCCTGAGACATTCGGTTACAACGAGGATGAGATCGTATCTTCTGATATCGTTGGAATGACATATGGTTCACTCTTCGATGCAACTCAGACAATGGTTACAAAGATTGGTGACGACCTCTATGAAGTTCAGGTTGTTTCATGGTATGACAACGAGAACTCTTACACATCTCAGATGGTTCGTACAATCAAGTACTTTGAAAAATTTGTTAAGTAATCACTGATTAAGAAAAGGTCCGGTCCGTAAGGACCGGGCCTTAAATTTTATAACAAGGAGGCTATTATAATGGCACTTAATAAGAAATCTGTTGATGATTTCAGCGCAAAGGGCAGAAGAGTACTTGTTCGTTGTGACTTCAACGTACCGCTCAAGAATGGTGAAATCACAGACGAGACACGTATCAATGCTGCACTTCCTACAATCAAGAAGCTTATCGCAGATGGCGGCAAGGTAATCCTTTGCTCACATCTTGGTAAGGTTAAGAATGGCCCCAACGAGGGTGAGTCTCTTGCTCCTGTAGCTAAGAGCCTTTCTGCTAAGCTTGGCAAGGACGTTAAGTTCATCGCTGACTACAACGTAACAGGTGCGGATGCAACTGCTGCTGTTGAGGCTATGGGTGAGGGTGATGTAGTTCTTCTTCAGAATACACGTTTCCGTGGCAAGGAAGAGACAAAGCCTTCAGATGCAGGCGAAGCTTTCGCAAAAGAGCTTGCAGATCTTTGTGATGATTATGTATGTGACGCTTTCGGTTCTGCTCACAGAGCACACGCTTCCGTAGCTGTTGTTACAAAGTATGTTCGTGAGAAGGGTGGCAACTGCGCAGTTGGTTACCTTATGCAGAAAGAGATCGATTTCCTCGGCAACGCCGTTGAGAATCCGGTTCGTCCTTTCGTAGCAATCCTTGGCGGCGCTAAGGTTGCTGATAAGCTTAACGTTATAAATAACCTCCTTGAGAAGTGCGATACACTTATCATCGGTGGTGGTATGGCTTACACATTCCTTAAGGCTAAGGGCTATGAAGTAGGTCTTTCACTCGTAGATAACGAGAAGATTGATTATTGTAAGGAAATGATGGAGAAGGCTGAGAAGAACGGCAAGAAGCTTCTTCTTCCTGTTGATACAGTTGTATCAGGCGGATTCCCGGATCCTATCGACAATCCTAATATCGAGACAGCAATCGTTGAGTCCAACGCAATTCCTTCTGACAAGGAAGGTCTTGATATCGGTGTGAAGACAAGAGATCTTTTCGCAGATGCTGTAAAGAGTGCAAAGACTGTTGTTTGGAACGGACCTATGGGTGTATTCGAGAACCCTGTACTTGCTGAAGGTACAAAGGCTGTTGCTAAGGCTCTTGCAGAGACAGATGCTACAACAATCATCGGTGGTGGTGATAGTGCAGCAGCTGTTAACCAGCTTGGTTTTGCTGACAAGATGAGCCACATCTCAACAGGTGGCGGTGCTTCACTTGAGTTCCTTGAGGGTAAGGAGCTTCCCGGTGTTGTTGCTGCAGATAACAAGTAATACTTATCGAGGTATTTCTCGAGCTTAGTATTACTGTTAGTTCGATCGAGCACGAAGTGCGAGAGTCGAACTTCCTTATGAAAAACAATAAAGGAGACTTATTAAAATGGCACGTAGAAGAATCATTGCTGGCAACTGGAAGATGAACATGACACCTTCTGAAGCTGTAAAGCTTGTTGCTGAGCTTAAAGATTTAGTTAAAAATGATGATGTAGACGTAGTTTACTGCGTTCCTGCAATTGATATCGTTCCTGTCGTAGAGGCTGTAAAGGGCACAAACGTTAATGTTGGTGCTGAGAACTTCTACATCGAGGATAAGGGTGCTTTCACAGGTGAGATTTCCGCACCCATGCTCGTAGATGCAGGCGTTAAGTATGTTATCATGGGACATTCCGAGAGAAGAGACATCTTCGGCGAGAATGATATTCTTATCAATGCTAAGGTAAAGAAGGCATTTGCTGCAGGTCTTACACCTATCCTTTGCTGCGGTGAGTCACTTGCACTTCGTAAGGCCGGTACTTACAAGGAGTGGATCGAGAGACAGATCACATGGGATCTTAGCGGTGTAACAGCTGATCAGGTTAAGAAGCTTGTTATCGCTTACGAGCCTATCTGGGCTATCGGAACTGGCGAGACAGCAACTGCTGACCAGGCTGAAGAAGTTTGTGCATTTATCCGTGAGCTTGTTGCTAAGCTTTACGATCAGGCTACAGCTGATGAAGTTCGTATCCAGTACGGCGGATCAATGAATGCAGGCAACGCTGCTGAGCTTCTTTCAAAGCCCAACATCGATGGCGGTCTTATCGGTGGTGCTTCACTTAAGCCCGACTTTGGTAAGATTGTTAACGCATAATATATATAAAAATAAGAGATGAGTTCAGTTGGCTTCATCAACTGAACTCATTTTTATATGGAGTATTTGTAATGTCTAGAAAAAGAATAGTAGCCGGAAATTGGAAGATGAATATGACACCGGCAGAGACGACTGCTTTTATTGCAAAGCTTCGTCCGCTGGTTGACAATACAGAGGTTGACGTCGTTTTATGTGTGCCTGCTATTGATATTATCCCTGCAATGACAGCCACAAGGGGAACAAATATAGAAATAGGTGCACAGAATATGCACTTTGAGGAGAATGGCGCTTATACAGGCGAAATAGCACCGGGAATGCTTACGGATGCAGGCGTTAAATACGTTATTCTCGGTCACTCGGAGAGGCGTGAATATAACCACGAGACAGATGAAGAACTTAATAAAAAGGTGAAGAAGGCCTTTGAACACGGCCTTACACCTATCCTGTGCTGCGGAGAAACACTGGAGCAGAGGAATAAAGGCATCACACTCGATTTCATCAGAATGCAGATAAAGTCTGATCTTGCAGGAGTTCCTGCTTCGGATGTGGAAGAGATGGTAATTGCATACGAACCTATCTGGGCTATCGGAACAGGTGAAACTGCCACATTGGCACAGGCAGAGGAGGTATGCAAGGCTATACGCGAGTGCATTGCTGAAATCTATAGTGAAGGCACAGCGGAGAGAGTTCGCATCCAGTACGGCGGCTCTGTAAATGCGGCTAATGCCAAAGAGCTGTTTTCGCAGCCTGACATTGACGGAGGTCTTGTGGGAGGTGCATCTCTTAAACCTGATTTTGGTAAAATCGTTAATTGTTAAGACAAACCTGGCACTATGAAAAAATATTCATGGTGGCAGGTTTTTATATATAAACTTGGTATAAAAAAACGATTAAATGTTCACAAATTCACTTTTTAAGGCATGCTTAGGTTATATAATTTTTGATGAGAAACTATTTCTTTTCAAATGATATATTTCATCATGGAGGCGTGTTATGGCAAAGAATGAAAATGCTCACGGAAGTACTGAAAGAGTTAGCTTTAAGGACAGTATCAAGACCAAACTGATTTGTATAATGATACTGGCTGCTGCGATACCTCTTTTGATAGCTGTAATTGTAAGCTATAAGACATCTACGGATAAAGCTCTTGCTGATGCTCAGGATTCCCTGGAATGGGAGGCATGGTATCTGGAGCAGTCGTTTGTTACTGTGCTTGATACGAATATGAAAATGATAAGGAGTATAGCCGGAAGTCCTACCGTGGTCAATTTTGTTGCCAAGGAGGGAGATATTCCGCTGGATGCAATTATAAATACTCTTTCGGAGTGTGACACTATCCTGAATGATGGAGATACTACTGCAATTACAGATGCGACAGGAATGCAGATTGCTCGAACATCCGGAGATTGTATCGATGTTTCTGACAGAGAGTACTTCCAGAAGGCGATGGAAGGAACCGTATATGTTTCCAACGTTCAGATCAGTAAGAAGAACGGAAGACGTATGCTGACTTTTGCTGCGCCTATTATGTATGATGGTAAGGCTATAGGTATTGTTCACAGGAACTATGACCTTAATAATTTCCATGAACTTCTGGCAAATGAAGCAGAGGATGCCTTCCTTGTAGATAGAGAAGGCCTTGTAGCGGCACATTCACAGTATAAAATCGGTGAAGGCGAGCATGAAGAGGAGAGCAGAGCTCAATCAGAGTTTATGGTTTCGGGCAAGGACGAAGGCTTCTACTTTGTGGATACAGGCAAGGGCTATGATGCTTATGTCGCATATGTAAAAGAACCCCAATCACAGTTTAGAGTCTGTGCAGCAAGCAATGAGAAGAAGGTGCTTGCATCTGCAAGAAAATCAGCTACTATTACTATAATTGTAGGCCTGGTGCTGCTGGTAATCGTGATTATTGTATCTTTCGTAATGGCTAATAGCTTTACAAAACCGATTTTAGCAGTCGGGAAATCTCTTTCCGCGCTTGCTGACGGACGTTTTGAAAAGGTTGGAAAAGAAGCTAACAGAAAAGATGAGTTTGGACAGATATCCAGAAATACTAATTCTGTTATACATACCCTTGATGAAATAGTTTCACATATTAAGGCATCCGCTGCAAATGTCGGATCCTCTTCGGAAGAACTTTCCGACATGGCTAACCAGATTTCGCAGACGGCAGAGGATGTATCAAATGCGGTGCAGGAGATTGCATCCGGTGCTACGCAGCAGGCTGATGAGATTCAGAGTGCTTCAGAAAATGTAGGTCTTATCGGTGATGCTGTCGGAGATGTGCAGACATCAACAGGAAACCTCTCCGGACTTGCCGGAAAGATGAAGGAAGCATCCGAGGTTTCAAGCAGATCACTTACATCCCTTCAGGATTCTTCTGCTGAGATGACAGCCAAGATTGATGACATTGCAAGAACGATTCAGGCTACGCAGGAAGCTGTTGACAATATCAGTGAAAAGGTTGAAGGTATTACTTCCATCGCTACCCAGACAAACCTTCTTTCACTCAATGCTTCAATTGAGGCAGCAAGAGCTGGTGAAGCAGGAAAAGGCTTTGCGGTTGTTGCTGAAGAAATCGGTAAGCTTGCAGATGATTCCAAGCAGATGGCTGATGACATCATGAAGGAGATGGGTACACTTCTTGAACAGAGTAAAGCAGCTGTTGCCGCTGCAGAGGATGTTAAGCAGGGTAACAATGAACAGCAGATTGCCATCGGAGAAACCCTTGATGCTGTTAACGGAATGCTTGAGGATATCGGAAGCACTGTTGGAGGGGTACAGCTTATTTCTCAAGGCGCGGATACCTGCGAATCCTCCAAGAATGCTGTGGTTGACACCATGAGTGCACTTTCCGCAATTTCAGAAGAAAATGCTGCATCTTCGGAGGAGACCGGAGCTTCCATGCAGGAGCTTTCAGCTACGGTAACAACACTTGCAGGTTCAGCCGACAGCCTGAAGGCTATTGCGGAACAGCTCAATGAAGAGATGAAATTCTTCAAGTCTTAATTGATAAATTTTTATGGAATAGGGAAATCCCGCCATCAATCACAGACATTTGATGGCGGGACTTTTTTGTGCAAAAAGGATGTAAAATTCAATTAATTCCGTGGTTATTTATATTGTTGATGCTACTGAATTATGATATATTTTAAAAGGTTTTTTTATCTTATGTGTTCATGCACAGCGGTCTACCCGCAAAAGGAGGAGAGTAACATGTTGGAGAAAGTTTTTCATCTCAAGGAACACAATACTACGGTGAAAACCGAGATTATTGCCGGTTTAACCACGTTCCTTTCAATGGCGTACATTCTCGCCGTTAACCCCAGTATTCTTGGAACTGTAATGAATCCAAGTGGTGTATTTGTAGCTACAGCTATTGCATCAGCGATTGCTACATTCTGTATGGCATTCATGGCCAATTATCCTATAGCTCTTTCAGCAGGACTTGGACTTAATGCTTACTTTGCTTACACTGTTTGCCTTGGTGAGCTTGCAGCAGAGGGTGAGAATGCATTCAAGATCTGCTTAACAGCTGTATTTGTAGAAGGTATCATTTTCCTTCTTATGTCACTTGTTAAGATTCGTGAGCAGATCATCAACAGTATACCGCAGAACCTTAAGTTCGGTATTTCTGCAGGTATCGGTCTTTTCATCGCATTTATCGGTCTTAGAGGAGCAAACGTTATCGTTCCCAGTGAATCTACTACAGTAGCACTCGGTAGCTTTGCTGATGCAGACGTTGTTCTCTGCCTGATTGGTATTATCATAATTATCGTACTCGAGCACTTCCATGTTACAGGTTCTGTTCTTATCGGAATCATTGCTACATGGGTTCTCGGAATGGTTGCACAGGCTACAGGCTGGTATACAGCAACTAATGTATTCCCTGATTTTTCAGCAGGACTTCAGCTCGGCGGAATTGCAGATACAGCATTCAAGTTTAACTTCGGATGGGCTGCAGCTCATTTTGTTGAGTTTATTGCTATAGTATTCAGTTTCCTTTATGTTGATATCTTTGACACAGTAGGAACAGTAGTAGGTGTTGCAGATAAGGCTAACCTCCTTGATGAGGACGGAAACCTTCCCAAGGTTGGAAGCGTATTCATGTCAGATGCTATCGGTACAACAGTTGGTGCATGCCTTGGTACTTCAACAGTAACAAGCTTTGTTGAGTCAGGTGCCGGTGTTGCTGCAGGCGGACGTACAGGTCTTACAGCTCTTACAACAGGTATCATGTTTGTTGTATCACTTGTACTTAGCCCTATTTTCCTTGCTATCCCTTCATTTGCAACTGCTCCCGCACTTGTATATGTTGGAATGCTTATGGTTTCCAGTGCTAAGAATATTACCTTTGACGGTGATATCGCAGATACTCTTGGTGCTTACCTTGCACTTGTTATGATGCCGCTTTCATATTCAATAGCAACCGGTATCATGTTCGCAGTTCTTGCATGGGTTATCGTTAAGCTTCTCATTGGCAAGGCTAAGGACGTATCACCTGTTATGTGGATTGTATTTGTAATGTTTGCAGTTAGAATAGTTGCACTTATTACCAACTTCCAGTAATAGTTTATAAAACAGATAATAAAGAGAGCGCGCACATCCAGTGTCAGTCGATGTACGCGCTCTCTTTCTATGAAAAAGTTCGTGTTATTTAATTCTTATCTGCCGGCTTAGCCTGTCAGCTCAGCTGCATCAACCATAGCCATTCGCTGTTCGGCTTTCATATTATCATTGGCTTCCTCATCAAAAGCCCTTTCGATATTAGCTCCGCTTCGCTCGGCCTTTTCCTCGTTATCTATGGCTCTTACGATGCCCTCTTGAAATACCTTTTCCTCCCGTATTTCAGCATTTTTGTTATTGCCGGATTCCTCACGGGTTGTAATCTCGTGGTCATAATCATAACGCGAGATATCGCCCTTAATATACATCTGGCGAAGCTGTGCGTCAGTGTAGGAATCAAAGGAACGGACATTGGGATTCTTGGTATTGGCAGTAGGCTGGTTTGCGTGAACCTTGCTTAACTCAGGAGCCTTATTCTGCTCGTTAAAAGGATTTTCCTTCTTTTCTGCATTAAAGGGATTCTCTTTCTTTATTTCGTTGAAAGGATTCTCTTTCTTTTCTGCAGCTTCAGCTTTTTTGTGTGCCTCTTCAATTTGGGCTTTTGCCTTCTCGGCATCTTCAATAGCGCGCTCAGCAGGAGAAGGGCCTGCGTCCTGTTTGGTTTTGAGCTCCTTGACATCGCCAATCTCTTCGGTCTCTTTCAGTTTATCCTGGGAGATTTTACTTGCTTGTGCTGTATCACCATCCTTGGATACAGCTATAACATCCTTAAGAACCTCTTGGATCCGTTCTTTTCTCGAACTGTCATCTTTATTTTGCTCTTTCAGGGTTTCCGCAGCTTTGCTCGTGGTATCCGCGGTCTGAGTGGGGCGGATAGCTTCTGTGCCGGTTCTGACCATTGAAATACTTAAATCTTCCATAGTAACCCTCCAGTCTCCCCAAGCGTGCAGATAACTGCACATAAATACCTATATTGATTATACCACTTTTGCAATATTCTGACAACTTATATTATTGTCTGAAAATAACTTTCTTTTTATCTGAGAAAAAATGATAGTTTCTTTCAATTTGTTCTAAGACTTTACAGAGTTCCCGATTGACATGAGAATTTCAAAACACTAAAATAATAACACATGATACGATTAACAATATGCTTAAACGGAGGGGAATCCTATGCCAAGAAAAGCCACGATTACGCAGGAAGAAATAGTAAATGCTGCATTTAAAATCACTAAGAAAGAGGGCTTTGATCAGATCACGTCAAGACGTCTTGCCGCAGCTGCAGGATGTTCAACACAGCCTATTTTCAGAATATATGAGAATATGGATGAACTTAAAAAGGATGTCATCGCCAAGGCGGTAGATACCTTCGAGAAGCATTGCAGGGAAACCGGTAATAACCATGATACGCCCTTCATTGATCTTGGACTTAGCTATATCACCTTTGCGCAGAAGTACCCGAATCTTTTTAAGCTTCTGTTTATTACTGCGAATGCGCTTGAGGGACGTAGCATGTATGATATTGTCAACGGTTCTGATGACAATGTTGTAAGAGAGGTTTCAAAGGCTAAGGATCAGGGTGTTCCGGATGCGGAGCAGCTTTTCATGAAGATGTGGGTGTTTATCCACGGCGCAGGCTGCATGGCTGTAACCGGTGATTTTGACCTTGAAGAGGCTGAGTCTGTTTCTATGCTCGAGTCCGCATATGAGGCATTCAGACTTTCCTGATTTTGGAGTAATTGGAGTTTTATGAAGCAGGTTGCTGTAATTGGCTGCGGTGCAGCCGGAATGATGGCGGCTATTTCCGCGGCGAATAGCGGAGCAGCCGTCACTATTTTTGAAAAAAATGAAAAGCCGGGAAAGAAGATTTACATAACCGGTAAGGGCAGGTGTAATGTAACAAATGCCTGCGATATATCTGAATATTTTGATAAAATACCACACGGTTCCAAATTTCTGTACAGCGCACTATACGGTTTTGACAATGAAGCGGTAATGCGCCTTTTTCAGGATAACGGCTGTAAGCTTAAGACGGAGCGCGGCGACAGGGTATTTCCTGTGTCGGATCATTCCTCAGACATAATAAGCACACTCGTTAGAATCCTTAAGAAAAACAAAGTGGATATCAGATATCAGGACGAGGTCAGGTGGATTCAGGTCGGAGAAGATGGCCATGTAAAGAGCGTAGTTTCCGAGGATTCCGGTATAAGTGAATTTGATGCTGTAATAGTGTGTACCGGTGGCTTGTCCTATCCGTCTACCGGATCTACCGGAGATGGTCTTAAATTTGCTAAAGAGTTGGGATTAAAGGTAACGAAGACCACACCGTCACTTGTTCCTTATAACATCAAGGAAGAGTGGTGCGCTGAGCTTCAGGGACTTTCTCTTAAAAATGTTGCAATAAAACTGGAGCAGATTCCTGCGTCCGGTCCCGGAAAGAAAAAGAAGTATGTTTATGACGGATTCGGAGAGATGCTGTTTACGCACTTTGGCGTAAGCGGACCGCTGATCCTTACATCCAGCTGTTATTACGAGGAGGCTGACAAAAAGGGAGAGAAGTATTCTTATGTGATTCATCTCGATCTTAAGCCGGCACTTACTGAAGAACAACTGGATAAAAGAATACAAAGAGAGTTTGAAAATGGTAAGAACAGACAATTTAAAAACTGCCTGAATTCACTTTTTCCTTCAAAGATGATACCTGTTATGATAAGATTGTCGGGCATAGATCCCGAGAAACAGGTCAACTCGATAACAAGAGGAGAGAGACTTTCTTTTGTGTCACTGATCAAAAATCTCAGGATGGAGGTTGAGGGACTTCGCGGTTTCCCCGAAGCTATAATCACGCGTGGCGGCGTTGCCGTGAATGAGATAAATCCCTCGACGATGGAGTCCAAAAAGATAAAGGGGCTCTATTTTGCCGGCGAAGTTATAGACGTAGATGCTCAGACCGGCGGCTTTAATTTGCAGATAGCCTGGTCAACGGGACACCTGGCGGGCGAATCCGCAGCAATAAATTAAAGCCTTCCCCTTGGGGGAAGGTGCCCGAAGGGCGGATGAGGGGAATAGAAAGGAGAACAAATATGGGAAGCAGTATTGCCATAGACGGACCTGCAGGAGCAGGCAAAAGTACAATTGCAAAGATCGTATCCAAGAAGCTTGGATTCATATACATTGACACGGGTGCTATGTACCGTGCAATGGCTGTTCACATGATAAGAAACGGCGTATCCGGAGATGATAGCGCAGAGATTGAAAAGAACATCGACAGCGCAGATATTTCCATAGGACATGAGAACGGAGAGCAGGTAGTTTATCTTAACGGAGAAAACGTTAACTCGCTCCTCAGGACAGAAGAGGTAAGCGCTATGGCCTCAAAGACCAGCGCTAATGCGAAGGTTAGGGAAAAGCTTGTGGAGCTTCAGAGAAAGCAGGCTAAGACCACAGATGTTGTCATGGACGGAAGAGATATCGGAACTGTTGTCCTTCCCGATTCAGAGCTTAAGATTTATCTTACCGCGGGAACCAGAGTACGCGCCGAGAGACGATACAAGGAGCTTATCGAAAAGGGCGAAAACTGCAACATCGATGAGATCGAGGTAGATATCAAGGAAAGAGACCACAGAGATATGACAAGAGAAAATTCACCGCTTAAAAAGGCAGATGATGCGGTGGAGGTCGACTCTTCCAATATGACAATCGAGGAAGTGGCAGACAGGATTATATCTCTGTATAAGGAACAGTAAAGGACGAAGCACTATGGAAGTTATTCTTGCCGAACATGCCGGCTTCTGCTTTGGTGTAACCAGAGCCGTTGACGTGGTATATGACCAGATAGAAAAGAATAAGGGTAAAAAAATCTACACTTACGGCCCTATCATTCATAATGAAACTGTGGTTTCGGATCTTGAAAAACAGGGCGTTCAGGTAATTGAAGGTGCAGAGGATTTAAAGAAGCTTACGGAGGGAATCGTAATCATCAGATCCCACGGTATCCGCAAGGAAATCTATGAACTTATTGAAAAGCAGGGCCTTGACTATGTCGATGCGACCTGTCCTTTTGTAAAAAGAATTCACAACATAGTCGAGAAAGAGAGCGCAGAGGGCAAAACAATAGTGGTTGTAGGCAGCGCAAAACATCCTGAAGTTGACGGTATTGTGAGTTATGCTACGGGACCTGTTTTCGTGGTGGAATCCCCTGAAGAGGCGGAGGCTTTAAACCTGAAAGAGGGAACGGAAATCTGTATAGTATCACAAACAACATTTAATATAAATAAATTTCAAGAAACCGTTGATAAATTTTCAGATACGCGCTACAATGTTAATGTTGTGAACACTATTTGTAGTGCGACTGAAGAAAGACAGACAGAAGCGGAAGCTATTGCTGCTAAAGTCGATGCTATGATAGTGATAGGCGGAGCGCACAGTTCTAATTCAAGGAAACTGTATGAGATATGCAGTAAGAAGTGTGCCAATACATATTTTATTCAGACACTGGATGACTTGCATTTAGAACTTCCTAAAGCGGTTAAACTAGTGGGTATTACCGCCGGGGCGTCCACCCCAAAGAACATTATCGAGGAGGTTCAGAATCATGTCAGAACAATCTTTTGAACAAATGCTCAATGAGTCGTTCAAAACAATTCATACGGGGGAGGTCGTTGAAGGCACTGTTATATCTGTGAAGCCTGATGAGATTATTCTTAACATTGGCTATAAATCAGATGGTGTACTTACCAAGAGCGAGTATAGTAACGATAACAGTATCGATCTTACTCAGGTTGTTAAGGAAGGTGACACAATGGATGTCAAAGTCCTTAAGACCAATGATGCAGACGGTCAGGTTATCCTTTCATACAAGAGACTTGCCCTCGACAGAGGAAACAAGCGTATCGAAGAGGCTTATAACAACCAGGAGGTACTTACAGCTAAGGTTGTTCAGGTTCTCGATGGCGGTCTTACAGTAGTAGTTGATGAAGTTCGTATCTTCATCCCTGCAAGTCTTGTATCAGATACATACGAGAAGGATCTTTCCAAGTACGAAGGACAGGAGATCCAGTTCGTAGTTACAGAGTACAATCCTAAGCGTAGAAGATATATCGGTAACCGCAAGATGCTCATCACAGCTGAGAAGGCTGAGCAGGCTAAGAAGCTGTTTGAGACAATCGGTGTTGGCGATATCGTTGAAGGTGTTGTTAAGAACGTTACAGATTTCGGCGCATTCATCGATCTCGGCGGCGCAGACGGACTTCTTCATATCTCTGAGATGTCTTGGGGACGTGTTGAGAATCCTAAGAAGACCTTCAAGGTTGGCGATACAGTTAAGGTTCAGATCAAGGGTATCGACGGCAGCAAGATCGCTCTTTCCAGAAAGTTTGATGATGAGAATCCCTGGAAGGATGCTGATTCCAAGTATGCAGTTGGTAACGAGGTAACCGGTAAGGTTGCAAGAATGACTGACTTTGGTGCATTCATCGAGCTTGAGCCCGGCATCGACGCACTTCTTCATGTATCTCAGATCGCAAGAGAGCACATTGAGAAGCCTTCAGATGTACTTAGCATCGGTCAGGAAGTTACAGCTAGAATAGTTGATTTCAACGAAGCAGATCGCAAGATCAGCCTTAGCATCAAGGCTCTTACAGCTCCTGAGAAGGATGAAGCTGAGGAGAGCGGTGATGTTGTATCAGTAGATATTGAGAAGGCTATCGCTGAGCAGGATGCTGAATAATCAGAATTGATTTTGAGGCATTATAGAAGTCCTATATGAAATTGAGCAAAATGGTGTATGTCTATGACACACACCATTTTTTGTGTTCATAGTAGATAATTGATTTGCTATTCCTTGAACGTAAATATTAACTAGTAATAAACCAGCCGGAAAATTTACATAAACCAATGACCGTTTAGACACGGGAAACGACCGCTTAGACAAAACCTATTGAACATATATAACCCTAAGATATCATTTAGTTATTCTGATACTACTTGTAAATCGATTATGAGGAAAGACAGGAAAGGAAGCGGCCTATGAAAAGAAGATTTTTTAGAATGATATCGACGGTCATGACAATTGCAATGACCGTGTCTATGGCTTTTGTAACTATGGATGGTATATATGTGCATGCGGCTGCAACAGTATGCGGTTATGCTCATTCATATAAGGATCATGTTATATCCCAGACTGGGACTACTCATACCGTCTGTACAGAGTGTACTGAGTGCGGAAAAATTTTCGATGGAACAGCTGTAAATGCATATGGAGAACAACCGGATACGACACGGACAGAACACCATTCTGATTATCCTAATGCAACCATCACCATAACAAACAGTTCTTACCATACCTACAGTGGTACATGTGATGTATGTGGGGCATACAGCATTGGTGAGGATCATAAATTTGATGACAAGGGCATATGTACGGTTTGTAAATATGACAAGAATAATCCGAACGGTAATGAGTCATCTTCAGGATCAGGTGGAGCAGAAGGTGCCGGGGGTAATTCCGGAGCTGGCGGCGGTAATTCCGGAGCTGCCGGCGGTAATTCAGGTTCAGGAGGACAAAATGATGATGGAGGAGCCGGTGGCGGCGATGGCGCTACATCACAGAATGGGCGCAAGATTGCAAGTATACCGCAGGTGAATAATCCTGTATATAATGGCAAAACACAGACAGGTGTTGCTTCCGGAACCGGATATACAATTACCGGTAATAAAGGAACAAATGCCGGTAGTTATAAAGCTACAGCGAAACTTAAGAATGGTTATACATGGCCGGATGGAAGCAAAAAGAATAAATCCTTTAAATGGAAGATTAAAAAGGCTCCGAATCCGATTGCTATAAAGACCCACAAGAATTATAAAGTTAAATATTCAAAGATTAAAAAATCAAGTCTCGTAGTTCCGTATGGCAAGTTGTTCAGGGCATCCAAGGCTATAGGTAAAAAGAGATATTTCATAGTAAAGGGAAGTAATGTAGCAAGTGTAGATAAGAGCACGGGAAAAGTTACTATCAAGAAGGGTGTAAAGAAAGGAACTTATGATATCACGGTTAAGGTTACCGCGCAGGGAGATAAGAACAATGAAAAGGGAGTTGTCACAGGGACTTTTAGAATAACAGTGAAATAAGGGGGCTCTTTAATGTACGTATTTTAGTTTTGAACCATAGTGAAATATAGTATAATTGTGAGAGAAATACATGTTTTTCCTGGCAATATGTTTTCATTATGAAGACTAAAATATAACGTATAAATCGGAAAGTGTTTACTCCCATATGGATGATAGAATAAACATTCGCTTCGAATATGCCCCTGAGCATGATAAGCCGCAGGTGATAATCAGAGCCAGTGAAAAGAATGAACTGGTAGAAAACATTATAAAGAGTATCGAGCAGTATGCACTCGGGAATATCATGTCCAAAATAGTAGTTCAGGACAGGGATAAGGAGATACTAATTGAGATTAACGATATTATTCGTATATATACCGAGAGCAGAAAGCTGAAGGTGCGTACCATGGCGGGTGTTTATGAAGTAAGGGGAGCACTGCGCGACTTGGAAGACAGGCTTGATAAAAGATTTTTTGCACGAATAAGCCGCGCAGAAATAGTTAATATTAAAAGGATTTCAGGGTTTGATCTGAGTATTACAGGTACTATTCATGTATCCTTTGAAGATGGAAGCGAAACCTGGGTCGCGAGACGCTTTGTCAAGGACTTGCAGAAGAGGCTTAGCTTTATGCGAAGAGGTGGTGAGTATCATGAATAGATTGATAAAAAAAGGAATTGTTTTAGCAACAATAGGATTTTGGATAGGACTGGCTATTGGTGTTTCCATAAGCTTTTTGGCTAATGGTAATGCGGATGGCCCTATGGTGTTTACCGGCGAAATCTTTTTGAAACTTTTGGCAGGAGGAATATACGGCGCTATACCCATGGGGGGAAGCGTTATATATGAAATAGAGGAGTGGAGCATTTTTAGAGCAACTGCGACCCATTTTGTTATAACTTTTTCGGGATTCATTATACTTGCTGCTGTGCAGGGGTGGCTAAGACTTGATAATCCTGTATTTTGGATAATTTCAGTGGCTTTTCAGGTATGTTATTTTCTCATATGGCTGTTTAATTATCTGGCATATAGGAAGTATATCAGAGAGATGAATGATGATATTAGGGCGATACGCTCAAATAAGCAGATAAACTGAATTAGTTATATTTACATAATTATGTTTATATATATTTAATTTTACATTCATCTATGATGTGGGCTACAATGAAAATAGTGATAATCGCTTAATTTTCTTACGTATCAACTTATAAGGGGGTTATAAGATATGGCAGTTGATTATGAGTGGTTTAAAGGCGAAGTTTATAAGCTCACAAAGATTGATCTTAATGCATACAAAGAAAAGCAGATGAAGCGCAGAATTGATACGCTCATCGGTAAGACAGAATGTAAGGGTTATGATCAGTATATGGATCTTATCAAAAAGGACCAGACTGCAAGAGAAACCTTTATTACTTATCTTACAATCAATGTTTCCGAGTTTTTCAGAAACATCGATCAATGGAATTTGATGGATAAGCAGATGGTGCCGGAGCTGATGAACAGGTTTGGTAAGAACCTGAAGATTTGGAGCGCTGCCTGCTCTACAGGTGATGAGCCATATACGATTGTCATGCTCATGTCCAATCATGTGCCGCTCAATCAGATCAATGTCATGGCGTGGGATATTGACACTGTAGCGCTTGCGAAGGCAAGAGCAGGCGTCTATGATGCCAAGGAAGTATCGGGCGTTCCGGCTGACCTTAAGAAGAAATATCTTACCCAGGAAGGTGATAAGTGGCGCGTTTGCGATGATGTCAAAAAGCGTGTAAACTTTAAGCAGGCAGATCTTTTGAGAGAGCCTTATCCGAAGGATTATCATCTTATTGTATGTCGAAATGTGCTTATCTATTTCACAGAGGAAGCTAAGGATGAAATTTTCAGAAAGTACTATGCTTCTCTCGCTCCCGGCGGAGTGCTGTTCATAGGTAGTACAGAGCAGATTATAAATTATAAGGAGATTGGCTTTATCAGAAAGAGCTCATTCTATTACGAAAAGCCGATGTAAAAAGAGGAAACATATATGAAAAAAGTTTGGGGAAAAATAATACTGGGGACAATATGTATATTAGGATGCAGTCTGTTTGCGCCGAGTATTGGCGCAAAGGCTGCATCTTTGCATGGAAGTAGCAATGAGGAAAAGATTTTCTTTTTCCTAAGAGAAGAAATGAATTTCAACAATGCTGCCGGTGCCGGTGTTCTTGCAAATATTGAGAAGGAATCCTCGTTTAGGACAAATGCATTATCTGATGGTGGTACAAGCTATGGTATTTGCCAATGGCACGCAGAGAGAATGTCAAGACTTAGAGCCTGGTGTGATGACCACGGGTATGATTGGGAGGATCTGGAAGGGCAGCTCTATTACCTTGAATATGAGCTGGACACGTATTATCCATACACATGCTCGGTTCTTCGTGGGGTGAAAAATTCAAAATCAGGGGCTTATAGAGCGGGACATGATTGGTGCTACTATTTTGAAGTACCTGCGGACAAGGAGGAACGGGCCAGGGAAAGAGGCGAGCTTGCGCGTGATTATTACTGGCCAAAGTATAAAAATGTAAAGACCAAGCTTCAGAAGGGTAAAACCTATGAAACTGATATAGGCATTTTTAAGGCAACGGGAGATTTTGAGGTCACATTCTTAGAGATGACTGATGAAGAAGTGACTTCTCTTGAAATACCGGGAAAAGTTAAGATAGGTAATATTACCGCCAAAATAACGGCGATCTCTCCAAGGGCTTTTGAGGATAATGAAAACCTTGAAAGCGTAACAATAGGAGGGAATGTAACCAAAATAGGAAAGTGTGCCTTTGCAGGCTGCTCGCATCTTAATGAAATTACAATCAAGTCAAAGAAAATAAAAACCTTCGGAAAGGCCTGCTTTAGAGACATAAGTGAAACTGCTGTATTTTATGTCAAGAAGGCTGTTAAAAAGAAATATGCCAAAAAGCTGAAAAAAGTGGCACCTGAAGGCATTGAGATTCAAAAATATTAAGTATACTTTTCTTGTGAGGTAGGACTTATATGGAGCATAACAAGATATATCTGGTCTATTCACTTTTCATATTCCTTGTAGGCATGGGATTTTTTACCGCAGGAGAGTTTAACAGACCGCCTAAGCCGGAACTCAAGGATCCCAATTTGCTGGGGCATGAGGATGAAGAAAATGCAGAACAGGAAGGTCCCGGGACTGCTGAAATATCCGGAGAAGATATTCAGATGCCTGTTCCTGAGCCTGAAGAACCAACCATAGAAGATATCGCGCTTGAGACGGACGAGGAGGACGCAGCTGAGGAAGAGGCTGAATCCGAAGAACAATCAGAGGGTGAAGAGGAAGAAGCCGGACCTCCGCTTTATGACGGTCACGAGGAGGAACGAATAGAACTAATAAAGGAAAACTACATCGCACAGGAAAAATATGACAGTTCCAGATGGACAACCTACGTAGGGTTCATGTTCTGGGCATTATCAATTGTTTGTGCAATCCTATATTTCAGAAGCTAAAAACAAAAGAAAAAGGCTATATCCGTAAGTTGCGGATATAGCCTTTTATTATGCTCTGGTTGGTTTCCAGGTTATCTCGTAAAAACTTTCCATTATTTTTCTGAGCTCATTCATCATGGAAAGACATGCACTATTCTCATCGGTATATCTCATAAGACCGATCTTTTTCTTATGATCCAGAAAATACACTTCCCAAAATTCTTTATTCTTGGTCAGACACACTCTGCCGTCACGCTCTTTACCAATCTTGTACAGTTTGGATGGAACGAGGTGTTCTTTGAAAAAACTCTTTAACTCTTTTGCTGTCATACCTTCCTCCAATATGCAATCCACAATGAGATAATAAAAATAACTATCTCATGTAGTATTTAAAACTACATATACATTACCACAAAGGAAGCAGACTATCAAGTATTATTAAAATCAAGTGAAATTTTTTCTAAAAATTGTCAATTATCCGACTATTTATTGTATATAATCATGAAAATGATATAATTCGGCAAAAATTTACAGGAATTTTATAATTTTTTTGAAATTTTTGTACGATAATATATTTATAAAAATATGGTCGCCTACATGGAGATTATTATTTTGTTGAGGGGGAAATTGAATATGAGTATAACAAGGATCAGGCTACTTAAGCTTCATTTTATTTTGTGTATCACAGTTATGATTTTTGTATCGGGCGGTATCACCGCGAGGGCAAAGACGGTAAATACCGGTGAGGTGGTTGCCTACATGAATGCGCTCAGAGGTGAATTAGGGCTTCCTGCTTTTGCTGTATCGGATTCGCTTAACCAGTCCGCAGCTATCAGAGCAAGCGAACTGCCGGCGAGATTCGATCACACGAGACCTGACGGAAGCGCATGGTATACAGTTGGTTCCGGCATCTATGGCGAAAATCTTGCACGCGCGGACAATGATGAGAAAAAAGGAACGCTGAATATAATGGCGGCCTGGTATCGCAGCCCGTCTCACAGGGCAAATCTTTTGAGCAAGTCCACGCAGATAGGAATTGCCTGCTACGAGGATGCAAACGGAGTGGCCTATATCGCCTGCGAATTTAATTGAATACTATGGGAAACAGCTATTCTTCCTTTACGAAAGGATGGCTGTTTTTTATATAAATATAATAATTCCCATCGCTGTTTTATGTCATAATTAAATTGTATATGTAGTTTACGTAACCAGGGGTGTTTTTATGAGTAGACGGGCACTTTCCGCAATTATCAGCTTAATACTTGTGCTCGGTACGGCAGGGTGTAATGAAGCGGTTCCTCCGAATGAGCCTGCCGAGCCTACTGCTTCAGAGCAGGAGGGAGGTTTTGTTGTGTCCGAAGAAATGCAGAACGGGACTGCCGGCATTTCACTTACAGAGAGTGAAGAAGAGGGCGGTTTTGATACTTCAGGTATTGATACCTCGGAGCATGTTGTCATAACTTATCTTACGACAGGAGATAAGCCGGTTGGAGAAGCGGCTGAAAGACTCAGGGAGACCATAGCTGAGCTTAATGAGACACTTAATGAAAAGGTCAATGCAGAGCTTAATATTGATTTTGTGGAATGGGATAACTACCTCGAAAACTATAATGAGAAGCTGGCATTGCTTGATGGAAGCGTAGATCTGGTGGGAGCCTCGACAGACTGGCTTGACGGATGGATCAATGTTAAAAAAGGTGTCTTTTTACCTCTGTCGGAAAATATGCTGAAAAAATATGCGCCCCTTACCTATGAGTCAGTTACACCTGAACATTGGGATATGTGCAAGTACAATGACGACATTTACTTTATGCCCGAGGATAATTATACCCAGTGGACAAACCATGGATTTATCTATCGCATGGATTTTGCCAAGGAACTGGGGCTGGAAGATGGCATTACAAACTGGGAAGAGTTAACCAGGTATCTGGAGAATGTCAGGAGTATTCATCCTGAACTTAAGGAAGTATGGGATGCTGATGGTACCCAGTATCTTAATATGGCAGAGGGATGGATAGTTTCTCATAGCGATTATGTACCTATTCAGGGGCTGTGCTCATCCAATCTGTGGGGCGGGACATTGGAAGATCCTTATACATTATATGTTCCTGCAATGCAGGATACGGATATGCTTATTGAATATGCAAGGCTCATGAAAGAGTGGGATGCCAGGGGAGTGTGGCCTTCGGATGTTATGACGAACAGCAGCGCTGATAATCGCGAGGAATACAGAAAAGGACAGGTTGCACTGGAACAGCATCACACACAGACCTATGTAAATCTTTGCTCAAAGACGGGTGAAAATATTCTATATCAGGACAATCCGGATGCAAGCTCAGGATTCTTTTACTTTGGGCAGGAAAACGGGAACCTTGTTGCACAGATTATCACTCACGGTGCCATGGCGGTTTCGGCGGCATCTGAAAATCCCGAGCGAGCACTTATGGTATATGATCTTTTGCGAAACGATCCTGTCTGCTATAGACTGATATGCTATGGAATAGAGGGAGTTTCTTATTCGATAAACGAGCAGGGGCTTCGCGATCAGCCTGAAGGCTATAATCCGGAAGCTGACAATATATATGACATAACCAACTTCTGGTGGGGCAGAAACGACAATAATGAGATTCGCGACGCAAAGACCAACTGGGATACGGTAGATGAGCTTTACACAGCCTATGAGAAAAAGAAGATTGACTATCCCTATGGGCAGTTTGTTCCGGATGAAACCGAGATAGAAGGCAAGATAGAAAAGTGTAATGAAATTTACAATAGTTATATGAAACAGATTTCTTACGGAAAGTATGATGGTACAGCTGAAGATATCGTGACAAAAATGCAGGATGAGCTTGCACTTGAGGGGATTGATGATGTTACGGCTGTTTTACAGGAACAGATAGACGCATTATATAAGTGATCATTTTATGCAAACATGATTGATATGAAAACCGGAGTGTAAATTCTCCGGTTTTTTTGTCAAAAATGGCCGAAAAGCACGATTTTTCATTGAAAACATTGTGCAAAACACTTAGAATATAAGTTATAAAGTTTTTATAAATATAGAGAGGGGAATATACAATATGGCTCAGACTAATATGCTGGCTATGATCCTTGCAGGTGGCAGGGGAAGCCGACTCCACGAGCTCACAAACAAGGTTGCAAAACCTGCTGTAGCATACGGAGGAAAATACCGCATTATTGATTTTCCGCTTAGTAACTGTGCGAACAGTGGAATTGATATTGTCGGAGTCCTTACTCAGTACGAATCGGTACTTCTCAACAGTTATGTTGCAGCCGGCGGACGTTGGGGACTGGATACAAAGGACAGCGGAGTATTCGTTCTGACTCCGAGAGAAAAGGCAGATTCCGGACTCGATGTTTATCGCGGAACCGCTGATGCAATTTCACAGAATATTGATTTCATCGATGCATACGATCCGGAGTACCTTCTTGTTCTTTCCGGAGATCACATCTACAAAATGAATTATGATAAGATGCTCAGATTCCACAAAGAGCATAAGGCAGATGCGACCATCGCTGTTCGCGGCGTTCCGAAGAAGGAAGCAAGCCGTTTTGGTATCATGAACACTGATGGCAACGGACGCATTATAGAGTTCGAGGAAAAGCCCGCTAAGCCTAAGAGCAATCTGGCTTCCATGGGTATCTATATCTTCAACTGGAAGACCATGCGCAAGATGCTTATCGAGGATATGAAGAATCCTGATTCCAGCCATGACTTTGGTAAGGACTTTATCCCTGTAATGCTCAATGAAGGCAAGGGACTTTATGCTTATGAGTTCTCCGGTTACTGGAAGGATGTCGGAACAATCGATTCTCTTTGGGAAGCTAATATGGATCTTCTTGACAGTGAGAACGAGCTTAATCTTGATGATACATCCTGGAAGATTTATTCAGAGGATGTCGGAATGACACCTGCATATATCGCAGAAACGGCCAAGATTGACAGAGCTTATATCAATCAGGGTTCTGCTATCGGAGGAGAGGTTAAGAACTCAGTTATTTTTGCCGGAGCAAAGATCGGACCCGGAGCAAAGGTTATAGACTCTGTTCTTATGCCTAATGCTTCAGTCCTGGAAGGTGCTACGGTTACCAGATGCCTTGTGGCAGAGGGGGTACGCATTGGCAAGAATGCTGTTGTCGGAAGCAAAAAGAGCGAGGAAATCCTCCTTGTTGCAAAAAGTGTAAAGGGGGATGATAAATAATGGAAAATAAGGCATTTGGCGTGATCAATTCCGCCGCTAATTATATTCGCGTTGAGGGACTTCATGATTACAGACCTATAGGAGCTTTTTCATTCCTTGGAAGATTTCGTGTAATCGATTTTCCTATTTCCAACATGAGTAACAGTGGATTCGACAGAATTCAGGTATGCCTCAACAGCAGACCCAGATCAATAGTTGAGCACATCGGCTCCGGACGTCACTACAACATCAACTCCAAACGTGGTGCAATCCAGATGTTCTTTACGCAGAACAATGGCGCAAGCTCAATTTACAACACTGATATCAATGCCTATATTGAGAATATGGAGCAGATCGAGCGTATGCCTCAGGACTACGTTGTTGTTGCTCCAAGCTATATGATCTACAAGCAGGATTATCAGGCACTCCTTGATGAGCACGTAGCATCAGGGACAGATATTACACTTCTCTATCACAAAGTAGATCAGGCTAAGGAATATTACAGAGCTTGCAATACAGTGACTCTTAATAAGCAGAAGGGTATCGAGTCAATCGAGCGCAACATGGGTACGGCTAAGGAAAGAAATATCAGCATGGATACCTATGTTATGAAGAAGGGGATTTTCATTGATCTCATTAAGAAGTCAAGAAAAGAATCCTCTGCATATTCTCTGGCTGATATGATCGCCCTTTCATGCAAGGATCTCGATATAAGAGGATTCCAGCACAGAGGTTTCTTCGCAGCGATAACTAGTCTCGATGATTATTACAGAGCTAACATGGAGCTTCTTGATTATGGTACTGCAATGGAATTCTTCAGACCTGAGTGGCCTATTTATACAAGAACTACAGATGCATGTCCTACTCAGTATTTCCACGGCGCGAAGGTTACAAATTCTATGATATGTAATGCATCGCTCATCGAAGGAACTGTTGAGAACTCCATAATCGGACGTAATGTTCACATCGGTAAGAATGCGGTAGTAAGAAATTCAATTGTTCTTGCTTACAATAACATCGCTGATGGCGTGCATATCGAGAATGCTGTAATAGATAAGTGGGCTGATATAAGAAACGTGAAGAGAGTAGTTTCTGATTCGGTTACACCTGCCTATGTAAAGAGAAACGATATACTGTAACGTTTAAAAAATAAAACTAAATTTTAGCCACACATGGAACTTCCTTTATGATATTATTGAACACGTAGTGTTTAAATAATCATTATCGGGAGGTTTCCATGGGTGGTTTTTTTGGCGTAGCATCGCGTGAAAGCGCAGTTTTTGATCTGTTCTACGGAACTGATTATCATTCTCACCTCGGCACTCGCCGGGCAGGTCTCGCTGTATATGACAGGAAGAAGGGCTTCGATCGTTCCATACATAATATCGAGAGATCGTATTTCAGACCTAAATTTGAAGAGGATATGTTAAAAATGGAGGGACATCTCGGAATCGGCTGTATTTCCGATTTTGAGCCGCAGCCTCTCATTGTTCGTTCTCACCATGGCACTTATGCCATAACTACGGTCGGTAAGATCAACAACATTGAAGAGATTACCAATAAGCTATTTGCGGACAACAGATCGCATTTCCTTGAGATGAGCGGTGGCGATATAAACCCCACAGAGCTTGTTGCTTCCATCATTAATCAGAAGGTTACGATTGTTGAGGGCATTAGATATGCGCAGGAGATAATTAAGGGATCGCTCACAATGCTCCTTATGACTCCGGAGGGCATTTATGCAGCCAGAGATAGATTCGGTAGAACACCGGTTGAAATCGGCCATAAGGATGAGGGATATTGTGTATGCTTTGAGAGCTTTTCATATCTGAATCTGGGTTATGATCCCTACAGGGAACTCGGCCCCGGAGAGATTGCTTTCATCACACCCGAAAGTGTAGAGATAGTAGCTCCGGCCTTTGATGAAATGCGTATCTGTACCTTTCTGTGGATCTATTACGGATTTCCTGCTTCGACCTATGAGGGACTAAGTGTTGAGAATATCAGATACGGCTGCGGAAAAAAGCTTGCTCAGCGTGATATGCAAAGGGGACTGCATCCCGACCTTGTTGCAGGGGTACCTGACTCCGGAGTTGCTCATGCCATCGGATATTCGAATGCTTCTGGAATCCCGTATTCAAGACCGTTTGTAAAATACACACCCACCTGGCCGAGATCATTTATGCCCACAATTCAGTCAAGACGTGACCTCATCGCCAAGATGAAACTAATTCCCGTTAATCAGTTGATAAATAATAAGAGTCTTCTTCTTATAGATGACTCGATAGTAAGGGGTACTCAGCTTCGTGAGACAACTGAGTTCCTTTACAAGAGCGGTGCAAAAGAAGTTCATATAAGACCTGCATGTCCTCCGCTTATTTACGGCTGCAAGTACCTGAATTTCTCCCGTTCGAATTCGGAGATGGAGCTTATCACAAGACGCGTCATTGAGAAGCTTGAAGGATATCCGAAGCCGGGTGAAGAGACTGTACGTAAGTATACCGATCCCGATTCTCCCCAGTACGAGGCTATGCTTGAGGAGATAAGGAAAGAGCTTAATTTCACATCCCTTCATTACCACAGACTGGATGACATGGTGGAGGCTATACCGATCGAACCCTGCAAGCTGTGTACCTATTGTTGGAGCGGTAAAGAGTAATCCCACCTTCTGAAAACCCTTGAATCACCTTATTTTGCAAGTTTCAATATCTGTTTTTCACAAGAATAATCAGACTTTTTTGACAGATATCACTAAAAACGGCTTAAATACGGAAAAATCCGACTTTTTTTGTCAAAAAAGGCTTGTTTTTAGGCTTTTTGGGTGCTAGTATAGTCAATGTAGTTAAATTTTCTTATATTTGGAGGAAAACAATTATGAACAAGACAGAATTAGTAGAAGCAATTGCAAAGGAGACAGGTCTTTCTAAGAAGGATTCTGAGAAGGCTGTAAAGGCTTTCGTTGACGTTGTTTCAAAGCAGCTTAAGAAGAAGGATAAGGTTCAGCTTGTTGGCTTTGGTACTTTCGAGACCACAAAGAGAGCAGCTAGAACAGGTAAGAACCCTCAGACTGGCGAGAGCATCAAGATTCCCGCTTCTGTAGCTCCTAAGTTCAAGGCTGGTAAGGCTCTTAAGGATCTTGTTAATAAGAAATAATTTAAACTTCAGAAACAGCCGGTAGTCGTAAGACTACCGGTTTTTTCAATTAATCAAAAATTGTTTATGTTTGTTGTTTTGCTGAAGATTTGTAGTTAAAATAGTAAGTAGATTGAATTTAAGCATAACGTTGGAGGGTATGGAAATGTTTAAAGACAGTAAGGTGTGGGTAGCAAAAGCAGACAATGGGGATGATTTATGCCTTTTGCCGAAGATGGCAAACAGACACGGACTGATTGCAGGCGCAACCGGTTCAGGTAAAACGGTTACACTTAAGGTTCTTGCGGAATCCTTCTCCGATATGGGTGTTCCGGTATTTCTGGCCGATGTTAAGGGCGATCTTGCAGGAATGATCCGCGAAGGCTCAGGAATGGAAGAGAGAATAGAGAGATTTTCTCTTGCAGGAACAGGCTACGAATACAAAAAGTATCCTGTTACTTTCTGGGATCTTTTCGGAGAGAAGGGAATTCAGCTTCGCACCACTGTTTCTGAGATGGGACCTATTCTTTTGTCCAGAATTCTTGGACTTAACGATCTTCAGAGCGATATCCTCACAATTGCATTCAAAATAGCGGATGATAACGGGTGGTTTCTGTTTGATACCAAAGACCTGAAGGCTCTTTTAAATGAACTCTCAGAGAACAATAAGGAATATGCCGCCAAGTACGGTAAGATGAGTCCCGTATCCATAAGCGCGATCTTAAGAAGCGTTGTTGCATTGGAGACACAGGGAGCCGAGACTTTCTTCGGAGAGCCTGCGCTTAATCTCACAGACTGGTTTACAACAGATACAAACGGAAAGGGAATGATCAATATTCTTGATTCCGAGAGCCTTATAAATAATGGCGTTTTATATTCAACCTTCCTTCTCTGGATGCTCTCAGAGCTTTTTGAGACGCTTCCCGAGGTGGGAGATATGGAGAAGCCCAAGATGGTATTCTTCTTTGATGAAGCGCACCTTCTTTTCAAGGACACCTCCAAGGCCCTTCTTGATAAGATAGAGCAGGTCGTAAAACTTATTCGCTCCAAGGGAGTCGGTGTTTATTTCATCACTCAGAATCCGAGAGATATTCCGGACGGAGTTCTTGCACAGCTTGGAAATAAAATACAGCATGCGCTTCATGCTTATACTCCCGCAGATCAGAAGGCTGTTAAGGCCGCTGCGGATTCCTTCAGGGAGAATCCCGAGTTTAAGACTTATGATGCTATCATGGAACTTGGAACGGGAGAGGCTGTTGTGTCCTTCCTTGATGAGAACGGTACGCCGGGAGTTGTCAGACGTGCATTTATTCTTCCTCCTATGAGTAAAATCGGAGGAATTGACGACTCTGAGAGAGACAGCGCAATAAAGGGAAGCCTTCTCTACAGTAAATATGCAAATGCAGTAGATTCCGATTCTGCGTATGAAATGCTTCAGAGAAAGGGAGTAATGCTCGCAGAGGAAGCTGCTAAGGCTAAAGCCGAGGCAGAGGCTGCTAAAGCAAAGGAGAAAGAAGAGGCAGCCAAGGCAAAAGAAGAGGAGCGTGAAAAGCAGAAGGCAGAAGCTGCAAAGAAGCGCGCTGCAAAATCCGTTGCTTCAACCGTGAGCGGCACAGTGGGACGTGAAGTAGGTAAAGCTGCCGGCAAGGGCTTCGGAAAGTTCGGAAAGACACTTGGAGGCAACATCGGAGCAAGCCTCGGCCGAGGAATTATCGGTACTTTGTTTAAACTATAATCTGGAGACATACACATGTGGCTGCTAATTCCAACAGCATTTTTTCTGACGGCATCTGTTCTTGCCGTTAAATTCAAAGAGAGCATATGCGATACCATAGCCATGACAGGTGCAATGCAGATACTTGCATTGTACCTTCTGGCTGTAATTGGGGAAATGAGGGCTATTTATGTAATAGCTCTTTTGATAATAGCCTTTTTTGTGCTGATTATTTATGCAGAGCACTGTATAAAGGAGGCATCGCTTGCATCCAAGGTTGTGAACATTAACAGCAAGAAAAGGGTATTTCGAAGATGTTTAAAGGTATTCTTTAAACCCTCTGTAATTACCTTTATCCTTGTTTTGACAGCTGTTACCTATCTTACAAAGGACCAGATTTTCACCTGGTGGGATGATATCAATTTCTGGTCATCTGATGCTAAACAGTTATTTTATGTGAACAGGTTTCCCGGAAAATACGGCAATGTTTCACCGGAATTCGGAGATTATCCGCCGGTAACATCACTGTTTAAATGGGTCTTCCTGCAGATAAGTCCGGGCAGATATATTGAAGGACTCCAGTTTGCCGGCTATTTTGCGTTAAACGCAGTTTTCCTTATGCCTCTTGTAAAAGCAGTGAGGGACAAGCTTTCAGCGCCGGCAACTCTGCTTGCATTTATGGTCCCGGGAATTGTAAACGGGATTATCTTTTACGGAACCCCGGCTGATATCACTATGGGCATCATATATGGGGCTCTGCTGTATGCCATCTGGGACAAAAGAGACCACGCAAGTCTTTTCTATTACGGAAGGATTGCGTTATATGCAGCGGTGCTGTTCCTTACGAAATCTGTCGGTATCGAGTGGGCACTCTTTGCACTTTTGTTCTATTTTATGCTTGGATACAAAGAGAGAGGAATAATCTTCGCGTCACTTTTTTCGGCATCCTTTTACGGAAGCTGGCTTCTGTTCTGCCTGATAAACAGGAGAGTGGCCAAGGCTACGGGACTTGGAATAAAAATGGCAACAGGTTCCTATTCTGTCCCCGCTAATGCACTTGATAAAGCCAGATACTTTTTCCTCGGGCTTTGGACCATGCCGATGCATGCTGATCACAATATAACCTTTGACCTTCCGATAGGCGCGGTGATAATCCTTATCTTTGCTGCTTTTATTGTTATGGTAAAAAAGGGAATAATAGCAAGGGAGCAGGCGAAGCCGATAGGAATTTTCCTTTTGATATCAGCGATTATTTCACATGCAATTATTTTCATTGCACATATTTCGCTTTTTCAGGCTGAGGATCAGTATCTTGATGCCTTTGCTATGACAAATTCGATAGCAAGATATGGGGCACCTTTTACTATAGGCGGCATATATCTGCTTGCGGGAATGGCTTTTACGAAGGCGAGAAGATATGAGAAGCTTTCGGAAAAATCCGATGATCCGGATAACAATAAAAAAGCGCTTCTGATTTACATCGCGTTCGCAGCTTTTGTGCTTCTGACAACAGATTATAAGGGTATGTATAAGTATCTTGCGGGATATAGAACAGAACTTGCCGAGAATAAGACGTACAACGGCGATATGATAGACGATGGCGGAGAGATGTTTATCGAAGCAGTTTACGGACACAGAGACCTCTGGGGACACAGAGTGCTTAATCTTAGGAGCGGTGAATCCAATCACTGGGTACATGATACCTATATAAGCAAGGAAGCATCGCCTGTTCCGGCAGTATATGATACACTTACAGAGGCTGATACAGTAGCCACTATATGTGAAAAAATATCAAGCAGTCATGCTGAGTATCTCTTTGCGGAAGCACCCTCTGTTGGGGAAGAGACTATGGCAGAAACTTTTAACACCATCACGGAAGGTGAGGAATATTTTAAATTCTGGAAGATATACAGGATAGAAAAATCAGGAAACGATATTAAACTATACCCTGTTTATTTATATTAAATATGGAAAATAAGACAATACCGATTATAATCCCGGCCTATGAGCCGGATGAAAAGTTAATAAAGCTTCTTTCCGACCTGAAAGCATCGGAGCTTAAACCTGTTGTAATAGTGGATGACGGCTCGGATAAGGATACCTATGGACAACTCTTTGAGACGGCCAAGTCTGAATATGGGGCAGTTGTCCTTCGACATGCAGTCAATATGGGTAAGGGAAGAGCACTGAAGGATGCCTTCAATTACTGCTTGAATGAGTATCCCGATATGATAGGAGTCATAACCGCTGATTCCGACGGACAGCATACAACGACAGATATCACAAGGGTCAAGAGAGAGCTTTTGGAAAACAGCGATGCTCTGATTTTAGGGTGCCGAAATTTTGATGAGGGCGGAATTCCCGCGAGATCCGTGTTTGGAAATAAAACCACCAGCAAGGTGATGGGTGTCCTGACCGGAGTAAAGGTGACTGATACACAGACCGGTCTGCGTGCGATTCCTGCGGGATTTATGCGCTACCTTTTGAATGAAAAGGGTGAGCGTTTTGAGTTTGAGACAAATATGCTCTTAGCCACCGGTTATCTGGGGATTCCGATAAGGCAGGTGGATATACAGACAATTTATATTGAGGAAAATAAATCCAGCCATTTCAGACCAATAAAGGATTCGCTTATTATTTATGCGGTGTTCTTTAAGTTTATTATTTCCTCGCTTTCATCGAGTGTAATAGATATGCTTATGTTTGCTCTGTTTTGCAGACTTTTCAGGAATGTCGAGGATCTTTTTATAGGATATATTCTGCTTTCTACGATACTGGCAAGAGTGATATCCGCCACCTACAATTTTATGGTTAATTACAAGGTGGTATTTAAGGGGAGAGGAAACAAATTCCTTGCTGCAGCCAAATATCTGCTGCTTGCCGTTATTATAATGCTGCTTAGCGGCTACGGAGTTACCTTTATTCACGGCTTCTTTGAATCGGCTCCGGAAGTATATGTGAAAATCCCGGTGGACACCGTATTGTTTTTGCTTAGCTTTGTTATACAGCGCGAATTTGTATATAAATAAATGACTTAGGTTTTGTTGGAGATTAGAGTAATGGATAATCGTCTAAATAGAAAACCGCGCAGAAAAAAATCAAAGAGCTACTACATGGGGATAATGGTTCTTTTTATCATCTGCGTGATGTATATGATAATGTATCCCCAGTTTGGTCCATCGAATGAGGGGAATAATGCCGGAAGTAGCAGCTCTGAGCTTTCAAGCTACGAGCCTGCGGAAAATTCAGCGCAGCTCCTTACAGACGATGCAAAAAGCGATGCCAAAAGTGCAGCAGAGGCTGCTATATCAGCAATTGAAGAGCGTGATGGGAAAACCTACAACTTCCGCTATCCTGACCGCTTATCCGGCCATTTCGAAAAGCATGGGGCGGAAATGGGCTTTTCTTCAGAGGAAGAATATCTTGAAGGAGCCAATGCTCTTATAAACAATCCGGAGGCTCTTCACAAGACTGAAGCCGAGGACGGTGATGATATTTATTATCTTGAATCAACCAATGAAATCGCCTTTGTTTCCACAGACGGATACATCAGAACCTATTTTATTTGCTCAGGCAAAGCTTATTATGACAGGCAATAGGTCCGATTTATAAAGTAATTATAAAGAGAGAATATCCTTATTTAGTAAAAATTTAGAACTGAATTTCGTCTATTCTGATAAAATATTAAGTGTGAGAGTATTTGTAACAATTGTTTGCATTTATATATCAGGAGGACAATATGGATAAGAACCAATTCTCCCGTGCCAATCAGCGAGCGTTTACGGTATGCCTAATTATTGTGGCTACTTGTGCACTCGCTTTTTTGTTTGAGGGTGTTACGGCAGGCTTTTCCGGCGGAAGAATTCTTGAAATAGCTTCCGTTGTGATAAGTATTGCGGTAATGTGCGTAGCGATGGCGAAGTTTAGGGAAGGCCGTATCGGTTCTACGATGATCATGCTTGGTGCAACGGTTACTTTCGTTGTTGTAATGGCTGTCGAAGGTCAGCTCTACTATGTTATTTTCGGACTTCCTATTCTTGTAAGCGGAATTCTTTATATGAACAAGCGCATTATAATAGGCGGAAGTTCGGTAATTCTGCTTATGTATGTCATCACCGCCCTAAGAGTCCTTTCGAAGGGGGAAAGAAGCGGTACAGAAATAGCACTTACCGGAATTGCTACAATACTTACGATTCTGGCATCATATTATACGATGAGCCTCTTGAACGCCTTTAATGAGGAGCATTTTGATACTATTCAGGAAAATGTAAAGGTTCAGGAAGCAGCAAGTCATGATATGGGAAAAATCGCGAGACGTATTTCCAGGCATTTCGACAGCGCTCAGGGTACTATAGCGGAACTCGAGTCGATTATTGAAAATACAAGCTCCGGAATGAAGGATATAGCAAGCTCTACAGAGAGTACCGCAAATGCCGTAACGGATGAAGCCCAGAAGGTGGCAGAGATAAGAGAGCAGACACAGGTTGCGGATTCTCAGAGACAGCAGATGATAGAAGCTTCGCAGAGTACCAAGGAGACGGTTGCTGAAGTGGCTCAGACCATCGAAGTTTTGAGAGACAAGGCAAGAGGCGTCCGCTCTGCCAGCCAGATTACTGCCGAATCTACTAAGGCTGTTCTCAACAAGGTAGAAGAGGTTCAGAAAATTCTTGGTTCGATCATGGCTATTTCAAAACAGACGAACCTCCTTGCACTTAATGCTTCAATTGAGGCTGCCAGAGCGGGAGAAGCCGGAAAAGGCTTTGCGGTTGTTGCAGATGATATCAGACAGCTTTCTGAGCAGACTAATAATGCATCCAATGAGATTACAAAAATTATCGGTGAACTTACAGAAGATGCAAATAAGGCTATGGAGAGTATAGATAATACGGTTGAGTCCGTGGAATTGCAGAATCAGGTAATCCGTGATACCGCTTCCTCATTTGAGACGATCAATCATAATTTCGAGGATCTGATTGATAAGATCAGTGATATCGGAACCAGTATGGAGATGATTGATAATTCCACAAATGAGATAAATGATAATATTTCTAATCTGTCCGCCACAAGTGAAGAAGTTGCTGCACTTTCCAATGACGGACTAAAGAATGCTCAGGAGGCGGTTTTGAAGTTCGAAAGCTTCAGAGAATCCCTGGATGGTATTTACAAGCAGGCACAACGTCTCAAGGAGATTAACTTTGATGCGGATGACTCTGATGACGATTGATTAAGGAGGTTAATATGAGAGTATTATTTGCTGCAGGACGTGTTCGTGAAGTTACAGATGTCGAAGTAGTCGGCATGGATGTCGGCGATGGCCAGATTATTGGAACACAGGTGAATTTTATTATGGCAAACGGAAACAAGGTTGAGTATATCTACAGTCAGGGTGTACCGATTGAGGAATCCGGTCAGAAAGCCGTAGAATTTGTGCAGGAATTATATAAAAACGGCTATGCAGACTTCTCACAGGAAGTTGTAGAAATGCTCTAAAATCTTGTTTTTTTCATAAAGAGAAACAGATCAGATCGCAAAATTTAACAGTATAGTTATGATAATGCACGCGATGATGAGGCTTATCATTCCTACATTTAAAACGGAGTCCTTACAGAATTTGTCCTGAATCGGAGTATTTGGGGAATTCTGTAGGAGACTTCCTTTTTTTACGTAAAAAAACAGCATGATAAGGCCTATTATAGCGACGATGTACTGAATCACGGAATAAATAATGGAACCCGTATTGGAGGGTGAAAGATTGGGATCAATCAGCATCGGCACAAAGGCTCCGAAGAAATTGAAGGTACAGTGCATGATGATGGTATAGATCAGTTTCCTTGTGTAAATATATACATAACCAAAAACAATTCCCAGCGCAAAAGCATAGAAGAACTGGAAAACATTGGTGTGTATAAGTCCGAAAATAAACGCGGATATAATGATGGCATTCCATTCACCATAGCGCCTGCAGTAACCGATCACTGCGTATCTGAACATGATTTCTTCAAAAATCGGAGCAAGTACAACGCTGAGAAGAAAGACCATAGGAAGTGACATATTTGTGAGAGTGGATGACAGAACATCAGTCATGTCCTGTCCGGTAATGCTGCCCATTATTACTGCAAGTATCTGCCCTATAAGGGAGCCGATTATTCCAAGCGGAAACATGTACATGATAAATCTGAAAAATTCTCCCGGGGTAAGCTTCCTTCCCTGAGCCTTCTCCTCAGGAGTCATAAACTGCATACCCTTAAGTGGAAGAAGATCCCTGGTAGCCGGAGCGTTTAAGATGATTATTGAAATCGGAACAGCAATAAGGTATCCCGAGCACATGGTGATTAAGGTTGTGAGAGTGGTGTTAGTCCGGAATTGTTCTATAAGCTGCATATAAAGCTCCATGTTCAGACCGTCACTTGTTTGCGGGGAAGCGCTCAGATACGAGAAGTAATTAACGAAGATATATATAAACATTGCTGCAGCTACAACAACTACGCTGAGTATATTGGAGAAAACCACATAAAAGAGAATTGAAAAACCAAGGTGCGAGAATTTCTTTTTTACAGACATAAATAAACTCCTTTTGATATGAAAAGTAAGTATGTATTTATCATATCCGTTTACGAAATTATACGAAATAAAATCAAGGGTGTAAAGAAACCCCTTCTGTGATATTATAACATCTATGAAAGAACGGGACGAATCAAGAGTCGGCATCAGAAGAACCAAGCGTGCTGAATACCGACGGGAGCTTAAAAAGTTCATAAGTGAAGGAAAAGGCCACTACAGATGCAGATTTGCTGAGGCTGCCTATGAGCTTGGCGATATGTACCGAAAGGGAATCGGAGGTACGGCGGACATATCACAGGCCTATTATTACTATTTGCAGGCAGAGTACGCGGTTATCTTAAGACTCCAGGTCAGAAGAAACAGTGAGGATGAAGCGTTTATAGCCAAAATCAGACTAGCGCTCACAAGCCTTCGAAGAAAGCTTGGCTACGGCAGTGAGAGACTCTACTGCAGTACACATCCCTTTGTGCTTTATCAGGCTCTTGAAGGCGGCTATGAGATTATGATTTCCTTCAGACGAATGAAGAGCGGCAGGATTAAGATTATAGGAGCCAGAATACCCAAGGCAGGCGCGGACGAATGTAAGAGGTCCAGGATGCTTGTCACTTATGACAGATTCCACTATTGCGAGCTCAAGGATTTCGTTATTACCTATGCACAGAATGTTCAGGGCTTGTGGTATGAGAATTCCGAGGATTGTATCAGGGTTGATGCGATTACACTGGTAATGGATGAGATAAAGGGAAACCGCTGTGAATTTTATTACCATGGGAAACTGGTTGCTTATATTTGGGCAGAGGATTACGTGGTAAGTTCGGGTAGACCTAGGTATATCAGGTTCTGAGAGGAAACTGGTTTATTAAAAAATTATAAAAAACGCCTTAAAATCACTTTTTTCGGGTTGTATTATTGCGAAAGTGTGATAAAATCTAATTATATTGATGGGTGAGATATTTTAGTGCAGGCAGGACCTGCTAAATAAATCGTTCTGCGGTTTATGTATTTATGAGGGAGAAAGAGCCGATGGTTTTTACCACCGGCTCTTTTGTGTTATGATTCGTTTTCAGCTGCTTCCATGACGCTCTCAATCTTATTGTGCAGCCAGACAATATCCTGGTCAAAGGCTTTCAACAAAGCTGATGAATATTTGGATTTTCTTATAGCATCGGTTTTTCTCACATCTGAAAGAAGAGACTTAAGCTCATCAATATTCTCAAGAGTTTCTGTCATTTCTTCCTTAAGAGAAGCAGAGCCGCGTATGCAGCCGTCCAGAACACTTCCTATACGGCTTCCCTTATATAGTATCTCACGGGCGGAGGTCATTATATCAGATCTGAAAACCTCCAACGCTTTCAGGTAATCAGCCTGAATAGCATCCTGTTTATCAAGTGTCTCCCTGAAATCCTGATTGAGTCTTGAAAGACTTTGGATCAATATGTTCGTGTAATTAGTACTCTGTCTGTAATACTCGTTACTGGCAGATGAGTACATATCCGCGTATCTGGAAGCATCCCTGTGAGCGGATTCTATGGTGTTTACGGAAGACCTTACGGTCCTAAAGCCGTTTTCCAATGCACCGAGCTCTGCATCAAGGGCAGCAGAGATATCATGAATCTTCCTGGACAGATCTCCAACCTCAGCGGCAACCTTCGTGGAAAAGGCCCTGCTTTCTTCGTTCATATGAGTGGCATCTATAGTTGTATTAAGCGCCAGAAGATCAGCCTCCGATGCCAGGGCTTCGAGCATTTCTTTTTTCTTTGAAAGGCTTTGTACCTGCTTGTGGTACTGATCGAGGGATGAGAGTGTGTACTCAACGGATTTTTTTAATATGTGTGAAAAGGATGAGTAGCTGCGTATCTGCGCAACAAGCTCGGAATCTGGCATATATTCGGCAGAGAGCTTTGGCAGGTTTATCTGCGGAATCTCTATCTCATCGCTGAGCTCCGAATTGTCGGGGAGCTCAGGTAGATTATCGGTTGTCTCCTTTATGGATGAAAGAGCCTCGCGTACCTTTTCTATGGTTTCGTTTAAAGTGTCAACATCGTCTATATGTCCCTTGGTATCATCCACGATGTCGGAGAGCATTTCCTCGAGTTCATCAAAGCTCTCATCCTGATCCGATGAAAAGGATGAAAGGTCACTTTCTATTTGGTCTCTTCTTCCTCTTAAAGCTGTGGGAATGTCACGAATAGGGGAAATGAGGTCTGAGAGCTTTTTCCGCTTGACCACTTCCTGCCTGCTGATGGTAGGAGCAAACTCTTCGAGCGGCACATAATTATTATCAAGTTCATCATCATATTTTCTGCCAAAAAGCGCCAAAGTTCTATGCTCCTCCCCACGGAAATAATAACTTATAAACTCATTATATCATAATATTTTTAGAATAAATTAATTGCATTTAAGGTATGGTTTACCTAAGATTAATGATAGTGGAAAATATGGAGAAACCATATATGACAAGGCTTTTGACATTATATAAAAAGGTAATTATACCGGCTTTTATAATTATTCTATGTACGTTCGCACTTGCAGGCTGCAAAGGCTCTTCTGCAGGGGCGGACGGCGTCAGCACGATTAAAATTTGTGTAGCTATGCCCCGGGATGACTTCAGATGCGACTATGTCAGGCAGTTTGCATCTGATGTTGAGACCGGCACGCAGGGGCGCGTTAAATGCGATGTTCATTACCAGGATGAATACGGGGACCAGCTGCTTATCTATGATGATATGAAAAAAGGAAAGGTCGATGTTTCGATCATAGCTGCACCCTATTTTACTGATATAGTTCCTGAGGAAGGAATAACCGGACTTCCTTATCTTTTCACAGATCATGAGACCGCATGGAAATTTTCTGAGTGTGATATCAACAGAGAAGTGGATGACAAACTGGAAAAAAGAGGCTTTAAAGTGCTGAGTCATTACTGCGGATCCTTCAGAAATCTGTCCAATTCCGTTCGCCCGATCAATACTCCCGAGGATATGAAGGGACTAATAATAGGAACCGTTAAGAGCAAGACTCTGATGGATATGTTTTCAGTGCTTGGAGCAACCTCCTACAGTTATGTGAGCTCTGAACTATATGACAATCTGAACAGAAGGACTTTTGACGGAGCCGACTGGTCAGCAACTACCTTCTATACAAACGAATACTATAAGATTCAGAATTATGTTGCAGTTACCAATCATGCGTATAATTTATGGAACATGGTTATGAGGACAAGCGTGTACAACAGTCTGAGCGAAGAGGACAGAGCTGTCATTGATGCTGCAGCCAAGGTATCCGCGGAGGGAGAGCACGAGGCGGTTCATCAGAATGAAGAGGATATTTTTAAGAAGCTTGAGGAGCTTGGACTTGAGGTTACATATCCGGATCTCAAGCCGTTTATAGAGGCGACCGAGAAAATTCGCGAGAATTACTCAGGTGATTTCAAGGATGTTTACGCCAAGACCAGACAGTGGCTGGATAACAGGTAATCACTAATTATAGTATTTTTTAGTATGAACAAACCCAAAATATGGTATAATTCTTACATAGACGTAAGGGTTATACCATTTTTTGTGATATAGCATCACACGTCTAAACTAAACAGGATGGGGGGAAGTGCATGAAAAAAATCTATGTACTCGATACTAATGTCCTCATTCAGGCGCCACATGCTCTGCGGTGCTTCGATGACAACGATGTTGTCCTGCCGCTGGTGGTACTTGAAGAATTGGATACGCACAAACGCGACGAGGGTGAGCGCGGTGCCAATGTCCGAGAAGTAATCAGGTTACTTGAAGAACTGAGAAAGGAAGGAGATCTTACAAAGGGAGTAGAACTGCAAGACGGAGCGATCCTTAGGGTAGAGAAAAACTATAAGGATGTAGAGCTTCCCAAGGATATGGTGGAGTACAAATCCGACAACCGTATTCTCAGAGTTTGCAAAGGGCTTTCGGATACACATAAGGAGCAGGTAATCCTTGTAACAAAGGATATTCTGATGCGAATAAAGGCACAGCTCCTCGGGATCCAGGCTCAGGACTTTACAACTGAACAGGTAGTATCAGGTGACGATCAGTATGCCGGAAGAATAAGGGTATACGCACCGGAAGAGAATTTTAAAGAGTTTAGAAGAAAGGGAGTACCGGTTGATGTAGTTTATATCTGCGATGAAAACGGAGATAAGATCAAGCCGGAACTCTATGAGAATGAATTTGTAGTACTTCAGAGCGACCAGTCCACCAATAAGACACAGATGGGCAGAGTCGACCACGGAGTTATCAGAAAGCTTGAATTTGAAAAAGCGCAGCCCTACGGCGTAACGCCCAGGAACGCAGGTCAGTACTTCCTTCAGGAGGCGCTAATGCAACCCGCGGACAAGGCACCGCTGGTTATAGTTAAGGGTATGGCAGGAACAGCAAAAACCTTCTATTCACTGGCAGTAGGCCTTGAGAAGATGATAAACAGACCTACGGGAGAGTACAGGAGAATCCTTGTCTGCAGACCTAATTCCCAGTTTGATGATGACATCGGATTTTTGCCCGGCGATGAGCAGGAAAAGATAGGACCTCTTATGAGACCTATAATCGATAACCTGGAACAGCTCATCGATTCGAGCGAGGAAGAGCGCTATAACGATGAGAAAGAACTTCAGGATAAGACGGATGAGATCTTTCAGAGAGGAATCGTCCAGACGGAAGCCCTTAATTTCATCCGAGGCCGTTCAATCCTTAAGACCTACCTCATAATTGACGAAGCACAGAATATGACGCCGGCTCAGGCGAAGGGCATCATCACAAGAGCAGGTAAGGATACCAAGATAATTCTATTGGGAGATCCCAATCAGATAGACAGACCTTTCCTTGATGAGAGGACAAACGGTCTATCCTATGCTTCCGAGCACATGAAGGGCTCCGAACTCTGCTGGCAGATTACACTGTCTACAGAAGAGTGCGAGAGATCCAGACTCGCTATGGACGCTATCGGAAGAATGCGAGACAAAGTAATATTATAAGTGTCAGCGAATACATAATGCCTTCCCCCCACTGGGGGAAGGTGTCAGCGAAGCTGACGGATGAGGGGAGCTCCGGTACGCCGGAGCTTCTTTTTGTTGTAAAAAAGCCTTCCCGGCTATAAAATCAATATAAGCGCGTTTAATCCATTACAAATCTGATAATGAGGACTTTCCCATGAAATCTTTAATGGCTGCATTTTTGACCATAACCTGCCTATTAAGTACAGTAAACTTTGGAGGTGGCATAGTGACAGACAGACCAAACGGTGGCATACGGCAGGGACTTGCCATGTACTGCCAGCCGAGGGACAGCATAGATGTGGTTATGCTGGGATCAAGCCATGTAAATTACGGAATAAATACCTATAAGATGTGGGAGGAATACGGAATCAGTGCCTATGACTATTCCTCTGCAGAGCAGGCGATTTGGATTTCCTACTATTATCTTAGAGAGATCTGTAAATATCAAAAGCCCAAGGTTGTGGTGCTGGACTTCTTTGCGCCCTGCGCCTTTCTGGACAACTACGCCGATAAGTACTATTATCTGAACGATGCGCTTTGCGGCATCAGATATTCCCTCAATAAAGTTGAAATGGTCGAGACCGCGGTTGATGGCGATGAGAATATGAAAAAGAAATATCTTTCCTCATATTATGGAGCCGATTCCGAAGGAGATCTTGCCACACTTAAGGAAGGATGGAGTAAGGACTACAGTTCTTTTAAGGGTTATACACCTTCTTTTAAAATGGCTGCCGTGAATACACCAAGTCCAAATACCACTGATGTTAAGGCACCTTCCGAAAAATCTCAGAAATACCTAAGAAAAATAATCGATTATACATATAAAAACGGAATAGAACTGTACATTACGATAGTTCCCTATAACCTGAATGTAGGGCAGCAGGAGGGCGTAACCCAGGAGGAAGACCTGAGGTACAACTGGCTGGAGAATTACCTGGCGGAGATAAAGAACGAGGGTATAGACAATGTTTATTTTGACTATACTTTTAAACATATAGGTGATCTTGGAATAGACTACGAGGGCGGTACGCATTTTGCAGATGGAAGTTCGCACCTGAATTATTACGGTGCCACACAGTTTGCAAAATACCTTGCGCAGGATTTAAGAAGCAGATACGGCGAAGAAAAACTTCCGGATCACAGAGGTGATGCATATTACAGTTCATGGGACGCAGGCGTGGAAGAGCTTAAGGCAGAGGTTGCCGGTGAGGGCTGGGAATGGCGATAAAGAAGAATAAAAAACTAAGACGCATAATTTTTATAGCCATCACGGTGCTGGTAATAGTAATACTTGCCACTGTACTTATTCTGCTGTTCAGACCGGGGAAGAGTGATAGTACCGGCATGACTTCCTATGACGATCTGAAAGAGACAATCACAGAGGAATCTGCCGGAGACAATATAGAGGCGACTGAGGAAGAACCTGTAGAACAAGCTGTTGTAGATCCGGGCGAAGTCCTTGCAAGTGCAGCATACAAGGAAGGTATCATAAGCAGGGCGACTCAGTTTAGGGATGAGTGTGCTTCTTTGTACACGGATATATCCGGAGACCTTGCCAGATTTTCTCTTATTGATATTGATAAGGATGGGATTTCGGAACTTATAATGCACGATGTTTCCGGAAAGAGAGCTTTCTACTGCAGCTATGTAGGTGAAGCTGTCTCCGAGCCCTTTGAGATTTATGTCGATGAAACTGACGATGATTCTTCATATATGCCGGGCACTTACGCAGCTCTTTTTCTTGAGAAGAATCTCTTTATAAAATATGTTATTTCAAATAACGGCGGCAGAATAGAGTCGCATCTTTACAGGGTTAATGAACAGACCAAAGTTCCGGAACTGATAAATAATGTTGCGGTGGAAAACGGAACTTCATTTATGGCAGGAGACGGAAGCAGTGTTTCTGAGGAGGACTACAGGGCTGTCTTTTCGAATGTGCTCGGGGATGATTACGGTCATTATTTTCTTGACGAGCTTATGATAGCTGACGGTGAGTATGATTTTAAATCCCAGTATTCCTGGGGATCATCGCCGGCTCTTTCACATATGACTCTTGACGAATTATCAGCTAAGATTGGGGGATAATTTACTTGCTTTTTCAGCTTACGACTATTGGCTTTATAATCATATCGGTTTTACTTTTTCATATCACACCGGGGAGATTTCGTAAGTGGGTGCTTCTTGCTGCGAGTGTATTTTTTATATACTGGCAGGGAAAAGCATTCGGGCTTACGGTGCTCCTTTTTATTACGGTGATCTCATACCTTTTCGGGGGATTGATTTCATATTATCAAAAAAGAGATGAGGTGAAACTTGCGCATATATCTACTGCTATAGGCATAGCTATTCCTGCTCTTATTCTCTTTGGCTGGAAATATCTTTATATCGCAGCATCATTAGTCGGAGTATCTGTTCCGGAAAAAGCGGCAGAGCTCGGACTTCCGATAGGTTTATCTTTTTATACATTTCAGGCAATCAGCTATGTTGCCGACGTTTCAATGGGAAAAACTACATTACAGAAGAATCCGTTTATCTATGCGCTTTACATGATGTGGTTTCCTAAGTGGATGAGCGGCCCGATTGAAAGAGAAGGGGCATTCCTTGAGGAGATTAAGAAGACGGAGAGCGTAAAGCTTTTTGACTTTGACAGGACAATTCGCGCGCTGTCATATCTTATTTGGGGACTTTTCATGAAGATGGTTATTGCCGACAGGATAGGAATTCCCGTTGACGCTGCCTTTGAAAATCCGTCGGAATATGGCTTTCTGACTCTTATGCTGGTTTCACTTTTATATACGATGCAGATATACTGCGACTTCGCAGGCTATACCAACATCATGATAGGAATCTCCGCGCTGTACGGAATAGAACTTACACAGAATTTCAGGACGCCTTATCTTACGGAGAATATAGTGGAATTCTGGCGAGGCTGGCATATTTCGCTAAGTAATTTCCTAAAGGATTACATCTATATTCCGCTTGGAGGAAATCGCAGGGGCGGTGCCAGAAAAGCCTTTAACACCTTGGTGGTTTTCTTTGTGTGCGGTATGTGGCACGGAGCAGGACTTACTTTCATAATCTGGGGAATTTTCCACGGAGTTATGAATGTACTTTCAAGCTTTTTGAGAAAGAGCAAAGCGGCATTTCTTGTAAAAGGAATGCTCGGACGAATTATAAGCTTTATTCTGGTATCCTTTGCCTGGATCTTTTTCAGAGCTCCGGATATGAGCGTTGCCGCTTCGTATATCAAAGGGATGATTCCTTTTGTGGGTACAGCAGGAATTAGAACTGGGCTTTCCTTTGAGGACGGACCAATGCTGGGACTCGTGCAGACAGAATGGTGGATTGCAGGATTATCCCTGGTTATCCTTACAGTTATGGATATCATTTCGTACAGGAAAGACACCATCCCGCCTGAAACCATGTCCGCAAGATGGGGAGACATTACCAGAGGTGCGGTGTTTGTTTTCCTCGCACTTGTAATATTGATATTCGGAAAATACGGAGCCGGAGAAGAAATCAGAAGCTTCGTCTACGCACAATTTTAAAAGCCTTCCCCTAGGGGGGAAGGTGGCACGAAGTGCCGGATGAGGGGAATAACCTAATAGGATAAAAACATGAAAAGAATAATAGTTACTTCAATTAGTTTAATAGTATTTTTCTGCCTTCTTTCAGTCGCCAACAATGTCCTCTGCGTTAAGACCGAGGCCGGTGTTACGCAGTCGAGGGCACTATACGATCAGCCTAAAAACACAATAGATGTGGTTATGCTCGGTTCAAGTCATGTTCACTGCGGAATCAACACGGCGAGGCTTTTTACCGATTATGGCATAGCTGGTTATGACCTTTCTTCCGCGGAGCAGCCTTTGCATGTTTCCTATCATTATCTGAAGGAGCTGTGTAAATATCAAAAGCCTAAGGTTGTTGTTCTCGACTTTTTCACGGCAGCAGCTTTTCAGGAGGATTACAAATACCACTATTATTTCCTCGGTGACAGCTTGTATGGCATGCGCTTTTCGCTAAACAAACTGCAGCTGATGACAGCTTGTTTTGATAATAAAGAAGAACTGTGGAATAAATATTTTCCGTCCTTTTTCGGCTATCATGACAGATATAACGATCTTGAGGAAAAGGATTTAGAGGCTGCTTTCGGCAAAGATTACAGCTATTATAAGGGCTTTGTTCCTCATTTTCATAACGAGTCTATGCCCGATCCTGTGATTGATACCGATGAGTGCAAGGCACCGCTTGAAAAGTCGGTGAGATATCTGGATAAGATAATAGAATATACAAAAGAAAATGATATAAAGCTTTATATAACAATGGTGCCCTACGAGCTGAATGTGGAGCAGCAGGAGGGCCTTAAGCAGGAGGAAACCCAGCGCTACAACTGGCTTGAAAATTATGTGAGAGAGCTTAATGCAGCCGGGGACGATCACGTCTGCTTCGACTATGTATTTAAACATCTGAGTGACATCGGTCTTGATTATACCGGAGGCTCCGACATATCGGATGGTAGCTCTCACCTCAACTACAACGGAGCAAATAAGTATTCCGATTACCTTGGAAATACTCTGATTAACAACTACGGAAGAGACCTCCTGCCCGATCACAGAGGTGATGTCGCCTACGATTCATATCTAAGACACGCCGAAGCAATAGATCAGCTTGTCGCTGAAAATCAAGATTAAAGTAATCCTTCCATTTCTTTGCTGTTGTGGAAGACGATTATATTTACGATTCCAAAAATGACACCAATAATGCAACCGCCAAGGTGTGCTACGGTATTGGCATCCTTCTGGAAGAAGCATTCATAGACAATCAGTAAACCAAACAACAGAATATTTATCAGCATGTTTTCTTCCTTAACAAGCTGATCTCTGTTTACGATTAGCCATACCACCATAAAACCTGATAAACCCATGGTGCATCCGCTCGCGCCAAGGGAACCAAAGAACTCGTCAAAAGTAATATTGTAGGCCAGTGTGAGAACATTACCTGCAATACCGGCCAAGGAATACATGATGAAATAAAGACCGTGTCCCATATAGTTTTCAAGTAATGCACCGATTGCAACCAGGCACAGCATATTTCCGAAGATGTGATCAACGTCTGCGTGCATAAAGGTTGCCGTAATCAGTCTATACCATTCTATTTTATCCGTGTAAAAAAATGCGGCGGGATCCAATATCAGATCATCATAGAAATTCGGTGCGATGCTGTTAGATGCAAGATAAACAAGAACGTTTATAATTACAAGAGCTATCGTTACATAAGCTGTCCTATAAATCTGCCCTCTTGTCTTTTTGAAAACCGGACGATAAATATTGTTATCGGACGGGGCTTCTTTGATTTTATTCATAATCCATATTCCTCTAAAGCTTTCTAAAGATTCCCCTCAAAGGCTAATTATATCGCATGTTGAGTATCAAAGAAACATGCAAATATTGCAATTAAAGAGGTTGCGGCAATCGATATTTTTAATTTGTTAAGGAAATTTATAGTACTAGTATTGTTTTATGTTTTTTTTACAAATAAGAAATACTTTATGCTATATAATGAAAAAAGACTATATAAATGGATGTTTTGGTATTCGAAAGGGACAATTATTATGGATAAAAATGAAATAATATGTGCTGAAAACATTGTCGTTGAGGCTGAGCAAACTCCAGGCAAGGTCAGTTTTCATAACTTTCCTGAATTAAAGCAGTACATGGAAAGGGGATTGTCTGTTTATAACACAACAGAATATACAGTAGATAATCTGAAGCAGGCTGAACATGATTTGAAGGAATTAAAGGCGATAAAGAAAAAGCTTACTGATAAGAAGAAAGAACTTGAAACAGCTTATTCTATGCCTATTGAAGAAGTAAAAAAACAGCTAGAAGAACTTATAAATATGGTTAAAGTTCCGCTGGATACGATAGATAAGCTTATTAAAGATAATGCGAAGAAGGCAAAAGAACAAGAGATAATGAAATATGCCAGGACCCATGCCAGTGTTCTTGGAGAATATGCCGAGAAGGTTATTGGAAGTGACAACTTTTTTAATCAGAGATGGCTAAATGCGACATATAAAACAAAGGATTGGCAGGCGGATATTGACGAGATTATCACAAAAACATCAGATGCATTTGAAACCATCGAGAAGATTGGGGGGAATCAGAAAGCTGCATTAAGGGCACTTTATTTCGATAAGCTTTCATTGGATGGGGCAGACAGATTTCTTCAAGAAGCATCTTCTGACAATGATAAAGTTGTCGAGACAAGTGTGGAAGATGAGGATGCTGTTGTTGGATATAAGGTCCTAAAAATATTTGGAACTGATAGACAAATGCGCCAGTTGATGACTGAACTTACTCTTTCCGATATGGAATTTGAAGAGGTTGAAGATGGAATGCCTAAGTCGATGGAAGAAGTCATGACGCCTCATTTTTCTTCCTTTGTCTGTTTTGACATAGAACATACTGGTACATTTGGGATTAGTAAAGGTGATGCAGAATCAGAAATAATTGAGATAGGGGCAGTGAAAGTTAGCAATGGAGAAATAGTAGACCGCTTTGATATGCTGGCAAATCCAGGAAGAAAGATTGTTCCGAGAATTGCAAGACTGACACATATTACAGATGAAATGGTGGCAGATAAGCCTTCTGTTGATGAGGTAATAAAGAAATTTAAAGAGTTTGTTGGCGATGATATACTGGTTGGACATAACATAAAAAGCTGTGATATACCGCATATATCAAGAGCTGCAAAGAGAGCGGGAGTTGCATTTGACAATAAATATTTAGATACAAAACCTCTGGCTAAAAATGTAAAGGATAGTAAAGGCTGGGAAAAGATTACATTGTCATATTTGGCGGAGTATTATGGGCTCGAGCATAAAGAAGTACATAGAGCATGGAGTGATGCTGAAGTGAATGCAAGAGTCTATTTCGAATTACAGAAAGCGGTTCAGTAAATAATGGCATCGGGTTAGCGTGTAATTGTTGTACGGATAAGGAGTAATATGTGTGGAATCATTCTAAATTAGTATTGAAAAACTAGAGAAGATATGAGAGTAAAAAATCATATAGGAAATTATGAAAGGAGAATTATTATGTCAGTAGAATCCAATTTTTTATTGAGATGTCAGGATGAAAAGCAGATAGAAGTTGCTAAGAGTTATCCGGTTAATCTTAATGGGAGAGGACAGAATTATCCTATTGCAAAAAAAATGGAAGTAATGGGGAATGATATTGAACTATATAACTGTTTGTGTATCGATGATTTCGAGAAATATCTTATAGATTGGTGTATTTACATTGCAGAAAATACACCTGATTTACGTTTTGATGCGCATGGCGGATTTACCGTGGATACTGACGGTTACACAGTTATTCATAAGATCAATTATGAGAATGCGACGCTCACTATTGAAACAAGTAGCGGATATGAGGAATATGAGGACGAAGAAGACGAAGAAGATGAGTATGAAGATGATGAGTACGATGAGGATTGGGATGAAGAGAGTGGCATGAGTACATCAATCACTGTTTATAAACTAATAGATGGAAAACTAATACTGAGTGAATAGTATGAAGCACCATTAATATGACTAAACTAATATGATAGGATTGCAACAGTGAGCCCTTTGAGTCCTTCCGAAATAAAATGCGACAGTCATGTCCGAATTGTGAGAAAAAAGCCCTCTGTATGGGAGGATGTCCATTGATGTCTGAAATTGTTTTCTGTAAAAGCAGTAAACGAAAAAGATAGGAAATCAGATATATGAAGAATATTTTTTTTGAAATTGATATGAAAAAGTATCCTAATGTCCTTTTTCTTGGAAATGGAATATTGCGACTGGGAGAAAAAAGCTCTAGTTGGGGTGTGCTTATAAACAACATAAAAATGCGTGAAGGGAAAATTAATATTTCGGATATTCCATATGCTATGCAACCTGAAGCTGTATGTGGAGTAGATGTCGAGGAAATTCAAAGACGCGTTGCAAATAATATCAGTACTGCGCAGGAAACCAATCCTATACTTGCGAATTTGCTTTCACTTCCTTTTGATGCAATATTAACGACAAATTATACTTATGAAATTGAATCAGTGCTCTCTGGGAAACCATTTACAAGAAATGCAAGGAAGGCCGCGTTTTTTGCATTAGATGGAAATACGAAAGTGAATCACAATACTTTTGTATGTAATGTGGTTAGAAAAACAGACGGCTCTATCATTCCGGTATTTCATGTTCATGGTGAAGCTGAACGTAAGCATTCTCTAGTTTTGAGCTATTATAGTTATGCGAAATCTGTCTCACTGTTACAACAATATAACAGAGATAAGCTCGGAAATAATCTTTATCAAAAACAAATACAGGATGAACGACATTTATGTAGGTGTTGGCTTGATTATTTTATAATGGGAAATGTATGGTCTGTAGGTTTGGGACTGGATGTTTCAGAATTTGATATATGGTGGGCGATTGAAAGAAAAGCAAGAGAAAATGCCTCGCATGGAAAATTCAAGGCATACCTTGATAGAATGGTAGAAGAAAAACCACAGGCTGTTTTGCTGGATGCCATGGATATGGAATATGAGATATATCCAGTTTCAAATGGAAACTTTTTGGAAATGTATCAAAAAGCCTATGCAGATATTCAACAAGAAATAATATAGAATACTTTGAATGCTTGTGTTTTAGTAAAAAAGTGTATGTCGAGATATAGTCATGAATATGTACTATAGACATAGCGATTATAGCAGGAGGATGAATATGTCTGCAGATTTGAGCACATTCATAGAATTAGAAGGAACGCAAAAAGAATTAAAATCCATGATTATGGTAATAAAAGAATATTGTGGGAATAAACACGATGCCAGTTTAGAGAATACAAAAATAGGGCAGAAGAAGAAATTTGATGGTAAGAATGATGTCCTTTTGGATGGACTAACTAAAAAAGCGATAGATGATTTTCTCGCAGCAAGTAAGAAAATATATGTTGAGGCAAATGGACCATATGGCAGATATGGAAGAGTTGATGAGGCTGGATTGTTTGAAGCAATCGCAGAAGCAGCGCCTAAAGCAAAATTTAAAGCAAAGACGAATGGGTTCACAACTGGACAGCAGGATATTTTTACAGGAGACCTGAAAAGAGGGAAGCTCTATTTAACTTATAGCTGTCTGCCAGATGATTGGTCAGATTCAGATGAAAATTCTAGTACTTCTGATGAGGATTGGCTTACCGAAGAATGTATATATGATCCTATAAAGAAAGAATACAAAAGAGAGCATTCTGTAGAAGAGTTTGTGCATGAAATGATTAAATTATTACCACTGTCTGAATTTAAAAGTGCTTTTGGATTGTCCAAAGCAGAAATAAGTAATGAGAAGTACCACGATTATATCCAAGAATGCTATTTTTCTTATCAATTTCCGAAGATGAGTTATATCGATTTCAAGTTTGCATTTCCTGATGCTGAAATTGAAGAGAAAGAGTTTAATCAAAATGTGTTGAAGGTTATTGAGAATAATGGTTTGGTGAGCTATGAAGAGTATTGCAAGTAATACTAATGTGTACGTTATTAACAGAAAGTTTTTGTAACAACAGATTCGATTATATAAATTGGCGAGATAACAGTAATTGATGGCATGGTGCGATGCTAAAGCGAATGCATATGTATATCTTAAGCTTATGAATGATGAAGGAGAGTTACATAATGAGCCAGTATAATTCAAGATTGTTTGTTATGGTAAAAAAAGCATCAGTTTGGAAAAAACTTGAAGAGATTTCTTTTGAAAAATATGGTATTGGTGCTCATGCGTATGAAGTATTTAATACAAAAAAGAAATCTGTTGAGTTGGACGAATTCTCATGTGATGATGATCAATTGCTAGGGTTAGTCAAAGAAATAGCAAAAAATATAAAAAATGATGGCGTAGTTATTGCTGATACGATTGAATATAATGTTGATCCATGCGTGTTCGGAGCATATTGTTTTGGGGGAAGAGTTCATTCTTGTGTTTGTGAAGGAGATGATGATGGAAATCTTCAAAGCGATGTGGAGATTAATGACATTCAAAAATGGATTGAACTAAGCGGCTGTGATATTTCTAAAAAGGAAGTATCCAATTTAAAACAGTATTCAATAAAAGCAAAAGAACATAAGCCAGAAAAAGAGGAATCGTTTGAAACAAAAATTATTGTTACAGATACTGAAAAGGGAAATATACAAAATACTCTAAAGCGTGTTCCTTGGTTGAATTCTGAAAAAACTCTATATGACATTATAACTGGTCCTGATTGCAATTTGTTTTATGGAGATGTTTATCAAAACATCTTTTCTGCATCGCTTGTGGTTCCTGAGATGACTGAGAATGATATTAAGGAATTTGTTGAAAAGGTCAAAAGAATTACGGGTGCAAGGGTCTATCTTTGCGTTTGGAAGGGTAAAAGTACAATAGTAAATGTTTGGAAATGCAGTAATGATTTAATTGAGGAAATAGAGGTGGATGAGAAAGAAAAGCTGATTGAGATGGAGGTACATATACCAGGATATTTACCTGTGGGCATTGATGACTTTATTGATGTGAATAAGTACATTGAATTGTAAACATAGTAAAAGTTTAAAGACAGCATTTAAGGAGTGATCAAAATGAGCGGTTCACAAAGTGGAGTTTATTTAAGTGTTAAAGGAAAAAAACTAGTAACAATCTTGGAGACCATGTTTTCAGCAAAATCCATGAAAGAGTTTTTTCAGATAGATAAAGAATATATGATTATTGATTTGGAAAATTATAGAGGACAGGACTGTGCTCTTAGAATTGAAGAACTATCTGAATCATGCGATTTTATACAGGCTTGCCAAAGACTATATGAGTTAGTATATGAAATGAATAAGGAATACGTGGAAAAAAATCAAGAAGCCGTGAAAAAAGCAATTGAAAGCGTGAAGGAAATAGATTGGAGATGCTTTAATTCATGCTTTGAACCATGGGATTTAGATTTGCCTGAAGATATGGAAGACGAAGATATAGGAGGGGCATATTCTTTTTGGCGGTTCGTTTATGATTCTAAAAAGAAGAAATGCGGTTATTCTTTTGAATCAGAGTATTTGCCCAATGGTGAATTTGTAGAAATGAAGGATTTTTTGTGTGATTGTGAAGAAATGCAAGTATTCTTGAAAAAGAATTCGAGCAAGACAGATAATAAAACGGCACTAAAGTCTTTAGAGGGGGATTATGTATCTGAAATAGTGGCGATGTCAAACGGATCGCAAGTAACGGTCATTATAAGAATTAAACCAGAAGAGCATTTTTGGGCTGAAACCAAGGCTAATATTGAGGGGCAAGATTGGTATTTTCTGCTTGAGTGTTATGATACTGTTTACTGGAGTGCATGTTCTGAGAGCGCGATAAATGTGGAAAATAGAAGAGTTGGTAACCACTTCGAATATGTGGATGAAGATAAAGGCTTCTATGAAAGAACTGAGTGTCTGTTTAATATAGAGGTTGCTGAGTATCTCAAAGATCATGTTATATTCTCAAGAGACAAGACTGATTATCACGATGAACAGTATCAGATAGCTAAGGAGGCATTGATAAAGGTAGCTAAGGAATACAAAACAAAAATGTTTGCATAACTATAATGTCTATTATCTGTGTGGGGGCTAGCATTTTTGGTGGTTGAAAGTAGGGTATGGTGTTGATAGGAATACTAATAATCTAAAAGGGGGCCGGTAGAAGTGGAGATGGGGGAGTATATATTTTTAGGAAAACAAAAATAAAAATAAAAAGTAAGAGTAAGAATAGTTGCTTTTGTGTATTGGGATGTCCATTGATTCTGTAAATTGTTTCTTTCAAAAGCAGCATACGAAAAATATAGGAGAAATCATAAAAAATTCAGATTCAAATATTGCAACAAACTAAAGTATTCAATTATTATGGTATTAGAATTGTGATCTGGGCGAAAGCTCTTTGGATCACCGTAGACGGGAAGAATTTCCCGTCATTTTTTTATGAACTTAAGGAATCAAAAACTATTTTTTCGAGGTATTCTTTTTTAGAAAAATTGCTACCATCAGAAAAATAGGCATTATATGCAACTAATGAAGTTCTAACATATCTGGCATTCTTTTCAAATAATTCTCTATTGATTATAAAAACATGCTCATCAATGAACTGACAGCAAAAAGTTACTGTTGTACGGGTATTACCTTCTCTAAACGGATGAATTTTCCAAAGTTTAGCCAGAGAATCAGAAAATTCCTTGGCGGCCTCTTTGGTGCCCATGCTTTTCCACTCTTTATTCCTCATGTCAGACAAAACGTGACGAACGTCTGTAACAATATCAAAAGGGTCAGAGTATTCTATGGATTGACCTCCAAGAACGTCCTCTTCTTTGTAGATGGCAATATTTCTCGATTGTCCAGCCCAATCAAATAGATCCTGAAAGATGTATTCATGCATTCTAAAAAAATGTTCAGTATGATAATCACCGGGAAGCTTGTTTAGAGCAATTTCCTTAAGCCTGTAAACAACATAATCTGCTTCAGCTGAATCCAGAATTTCTTGATTTTTGATCCCAAGTTTGTTTTTTAGGACAGGAGCGTCATCGTAAAGATAAGGGTCACGCATCAGCAGACTCCTTCATTTTGTATTTTTTATCAAGAAACTTTTTGGCATCTTCCATGGTAACTTCGCCGCGTTTTTCTTTTTCTATGTAGTCTTTAAAATCCTGGGTGGGTTCTAATCCGTCTACCTTAATCATGCCTATTGCATAATCCCATGCCTGACTATTTGTCATAGTAAAATCCTCCGTTAAGTAAGTAGATTATACCAAAAAAATGTGAATAAATCATTTCCGTATCAACTATTATGAAAACCCTTTTCTAATACTCTGTGTTCGTATAAAATATTGATATTATGGAAAATACAAACACAGAGAAAAAAACAAATTCAATATGGAGCATTTTACGAATAGTGCTCATTCTAATTCTTCTTGGGGTCATTATATATGAGGGAGTCATGATATATTTTGATCAAAAGGAGTATTCTGTCGCGATTTCGGAGTACGACAACATCGCCGATCAATATGTCATTGTAAAAGATGATAATTCCGAACTATTCGAAAAAATCGATGAGGATTCAGAGGACGAATATCCGAGGCTGGATATCAATTTTGAGGCATTAAAGGGCATCAATTCCGATTTCATTGGATGGCTCTATTTCCCAGCCATTTCCACAATTAACTATCCGGTGGTAAAGGAACAGTCAATCGATCAGTATCTTCATAAGACCTTTGAAGGAACACCAAATAAGGCAGGCTGCATATTTATGGATGTTGATTCTGATGCTGATTTTTGCGGCCTCAGTGACTTCTTATTTGGTCATAACATGAGAAACGGTTCGATGTTCGGTTCTCTTAAAACTATTTATAAAAACAAGGACAAGGATATCCTTGCGGAAAATCCGTATGTATATATTTATACGGAGGATAAGATATATAAGTACAAAGTATTCTCATACTATGCTACAACCGTGGGCTCTTACAGCTACACGGAAGTTAAGAACGAGAGTGAATACGAAGATTTTGTAAATTATGTTAAAAACTGTTCCATGAAGGAAATCTCCGGAGATATTGATTTTTCGGAGCATCCTTCACTTCTTACATTGTCGACCTGTTCCGGCCAGTCGGGCAGTGGAAACAGGTTCGTTGTTCACACTGTAAAGGTCGCTTCCTTTGACAGGCAGTAGCGACGTAATATCGTTAGCGATTATTTTTTCCAAAACAGAAAAATACAATATTTAAAGGCTCCAAAACCGATATATATTCACGACTTTACGTAGATTACAATTAAATCACAGAAACAAAAGTGTTTCAGAGAAAGGAAGGTCGTTATGACTACATCATTAACAATGGCAATCGTAATTGCCGCAATCATTATCATTTCTATTATCATTATTGCAGCCGGATATGTTAAGGCACCTCCGGACAGAGCATACATTATATCCGGTATGAGAAAGGTTCCTCGTATCCTCATTGGACGCGCAGGCATCAAGATCCCCTTCTTTGAGAGGGTCGACAAATTGTATCTTGGACAGATGACTGTTGACATCAAAACAGAGCAGTCCGTTCCTACCAATGACTTCATCAATGTTAATGTTGACGCTGTCGCAAAGGTAAGAATCGGTACTACTCCCGAAGCGATTCAGCTTGCTGCCAAGAACTTCCTCAACAAGAATCCCGAGCAGATCACACTTGATCTTCAGGATTCCCTTCAGGGTAACATGCGTGAGATCATCGGTACACTTGCTCTTAAGGCAATCAATACCGACAGAGACAGCTTCTCAGATCAGGTTATGGAGAAGGCTTCAAAGGACATGAGTAAACTCGGTATCGAGATTTTGTCCTGCAACATTCAGAACGTAACTGATGAAAACGGTCTCATCAATGACCTTGGTATGGATAACACCTCCAAGATTAAGAAGGACGCAGCTGTAGCTAAGGCTCAGGCTGAGAAGGAAGTTGCAGTTGAAAAAGCAAAAGCTGACAAGGAAGCCAATGATGCAAGAATTGCAGCTGATCTTGAGATTGCACAGAAGCAGCGTGACCTTGCTATGAAGCAGGCAGAACTGAAACTGGAAACCGATGCTGCAATGGCTAAAGCCGATGCCGCATACGAGATTCAGAGACAGGAACAGGAAAAGACAATTCAGACCAACACCGTTAATGCCCAGATTGCAAAGGCAGAGCGCGAGGCTGAACTTAAGCAGAAGGAAGTTGCTGTAAAGCAGCAGGAACTTGCAGCTGAGATTGAGAAAAAGGCCGATGCTGAAAAGTACCAGGCTGAGAAGGCCGCTGAGGCAGAGCTTGTAAAACGTCAGAAGAAAGCCGATGCTGATAAGTATGAGCAGGAGCGTGAGGCTGATGCTAAGAGAGCACAGGCTGAGGCACAGAAATTCGCAGCAGAGCAGGAAGCTGCAGGTATCAAAGCTAAGTACGATGCCGAGGCTGCAGGTATTGAAGCCAAGGGTCGTGCCGAGGCGGAAGCTATCAAGGCTAAAGGTCTTGCGGAAGCTGAAGCAATGGAGAAAAAGGCAGAAGCGTACAAGAAGTACAACGGAGCCGCTATGGCTGAGATGATGATCAAGATCATGCCTCAGATGGCTGCCGAGATTGCAAAGCCTCTTTCACAGATCGACAAGATCAATATATACGGAACAGGCGATGGAACAAACGGTGCAAGCCAGATTTCAGGCAACATGCCTATCGTTATGAAGCAGGTATTTGATACCATGTCAGAAGCTACCGGTGTTGATTTCACTGAGATCATGAGAGCCGGAACCTATGATGCTAAGGTAAACAAGAACATCAACCTCACCGGCAACGGTGTGAATGTGAGTGTTGAAGCAGAGGATACAGTTACTGAATAAGTAAAAAATGATCAAGATTTTTAATTTGAAAAAAGTTAAAAAAGTATCTTGACACATCTGTTTCATAAGCGTAAAATCACAAACTATAAAAGACAAGGGCGTCTTAGAGTTAACACTCTAAGGCGCTTTTTCTTATCTTTTTGAATACACTCCGGAGAATGTGTACTCACAATTGTATACATGTATTCATAAGTAATCACCGGGCATTGTTTTGACCGGAAGTTCTACAAATGATTTATTAGGCGGTGCAATGGGGCATCAGACTGTATGAGCAGTCTCCCTGCGCACCGCCAATTTTATTATCCCGACTAATTTAGGAATCGGAGGAGCAGGTTATGAGTGAAGAAATTTTAAGTGCAATTGATTCGAGTGTTTTCGGAGTTTGGTTTTTGATCGGAGCAGCTCTTGTATTCTGGATGCAGGCAGGCTTTGCAATGTGTGAGGCAGGTTTTACAAGAGCAAAGAATACAGGAAACATCATTATGAAAAACCTGATGGATTTCTGTATCGGTACTGTAGTATTTATTCTCATCGGTTTTGGATTACTCCTTGGTGAGGACATGATGGGAATCATCGGAAGACCGGGATTTGATATTTTTACAAATTATGCAAATTTCGACTGGTCCAATTTCGTATTTAACTTAGTGTTCTGTGCAACAACAGCAACGATCGTTTCAGGATCCATGGCTGAGAGAACAAAGTTCATTTCCTACTGTGTATACTCAGCAGTTATCTCAGCAATCATTTATCCTATTGAAGCTCACTGGACATGGGGCGGCGGTTTCCTTGCACAGATTGGATTCCACGATTTTGCAGGATCCACATGTATCCACATGGTTGGTGGTATCTCAGCCCTGATCGGTGCAGCATTCCTCGGACCTCGCATTGGAAAGTTAGAGAGAAATGCAAGAGGAGAAGTTGTTAAGGTAAACGCTTTTCCCGGACATAATCTTACAGCAGCCGCTCTTGGTGTTTTCATTCTCTGGCTTGGCTGGTATGGATTTAACGGAGCAGCATGTACTACAGTAGAACAGCTTGGAAGCGTATTTGTAACAACAACAATAGCACCTGCACTTGCAACAGTAACATGCATGATTTTCACATGGCTGAAGTATGGTAAGCCCGATGTTTCAATGTGTCTCAATGCTTCACTTGCAGGACTTGTAGCAATCACAGCTCCCTGCGATGTAACAGATGCTTTTGGTGCAATCGTAATCGGTATAGTAGCAGGACTTCTTGTTTGCTTCGGCGTATGGTTCCTTGATTACAAGCTTCACGTTGATGATCCGGTTGGTGCCGTAGCAGTTCACTGCTTAAACGGTATCTGGGGAACACTTGCAGTTGGACTTTTTGCAACAAACGCAGCACCCGGTTACAGCATTGCTGATGCAACAGGAAATGAGATGACAGGTCTCTTCTATGGCGGCGGCTTCAAGCTTCTTGGTATTCAGTTTGTAGGATTTGCAGCAGTTGCAGCATGGACAGCAGTAACAATCACAATCACATTCGTAGCTATTAAAGCAATCCTTGGCCTCAGAGTTAGTGAGGAAGAGGAAATCACAGGTCTTGATGCAACCGAGCACGGTCTTGCATCTGCATATTCAGGATTCGCACTTATGGATATCTCCAATACTCTTAACATGAGTGTCAATGAGAATACAGACCTTGGTGTTGATGAATATGACAAGGCTACAGAGTTCCAGAAGAATGCATCAGTTCCTGTTGTAACAGGTCCTGTTAAATCAGATTCTGCTATTCATAAGGTAGTAATTGTTACAAAGCTTTCAAGATACGACAAGCTTCGTAAGGCAATGAACGAACTTGGTGTAACCGGAATGACAGTTACTCAGGTTATGGGATGCGGAGTACAGAAGGGCTCAGGCCAGAAGTACCGCGGAGTTGAGATGGATGTGACACTTCTTCCAAAGATTAAGCTGGAAGTTGTTGTCAGCAAGATTCCTGTAGAGGATGTTATTGAGGCAGCTAAGAGAACTCTTTATACAGGAAAAATCGGTGATGGTAAGATCTTCGTTTACAGCATCGATAACGTAGTTAAGATTCGCACCGGCGAGGAAGGCGTACTTGCTTTGGCCGACGCCGAGTGATGAAATAATTCCCCGAAATAGCCTTCCCCTTTGGGGCGCACGACATCCGGGGGATGTCGGTTCTGCGCGGACCGGAGCGGAGCGGAGACAGGTGGCGCGAAGCGCCGGATGAGGGGAAATAAAATAACCAGGAGGAACAACAGATATGTGCGCAATACTCACATATACAAGGGAAGAAATCAGTAAGGATTTCTTTGAGGAAATGCTGCAAAGGACAGCATCCAGAGGGCCTGATAAATTCAGGACATTAAAGGTAAAGGGCGGATGGCTCGGTTTTAATCGCCTGGCGATCATGGGACTGAATTGCAAAGGAATGCAGCCCTTTGAACTTAACGGAAATGCTGTTATTTGCAACGGAGAGCTTTACGGATTCAAAGCCCTTAAGTCATATCTGAAATCAATGGGTTATACCTTTCAGAGTGACAGCGATTGTGAGATCATTCTTCCGCTTTATGAGAAGCTTGGAACCAAAATGTTTTCACTTCTCGACGCAGAGTTTGCGATGGTCATCTACGATGATGAAAAGAGAAAGTTTATCGCAGCGAGGGATCCGATAGGAATCAGACCTCTTTACTACGGATATGATGAGGATGGGTACATACTGTTTGCCTCTGAACCTAAGAACCTCACAGGTGTTTGTAAAAAAATATCACCTTTCCCGCCCGGACATTATTACGAGGACGGTAAGTTCATTTCTTACAGAGACATGACCGAGGTTAAGGAAATTAGAACCGACAACCTAGAGACAATTACTAAAAACATTCATGACAAGCTTTTAAATGGAATAAAGAAGAGACTGGATGCAGACGCTCCTGTTGGATTCCTTCTTTCAGGAGGTCTGGATTCATCTCTGGTTTGCGGAGTGGCCGCAAGTCTTCAGGACAAACCGATAGAGACCTTTGCAATCGGAATGGATATAGATGCTATAGACCTTAAGTATGCAAGAGAGGTTGCAGATTACATCCACAGCAATCACCACGAAGTGATCATCAGTAAACAGGATGTTCTGGATGCACTCGAGCCTGTTGTAAAGGCTCTTGGAACCTACGACATAACAACAATCAGAGCATCAATAGGAATGTATCTTCTTTGCAAATGGATCCATGAAAACACCGATATTAAGGTTGTTCTGACCGGAGAAATATCGGATGAACTTTTCGGATATAAGTACACAGACTTTGCACCAAGTGCCGAAGCCTTCCAGGAGGAAGCAAAAAAGAGAGTACGCGAACTTCATATGTACGATGTACTTCGAGCTGACAGATGCATAAGTGTTAACTCACTGGAAGCAAGAGTTCCTTTCGGAGATCTCGACTTCGTGGATTATGTAATGAGCATTGACCCCGAAAAGAAACTCAATACTTACGGAATGGGTAAGTACTTACTGCGAAAGGCTTTTGAGCCTGACAAGTTTATTCCTCATTCAATCCTTATGAGAGAGAAAGCTGCATTCTCAGATGCAGTCGGACATTCACTTCGAGATGACCTCATGGAATATGCAGAAACTCATTATACGGATGAGGAATTTGAAGAAAAAAGGAAAGCGTATACTCATGCGACTCCTTTTACCAAGGAATCGCTTTTATATAGAGAATTGTTTGAAAAGTATTATTCCGGACAATCAGATATGGTTATAGATTTCTGGATGCCCAATAAAAACTGGAAGGGCTGTGACGTAAACGATCCTTCAGCCCGCGTGTTATCAAACTATGGTGCATCAGGAAAGTAAATAAAAGGAGGAAACGGTAATGATAGAAGCAAGTAAACTTACAGAAGAATTTGGATGTCTTGTTTTTAACGATAAGATCATGAGGGAGCGTCTTCCTAAAGACATTTACAAGGCAGTACATAAGACAATAGAGATGGGTTCTCATCTCGAACTTGATGTTGCTAATACAGTAGCAGCTGTCATGAAGGAGTGGGCTATTGAGAACGGTGCAACACATTTCACACATTGGTTCCAGCCTATGACAGGCCTTACAGCCGAAAAGCATGACAGCTTTATTTCACCCACCGATAATGGCGGAGTTCTCATGGAGTTTTCAGGAAAAGAACTCGTAAAGGGTGAACCTGATGCATCAAGTTTTCCTTCAGGTGGTCTTCGTGCAACCTTTGAAGCACGTGGCTATACAGCGTGGGATCCTTCATCTCCCGCCTTCATAAAAGATGGTTCTCTTTACATTCCGACAGCATTCTGCTCATACGGCGGAGAAGCTCTTGACAAGAAGACACCCCTTCTTAGGTCAATGGAAGCTCTGTCCAAGGAAGCTGTTAAACTGCTCCACCTCCTGGGGTATGAGGATGTAAAGCGCGTAAACACCACAATCGGCTCTGAGCAGGAGTACTTCTTAATTGATAAAGACTTCTACAAAAAGAGAAAGGACCTTCTTTTCACCGGCCGTACACTGATCGGTGCACCGGCAACAAAAGGTCAGGAGATGGAGGATCACTACTTTGGAGTTATCAAGCCCAAGGTATCCGCATACATGCATGACCTTGATGAAGAGCTTTGGAAGCTTGGTATTCCCGCAAAGACAAAGCACAACGAGGTAGCTCCTTCTCAGCATGAGATGGCTCCCGTATTTGAGACAGCTAACATTGCTGTTGATCACAACCAGCTTACAATGGAGGTTATGAAAAAAGTTGCCGATAAGCACAACTATGCATGCCTCTTACATGAGAAGCCGTTTGAAGGAATCAACGGTTCAGGTAAGCACAACAACTGGTCAGTTTGCACTGACACCGGAATGAACCTTCTTGATCCCGGAAAGAACCCCGGAGAGAACATTCCTTTCCTTCTGTTCCTAATGGCTGTTATTTCAGCTGTTGATGAATATGCACCGATCCTTCGACTTTCCGTTGCATCTGCAGGAAACGACCACAGACTTGGCGGCAACGAGGCACCTCCGGCAATTATCTCAATTTTCGTAGGTGATGAGCTTGCACAGGTTCTCAGTGCAGTTGAAGAAGGAAAAGCATATGAGAGCCAGGGTAAGGTTCAGATGGCAATGGGAGCAAAGGTTCTTCCTCATTTCACAAAGGATAACACAGACAGAAACAGAACCTCACCTTTCGCATTCACAGGAAACAAGTTTGAGTTCCGTATGCCCGGTTCCTCAGTTTCAGTAGCAAATGCTAACATCGTTCTTAACACAGCAGTTGCTGAAGAAGTAGCTAAGCTCTATGAGAAGCTTTCAGCTTACAGCGGAGACAAACTTAAGGAGAAGATAAGAGAAGTCCTTAAGGAAACACTTGCAGCTCACAAGAGAATTCTCTTTAACGGAAACGGCTACACAGACGAGTGGGTTGAGGAAGCAGCAAAGAGAGGTCTTGCAAACCTTAAGTCACTTCCCGATGCAATGCCTTACTGGATCAGTGATGAGTCAGTTGAACTTTTCACAAAGCATGGCATCTTCACTAAGGAAGAGATCCATTCAAGATATGACATCCTCCTTGAGAACTACTCAAAGTCAGTTCACATCGAAGCACTTACAATGCAGGAGATGGTAAGAAAGGATCTTACAGAAGGTATCGTTTCTTATCAGAAGGATCTCGGAAAAGAAATCGCTCAGAAGAAGAGCCTTCTCGGAGACGGAAGTGCAGTTCTTGAGACAGGAGTTCTCAAGACAATCGATGAAGCATCCGCAGGAATGTGCAAGGCACTTGCAACACTTGAGGCTGATACAAAGAAGGCTGAAGAGAAGGAAGATCTTCTTGAGCAGGCAGCTTACTATCAGCAGACAATTCTTTCAGATATGGATGAACTTCGTAAGTATGCTGATGAAGCTGAAGCCCTTATCCCTGATAAGTATCTCAGCTACCCGACTTACGGACAGATGCTTTTCTCACTTAGATAAAAAGTACTAACTTAACAAGGCTCCTTGAATAAACTTTATTCTTGTGAGCCTTGTAATAAAAAACTACTTGAAAATGCTATTAGATTTTTATCAATAACCTAGTGGGGCCCACGGACTATTAACAAAAAATGGTAGGAAGAGAAATGGACAATTGGATGAATGAGCGTGATGCCTGCGGTATCGGCGCGGTTATAAATATAGACGGTAAGGCCGACAATAAAGTTCTCGACGATGCGCTGAGTATTGTTGAGAAACTTGAGCATAGAGCCGGAAAAGATGCCACAGGAAAGGTCGGCGACGGTGTTGGTATTCTGGTTCAGATTTCACACAAATTCTTTGGGAAGCAGGCGCAAAAACTCGGAATTACACTGAAGGATGCCGGAGACTACGGAATCGGAATGTTTTTCTTTCCCCAGGATTCAATGAAAAGAATGTTCGCAAAGCGAATGCTCGAAGTAATTGCGGAGAAGGAAAATCTCAAGGTTCTCGGATGGAGAGATGTGGAAATTCACCCTGAGATTCTCGGTGAAGTTGCAAGAAACTGCATGCCTTATATCTGCCAGTGCTTCATAGAAAGACCTGATGATGCAGAGAGAGGAATTGAATTCGACAGAAGACTCTATCAGCTTCGAAGAGAGTATGAGAAATCCTCCGAGGATACCTACATATGCTCATTTTCATCAAGGACAATAGTGTATAAAGGAATGTTCCTTGTGGGACAGCTCCGCAATTTCTATGAGGATCTTTTATCACCTGATTATCATACGGCAGTTGCCCTTGTGCACAGCCGCTTTTCAACAAATACGACTCCTTCCTGGCAGAGAGCGCATCCGTACAGAATGATCGCGCACAACGGTGAGATCAATACTATCCGCGGTAACAGCGACAGAATGCTTGCCCGTGAAGAGACTATGCATTCAGATGTTTTCGGAGACGACCTTGGAAAAGTTTATCCTGTAATAGCTTCTTCAGGTTCGGATTCAGCCATGCTTGATAACACACTTGAGTTCTTATATATGAACGGCATGGACCTTCCGCTTGCAATGATGCTTACTATTCCTGAGCCCTGGAAGCACAATGATTTCATGGAACAGGACAGAAAGGATTTCTATCATTACTATGCGACAATGATGGAGCCCTGGGACGGACCTGCGGCTGTCCTTTTCACAGACGGAGAGGTATTTGGCGCAACTCTTGACCGAAACGGACTCAGACCTTCCAGATACTACGTCACCAAGGACGGCAGACTTATACTGGCTTCCGAGGTTGGTGTTCTTGATATACCCGAAGAAAAAATCCTGAAGAAATCACGTCTTTCTCCGGGACACATGCTTCTTGTTGATACAAAGCAGGGACGAATTATTTCAGATGAAGAATGCAAGCAGAAGTATTCGACCGCAAAGCCTTACGGTGAGTGGCTCGACAGACATCTTCTGCATTTAAATAGATTAACGATTCCAAATAAGAAGATTCCGAGAAGCACGCAGGAGATGCGCGATAAGCTCTACAAAGTTTTCGGATATTCCTATGAGGATGTAAAGAGCCAGATCATGCCTATGGCAACAAACGGAATCGAGCCCACTGTTTCCATGGGTACAGATATCCCGCTGGCTATGCTTTCACAGCATCATCAGCCTCTGTTCTGCTACTTTAAGCAGCTTTTTGCACAGGTTACAAACCCTCCGATAGATTCACTTCGTGAGAAGGTAGTAACGGATACAACTGTGTACATCGGATCAGACGGTAATCTTCTTGAGGAAAAGAGCGACAACTGCCGCGTACTCGAGGTTAACAACCCGATTCTCACAGGTGTTGATCTTATGAAAATCGAAGCTCTTGATCAGCCCGGTTTCCATGTAAGAAAGATTTCACTTCTTTATTATAAGAACACTCCGGTGGAAAGAGCACTTGAGCAGCTCTGTATCTCAGTTGACAGAGCAGTTGCGGACGGCATCAACATCATCATTCTCTCAGACAGAGGTGTTGATGAAAACCACATGCCTATCCCTTCACTTCTTGCAGTGTCTGCAGTTGAGCAGCATCTCGTAAGAACAAAGAGACGTACGGCAGTATCACTTATTTTAGAGAGTGGTGAACCCAGAGACGTTCACCAGATAGCTACGCTTCTTGGTTTTGGTGCAAGAGCTATTAATCCTTATCTTGCTCAGGAATGTATTGCAGAGCTTATTGATATAGGAATTCTCGATAAGGATTATCACACTGCAATCGAAGACTACAACAAGGCACTCCTTGGCGGCGTTGTAAAGATTGCTGCGAAGATGGGTATTTCTACACTTCAGTCCTATCAGTCAGCTAAGATATTTGAAGCAATCGGACTTTCAAGTGAGTTTGTAGATAAGTACTTTACAGGAACAGTCAGCCGCGTCGGTGGTATCGGAGTCAAGGAGATTGGAGAGGATGTTGAGCTTCGTCACAACAAAGCTTTCGATCCGCTTGGACTTTCGACAGATACAACACTTGACTCGATCGGCTTCCACACTCTCAGAAGTGGAGAGGACAAGGAAGATCATATGTATAGTCCGAAGACTATCGTTACTCTCCAGAGAGCAGTAAGAGAAGGTGATTACGACAGATTCAAGGAATACACCAAGATGGTCGACGATGAAAACAGACCTCATACATTAAGAGCACTTCTATCCTTTGTCCCCACCGGTAAACCGGTTCCGCTTGATGAGGTTGAGAGCGAGGAAGAAATCGTAAAGCGCTTCCAGACAGGAGCGATGTCCTACGGTTCACTTTCCAAGGAGGCTCATGAGACTCTTGCTATTGCAATGAACAGACTTGGCGGAAAGTCCAATACCGGTGAAGGCGGTGAGGATGTTGCCAGATTCGGAACAGAGAGAAACAGTGCTGTTAAACAGGTTGCTTCAGGTCGTTTCGGTGTAAGCAGCAGATATCTTCAGAGTGCAAAGGAAATCCAGATCAAGATGGCGCAGGGAGCAAAGCCCGGTGAAGGCGGACATCTTCCGGGTAAAAAGGTATATCCCTGGGTTGCTTCAACAAGATTCTCAACTCCGGGTGTTGCGCTGATATCACCTCCGCCGCACCATGATATTTATTCCATCGAGGATCTTGCACAGCTTATCTATGACCTTAAAAATGCAAATGACAAGGCAAGGATTTCAGTAAAGCTTGTATCCGAGGCAGGCGTCGGAACTATCGCATCAGGTGTTGCAAAGGCCGGCGCACAGGTAATCCTGGTATCAGGCTATGACGGAGGAACAGGTGCTGCTCCGTCTTCATCAGTACACCATGCAGGTCTTCCCTGGGAGCTTGGTGTAAGCGAAGCTCATCAGTCACTTTTGGATAATGGTCTCAGAAGCAGAGTAGTTCTTGAGACAGACGGAAAGCTTATGACAGGAAGAGACGTTGCCATAGCTGCACTTCTCGGAGCAGAGGAGTTCGGTTTTGCCACAGCTCCCCTTGTATGTATGGGCTGTATGATGATGAGAGTCTGCAACAAGGATACATGCCCTGTCGGAATTGCTACTCAGAACGAGGAACTCAGAAAGAGATTTAGGGGTAAGCCCGAGCATGTAATGAACTTCATGCTTTTTGTTGCAAGACAGCTTCGTGAGATCATGAGCGAGCTTGGATTTAAAAAGCTTGAGGATATGATAGGAAGAACTGACTGCCTTAAGATGAGAAGTGTGCCTAAGGCAAGATGTAAGGATGCTGCAGATCTTAAGAGAATACTGGATGCTTCCTATGTCGGAAGAGACAAAAATCATTTTGAACCTGCTGATATATATGACTTCGGACTTGAGAAAACTCTTGATTCCAAAGTGCTTATTCCGGAATACGAAAAAGGAAAAGCAGCTCTTAAAAAGAATCTGCAGAGTGCTCAGACTGACAGTGATAAGAAGAGTAAAAATGCAGAGCTTAACATCAAGGTGGATATTTCTAGTACTGACAGAAGTTTTGGAACACTCCTTGGAAGCAGAGTTACTGCAGACTTTAATAACACTCTTCCGGATGATTCCATCAATGTGGAAGCACATGGCGGCGGAGGACAGTCCTTCGGAGCATTCCTTCCAAACGGTGTCACCTTGAAACTTTACGGAGATGCCAATGACGGTTTCGGCAAGGGACTTTCGGGAGGAAAGGTAATTGTAAGACCTTCTGAAAAAGCTACCTACAAGGCACATGAAAACATTATCATAGGTAATGTCGCTTTATACGGAGCGACTGCAGGAAAAGCGTATGTATGCGGCGTTGCGGGAGAGAGATTCTGTGTCAGAAATTCCGGTGCCATAGCAGTTTCCGAGGGCTGTGGTGATCATGGTCTTGAGTACATGACAGGCGGAAGAGCGGTCATTCTCGGAATGACAGGTAAAAACTTCGCAGCCGGTATGAGCGGCGGAATCGCTTATGTACTTGATAAGGAACACACATTATACCTTCGAATGAATAAGGATATGTCTTCACTTTACGAAGTAACTGAAAAGTACGACATCGCAGAACTTCACTCAATCCTTGAGGATTACGTAAAGGAGACCGATTCGGAGTACGGACGTGAGATTCTTGATAATTTCGATGACTACATCGCAGATTTCAAGAAGATTGTTCCGAATGATTATCAGAAGATGCTTACTGCAATCGGTAAATACGAGGAGCAGGGCATCGATCATGAGCATGCAGTGCTGGAAGCTTTTAAGGAGTTGACCTAAGATGGGAAAAGATACAGGATTTCTTGAATATAACAGAACAAATAACAGGGACGTTCCGCCCGAAGAAAGAATAAAGAATTTTGAGGAGTTCCACACTCCTCTCGATTCTGAAAAAAGAAGACAGCAGGCTGCAAGATGCATGAACTGCGGAGTTCCATTTTGCCAGTCAGCAATGAACTTAAGCGGCATGGTAGTGGGCTGCCCTCTGAACAATCTCATTCCGGAGTGGAACGATGAAGTATATAAAGCTCATGATGAGCATGCATTTGCAAGACTTCATAAGACCAGCAATTTTCCGGAATTCACGGGCCGTGTATGTCCGGCACTTTGCGAAAAGGCCTGCATGTGCGGACAAAACGGCGATGCTGTAACGGTTCATGACAATGAGTTGTTCCTGGTTGAGACAGCTTATGCTAAGGGTTACATCAAACCGTTTATCCCGAGCATAAGAAGCGGTAAAAAAGTGGCTGTAATCGGAAGCGGTCCCTCCGGACTGGCCGTAGCAGACGAGCTTAATCACAGAGGGCACAAGGTTGAAGTCTTCGAGAGAGAGGATGAAATCGGCGGACTTTTGATGTACGGTATCCCCAACATGAAGCTTGATAAGAGCGTAATTAAGCGAAGAAGAAAGCTCATGGAAAAAGAGGGTGTTGTGTTCCATACAGGAACCGACGTAGGAAAAGATGTTAAATCCGCTGAGCTTCTTCCGGGATTTGACGCAGTTGTTTTTTGCTGCGGTGCTAAAAAGGCAAGACCCCTTGCGGTAGCCGATCCCGAGAAGGTAAAAGGTGTTTATAATGCAGTTGATTTCCTTACATCAACAACCAAAGCGCTTGTAAAAGGTGGCGGCAAGACAGTTGCTTCACTTCAGGCACAGGGTGGATATATCGATGCAAAGGATAAAAATGTAGTTATTGTAGGCGGCGGAGATACAGGTAATGACTGTATCGGCACAGTTATAAGACACGGCGCAAAGAGCGTTACAGCTCTTGAGATGATGCCAAAGCCTCCGGTTGAACGAGCTGCAAATAATCCCTGGCCGGAGTGGCCAAAGACCTTAAAGACAGATTATGGTCACGAGGAAGCCATCCATGTTTTCGGAAGTGATCCGAGAGTTTTTGAGACAACGGTGAAGGGAATAACAACAGATAAAAAGGGTAACTTAAAGCAGATCGAAACGGTTAAGGTTACCTTTAAGGACGGCAAGCTCACTGAGGTTCCCGGTTCGGAAAAAAACTTGAAATGTGATATACTTTTAATAGCCGCAGGCTTCATAGGCTGTGAAGATTATACCGCTGATGAGTTTTCACTTAAGCGCAGCCAGAGAGGCACAGTATTAACTGCTGAGGACGGCTATCACATTCAGGGAACAAAGCTTTTTGCTGCAGGGGATATGCACAGAGGACAGTCTCTTGTTGTATGGGCTATCGCAGAAGGAAGAGCCTGTGCCAAGGAAGTTGACGAGTACCTGATGGGATATACGAATTAAAATCTTGTTGGGGAAGTTGTCATGGGTGAGAATTCAGCATATTACAATGAGTTACAGAGTAGACGCAGGGATAACATCAACAGTGTCAAGGCGCTGCTTCCGCAGTATGCGCATGGATTTGTTGATGAATGTCTTTTGAAATATCAGATAAATACTGCGTACAGCTATGCCCATGACATCTACTTTTTCTTCGGATACATAAAGGAGAACAATCCTCTATGCAGGAATCTTGAGATAAAGGATATCCCCCTTATGGTGCTTGAGCACATGAAGGCACCGGATATAAATGAATTCCAGACCTATGTCGCGCAGGGACATAAGGTCACAAAGTCAGGTGTCAAGCAGGCGAGGGAGAGAGCCATCGCGAGAAAAATGGCCTCTGTAAGAAATTTCTTCAAGTATCTGATTAAGTTTGATTACCTGGAAAATGATCCAACTTTAAAAGCGGTGACAAGGTCCAGGGAAAAGCAAAGAAGATCAATCAACCGTCTCGACAGCGACCAGGTGAAGATGCTGATGGACACGGTTACCAATGTGAAGTCAGGTTCGCATCATTCACAGGTTATGAGCGAACTTACGTCGAAAAGAGATCTTGCGATTATTACACTTTTGCTCAATACCGGAATTCGTGTATCGGAGTGCGCGGGACTTGATCTTAAGGATGTCGATTTCAAAACCAATACGATCAAGATTGTGAGAAAGGGCGGCTTCGAGGACGAGCTCTACATCAGTGAGATAGTTCGTAACACTCTTCGCGACTATATAAATAACGAGAGAGAATCCCTGATGGCTGAGGATGAGGAAGAGGAAGCTCTTTTCATATCGCTTAAGCACAACAGGCTATCAGTCAGAAGTATTCAGCACATGGTAGGAAAGTATGGTCAGAATACCGGACTTGAGAAGAAGCTCACACCGCATAAACTAAGGCGTACTTACGGAACCGCGTTATACAATAAGACCAGTGACATCTACATGGTTGCCGATGTTTTGGGACATAAGGATGTAAACACCACGGTTAAGCATTACGCAGCAGTGGAAGAGGAGCACAAGAGACGTGCTGCCGGAATTGATATTTACGATATGAATGATGATGAATGACTATGAGGGTTGTCACATATGTGGCAACCTTTTTTTTAGCACAATTGCTTAATGAAGTATTTTAAAAAATTGTGCAACATTTTTTAATGCTGAACTGTATAATAGGTAAAGTCGATTTTATTTAGGAGGGACTATGAAAAAACAAGCATTATCAGTTTTATCGGTTTTACTGGGCATATGTCTGGTAACCGGATGTGGGGGATCAAGTGGGATTAATGAATTAACAAAAAAAGTCGGGGGATTTAAATCTTCTGAGAGAACTATCGGAGAGTCCGACATACTACCTACCGATGATCAGAATGGTGACAAGGATGTGTCTTCAAATGATGATCAGAAAGGCACCAAAGACGTACTTTCAAACAATAAAAAGAGCGGTACCATAGACGTACTTTCTAACATCAAAAATAAGTATGCATCTGCTACGGTAGACAGCGCACATGAATTCGGCGAGCCTATGTATAATCTTCCCAAAGATTATGTATTTGAGTTTGACTGTAATGAAGAAGCAATGAAGTGGGATTATAACATGGCTTTCAGTGTATATACAACACTTGATTTCGAAAATCCTGACAAGTATACCCACGACTGCAGCGTATGCTCACTTGAAAACGGTAAAATATTAGTAGAACCATCTGTTGTAGATAATTTCTATGACATACCCGAGAGCACTATTACCGCAGAAACAGATACTTTTGCTGCATGGGAAACAGAGTGTGATGGTACATGGGGAAGCCTTAATAAGCTGTATTTAGTACAGAAATACGATCTTCAAACAGGTGAGGAACTTGCTAAACCGATTATCACACCTTTTAGTATTCGCCATGACATTGAATCAACAACGGTAAAGCAGAAAATAGATGACAATAACAATTATTATCTTGAATGGACTCCTGTAAGAGGAGCTTCCTCATATCTGGTTTTTAAGCTGACTGATTTAGGCTATTATCTGGTTTATAAGACAACAGATACAAAAGCGTCTGCAGATAGTTTTTGGGGACAGCTTGATTCCGATAGGTGGAGTGAGTTAGTAAATAAGGATTTAGAAGAAAGTGGTTATGATACTACCACTTCTGAAAAACTTTACATGAATAGTGATCTGCATGATGACAAGCACTGCAAGTTTGCTGTAGTAGCCGTAAGAGATGGAAAGACATCAGGTATCAGTAATATAGTTGATTCTGATGAACTCGCTGATTTATTACCATATACGAAAGAAGGAAATCTTGAGGTTACAATAAGGCAGGTAAGCGATCTGCCGGTTTACATTAATGTGACAACAGTAAACGATAAGACTATGCAGATGATTATCGACTATCATGGATGTGTTTGCAAACATGGGGACGATGATTCAACAACATATTATCTGTTTCCTAAGATTTATCATACGGATTTATCTCCGTTTTTGATTACTGTACATGGTATGCCCTATGGTGAATTTACAAAATATGCGCAGCAGGTAGCTGACAGACAGGATAAAATTACTGCTACAATGCCTACAGGCAGAGTAGAGACAAATGTAGATGTTTCTAACGTCCCTACCATGGAAGATCCGGAGGTATCAGAAAATCCGGAGACATCAGTAGAACCTGCAATACCCGAAGAACCTACCACCCAGGTTAATCCCGGTTCAGCTAATGAACTGATGACAGAAGTGGCAGACATGGTTAACACCAATTTGACATTATTGCAGGAGCAGAGCGGTGTTTCTCTGGATGATGTTATATTCGCTGAGTCACCTCTCGAAGAATGGATGGCGTACTGCCTGATGGCCAGAAGTGAATATATTCCGGTTCCTTACAGCGAGTTCCCCGAAGGAGCCGATGTAGAAGGCACGACTAACAAACTGTTATCTATGTACAGACAGAATCCTACAAGTGGTGTAATCAATGGTATTAAGTATTCATATGATTATGAGACATATATTGTAGAGTATGTTGACGATACAAATGACAGACTGGGCAAGTCGGTAGAGGAGTTTAAAAAGGCTAAGGAAGTAGCTGACTGCGTAACAGCAGGCTTATCAACAGATTATGATAAGGTAGTTGCATTGAACGATTATTTCTGTACCAATGCATCCTATGATGAAAGCTCTATGTCTACTGAAGTAGATATGAATTCACTCACACAATCATTTATTGATGCTCATACACCTTATGGTATTTTGTGCAATAACTACGGTGTATGTGAAAGCTATTCTGAAGCTATGGCTCTTGCAGGAAGACTTGCCGGTCTGGATGTAATTATTGAAACCGGAGATCTGTATGGTGCCGGCGGACATGAATGGAACAGAGTAAATATTGATGGAAACTGGTGTATTCTTGATATAACCAACAATGATAACGAGATGGTACCTAACGGTCTTTGCAACATAACGGACAGTATGGCAACTCAGCTTTTGATATCAGATAAAACATCGTATTTGTTCGATGCTTCAGCTAATACCGATTCTTATGAATACTATCACATGAACGGTGAGTATGTTGAATCTACTACCGATCTTGCAGATAAGCTTAGAGAGCAGTTAGACAGTGATGGTGTTGCGCATGTTCGCTGCAGCGAAAACATGACGCAGGATGATGTTACTGCAGTAGCTCAGCAGCTGTATAGTGAGGGCTATGACATCTCTGAAGGATATTTCGTATACAATATAGCTATACTTTCAAAGTAAAACACTTTTGTAGAGTTTGGAAAGTGAAGTAAAATAAAAAGTCGTCCTTTCAAAAATGAAGGGATGACTTTTTTTGTAAAAATTACAAAAATATTACAAATATTTAAAATGTTCGTTGCAATTTTCGGCTATTACTGTATAATTCTATTTTTGTGGGGGACTATATAATTGGAGGAGTGTTATGAAAAGAGTATTCAATGATCTCGGAAGATTTATTCTTCTGTCTGCATTCGCGCTGACATTATCTGCAGCAGTTTTAATAAGTTATCCCATGAGGGATGTTAAGGCATACGTAGAGGAAACCAAAAATTCTGATGGAACTTACACATATACAGATAGCGATACCAATGAGTCTGTTACATCAAAATGGAAAGACGGCTACGCAGAAAAATATATCGGAAAAGAAGAGGCAGCCTGTGTGATAGAGACCAAGTCCTATTACAACGTGATAGATCTTTATACCACATTGGATGTTGCAAGGTTAGGAAATTTCAGGACAAACAGTGACAAGCTCAAAGTAAAAGTGATGTACAGTCATGAAAACAATTACGGCCTTGATAATGCTGATACCAGCTCCTGCTGGATAATCACTCCTGATGGGAAAAAACTTTACAAGGATATTTACGGAAACAGGAAAGAATTCAATGCTTCCACGGAACAGGAGATATTAAAGACAAATAAATTTGAGGCAAAAGGAAGCTATAAGATAAGGCTTTATACCAAAAAAGCCGGTAAATATGTATTTTCATATGATGCCCTGGATCACAATGGGAACGTCATTACAACAAAGACAGTAAAGGTTGTGGCCAAAGAGGATACAGATCCCATCAAAGAAGCAACCTTTGCAGGTAAGCGTTTCTATGTAAGCAATGTCGGAAAGCAGAAGGGACTTAAGACTGATCTGTATAACATCAAGGGAGGCTATAACACTAAGAAATCCGGCAAGCTAAAGATTATCATGAACAAAGGCTACAAAATCAAAAAGATTGAGATGGGCTATCAACATGTAGAACGCTCCAAGGCAAGTACGGACGATAAATGGACAAACAGTTTTGCTGATGTTACTTGGAAGACAATTAAAAACGGCAGGAAGATAAAGCTTAATTCAGAGAATGTGTATTCATATTTCGATAAATATGAGAAGAAGTCAAATGAAAAAGCTCCCGGAGGTTATGACATCTACTCCGATGAAAATCATGGACAGATATCAACCACATATATTCGCGTTACCTATTATGATACAAAAAGCAAGAGAACAGAGCGGACACAGCTTTCTATCAACAGGAACATCAAATGATTCATGGAAGGTGAGATACGAGGATGAAAATGACAGGAATAATGAAAAAAGCAGTGCTGCTTTTTGCTGCAATAACTATTACACTTACAGGTTCGCTTAATGCAAAGGCTTACACGACAGTATCATGGAGCGATCAATACAAAGCAAATGTTTTTATAAACAGTGATACCAATGATTCATGTGTTAACAAGAATTCCGGAGATCATGCAGCTAATGCTTATGTATGTGAGCAGATAAAAACAAAGACGATAACAACAGAATATTACGGTACAAAAAATGAAATAACACTCTATACAACCTACGACGTTGCGAGATTCGGGAATTTTAGAACAAATAAAAAAGTCTTAAAGCATAAGGTTACCGAGAAGGTGGAGGATAATTATTCAGAGTCCAACAGCTACGTTACCGGAACGGATGGGAAAAAATATTGCAAGGATATTTTTGGAAATAAGCAGGAATACTCCGAGGCTACTATAGCAAAGGCAGAGAAAACCAATAAGTTTCATGCTTATGGGGAATACGCTATCAGGTTTTATACAAAAAAAGCAGGTACATACAAGTTTTACTATGATGCATTGGATCAGGACGGAAATGTTATAACCACTAAGACTATCAAAGTAGTTGCAATGGAAGACGGTGACCCGATAAAGGAAGCAACCTTTGCGGGAAAAAGATTCTATGTCAGTGCCAATACACAATATAAAGGAAAAGAAACCAATCTGTATTCGACTAAGGACAGAGCATATACAACAAAAAGCTCCGGTAAGCTCAAGTTCAAAATGAATAAAGGCTTTAAAATTCAAAAGATTGAAGTCGGATATACTACCGTAGGATACAGGGATAACAGTACAGATGATAGCTGGGCAATTCAGGATAAAGGAACTGTGTGGACTGAGGTAAAAAACGGTATGAAGATTACACTGTCCTCAACAGATGAGGGGAAACCATGGTATGAGAAAGCAAAGAGACATGATGCCCCCGGACAAAGCAGAATTTATAGCACAGAAAGATATGAGCAGCGTGCAAGGACGTTTATCCGAATTACATATTTGGACAAGCGAAATGGGACGACAGGAAGTTCAACATTTACAATTTACAGACTTATAAATAAATAGAGAGTTTGAAAAAATATCTCTGTAAATTTAATATAAGGTTATTTAGAGGGTCTTCTATGATAAAATTATATAAATTATCATAGAAGACTTTTTGTAATGTCGAACAAAAAAGTGAAGTTTACAAACCGAAACCGATGACAGCGGGGAAGAAAGCAGCCATGAAAGAATTTCTGACAAAGCTTATCAACTTCTACAAAAAAGAAACGGAACTTGATGTAATATTCTTTAAGCTCCTGGGAACATCGGGAGCCATCATAAGCCTGATAGGAGCTGTGCAGTCTCTATTTACGCTTAGTGATCTGTCGGGATTTTTTATAAACATGGGCGCTGCAGTAGGAAGCATAGCCCTTATCCTTTTTGTGGACAGGACAGGGCATTATCTTGCCGGCTATCTCATAACGTCCTTTGGAATATTCATGGGACTGTTTGGGATACTTTTTTTTGAGATGGGAGGACTCTATGGCTCGATGCCCTATTTTTTCTCCTTTGGAATCCTATTTACGCTCCTCATGTACAGAAGGCCGTCTCTTCGCTATGCAATGGTGGCTGTTCACGTCATCTACTATGCAGGGCTATGCCACATCGCATATTTTCATCCGGAAACCGTTACCCCGTTTGATACGGATATGGACAGGTACGTGGACCAGCTCACAGGTATCTTCGTATCCAGTGTGGGCATAGGAATCATCTTCCATATGTATCTTAACGAATACAGGAAGCAGCAGCGTCTTGCCCAGGAATCCAGCAATGCCAAGAGCGTGCTGCTTGCCAATATCAGCCACGAGATAAGGACACCTATCAACATGCTCCTTGGCATGAACGAGATGATCCAGAGGGAAGCCGAGAACGCCCGGATACTTGAGTACTCGCAGAACGTCGACTCCGCAGGCAAACAACTCCTTTTTATGATCAACCAGTTTTTGGACCTTTCAAGGATAGACATGGGCAGGGAGGAAGTGTTTGAAGAGAACTTCGACCTCAAGGGGCTCATAGACACACTCTCTATTTACTATAAAAAAGAAGCTGACAATAAGCGCCTTGACTTTGTGGTTGATACGGATAAATATCTTCCAAGATACTTTGTTGGAGATGTAAAAAAACTTAACCAGATCCTCATGAACCTTCTTTCCAATGCCATCAAGTACACGAAAGAGGGTATCATAGTATTCAGCATCCATAAAAAAGAAGAAAAGGATGGAATCTTTACACTTCGCTTTGAAGTATCTGATACAGGAATGGGCATAAAAAAGGAAGAACAGGATAAGATCTTTGAGAGCTTTGAAAGATTAGATATAGTCCGTAATCGTGGCATCGAAGGTACAGGCCTTGGCCTTGCCATCTCCGGTAACCTTGCAAGGCTCCTTGGAACGCAGATAAAGGTTAAGAGCAGGTACGGAGAGGGAAGCCTTTTCTGGTTTGATATAGGCCTTAAAAGGGGCGCAGACATAGAAATTGACAGCTCCTTAAATGAGAGCTTCATTGCTCCTGACGCAACGATCCTGGCAGTGGATGACAATAACATGAACCTGACGGTCCTTAAGTCTCTTCTTAAAAGAACTCTCATCAGGGTGGATACTGCTCAGTCAGCTCAGGAGTGCTATGACCTCTGCAGGGAGCGGGACTATGACCTCATCTTTATGGACTACATGATGCCTGATATTGACGGGATAGAAGCCATGGAGGAGCTTCGAATCATGGACGGTGGCAGGATGAAGGATACACCCATCATCGTCCTTACAGCGGATGCAACTCCCGAGAGCAAGAGGATCTTTATGGAAAAGGGATTTGATGACTACCTGCTAAAGCCCGTGGATGTAGGCCTTCTTGAGAATACTCTTATCAGGAATCTGCCGGGAGGTCTTGTTACAAAGGTAGAAAAAGAAAAGCCCATAGAGATTCCACAGGAAACTCTTTTAAAGATTAAAAAGATACTTTCAGGGTATGACATCTCACTGGATATGGCAATGAAGCACCTTAGCGGCGATATCCTGCAGTTTGTCAGGATTGCAGAGTTTTTTGTTAAGAGTGCTGATAAGAACATGAATGAGCTTAAGAGCCTTCTTGATAAAAAAGATTACAAAAAGGCAGCGCTCATAATCCATTCCATTAAGGGTAATTCCGGAAATGTAGGCGCAGAGGATCTTTATTATAACGCCAGGAGATTAGAGAAGAGAGCAAAAGAAAGCGATGGCACATACGTTGACGCAGCATCTCCTTTGTTCTTCATGGAGTGGGAGAGGGCAAAAGACGGGCTCTTAGCTGTCCTGTCCGAATTTGACAGAATAAGGCATGATGCTGCAGCTGCGGAACCGGAGGAGGAACCCCTTGATAGAGATGCCATCATAGATGAGCTTATAAATGCCATTAGTAACGGCAATCAGGCCCCTGCTCTCAAATACGCAGATAACCTTGCTGCAATCCTTTGCGGGGATGATACAGTTGATAAGATCAGGAACTGTATCATGAATATCGACTTTGACAGTGCAATGGAACTTGCCATGAAACTAAAGAAGTAACAAAAAGGCACTTATATATTACGTGATAACTGCTATGATTGATTACAAAGATATAAGCAGGATGATCACCTGCACATATGAGGGGAAAATGGAAATGATGGAGAACTACAAGATTCTCTGCGTAGATGATGATATAAATATGCTGAATACTCTGGAAGATATACTTATAAATGCCGGCTACAGCGTAAGCCTTTCAAAGTCCGGAAGACAGGCCATTGAATTTGTCAGAAAAGGCATCGGCTTTTCCCTGATCCTCCTTGATGTGGATATGCCCGGGATGGACGGATATGAGACACTTAAGGAGATAAAGGACCTTGATATGGCAAAAGACATTCCGGTCATCTTCCTTACTGCCAAGGACGAGCCTGATTTTGAAATAAAGGGTTTTGAGTACGGCGCTGCAGACTATATCACCAAACCCTTTGTAAAGAGCGTATTTCTTGCAAGAGTAAGGAACAGGATCACAGCTCCTTCAAGGCAGAAAGCCATCGAGGCTGAAAATCTTGGGAAACTTAGGAATATGCTCTCTGACCTGGAGCTGAAGGTGGCAGAGTACATAGCAGAAGGTCTCTCAAACCAGGAGATTGCAGATAAGACCAGCTACTCCTATGGCTATGTAAGGCGAGTCGTATCCTCGATCCTTGATAAAACCGGGATGGAAAAGAGGACAGACATACGGCATTTTTTGAAATCGGGGGAGTACTAGGCCTGATATTTCATATGCTTTTTGGAAGGAAAGTCCATATGGGCTTTCTTTTTTGCGTAATAATAAAAAAATTATAAATATGAAAAGAGGTAACAAAAAGGCACTTATTTTTTGAAATTAATTGCTTATGATAATTTGTGGAAAAAGATATTGGAGCGCCGGGCATATGTATGCCTGTGTACTTATGAGAGGTGGGATAAAAAAATGAAAAAGAGGTTTTTGACCGGGCTATTGACTGTAGTGATGAGCACTGCACTGGTGGTGATGCAGCCGGTAAGTGTTTATGCAGCGCCTTCGCCTATAAGTAAAGAAATATTTGTTGATCCCGTGACTTACTATAAGGTTGATACCAATCAGTTCTCAAAGAGCCAGGTGGATTTTTACCGGGATATGCTTACTACGCACAGGAATCAATGGCCTAGTCCCAAACAGAAATGGAACAAGATTGCCGGGGCAATATTAAGGCAGAAAAACAATCTGAAGGACGGGGATTCTGGTCGTCTTAATTCTGCTATAAGCGCTATGAGTGGAACCGGTCATATTTTGGATGATGATGGATCCTCTAATACTGACCACTGTAGTACGATACCTTTTCAGGAGGCAGGATCTCTTCAGCAAATGGAGAAGGACCTCCTTAGTGGTCTGAACTATTCCGGATCGGTCATCGACATGTGCGGCTTGTTTAAGGATGGTGAAAGCTTAAACAGCGGCCCTGTATTCTACCAAGGAGGTATGTCATGGGAAAATGATGGTAAAGCATATATGGTTGTCGCGGTTCTTTTCAGCGACTTCAAGGTAACGCCTATCCTTCCGGATGCTGACCCTGCCAAGGGTAATTTTGTTGAGACTACGGTTAGTGATGTAACAAGTGAAGGTGGGGAATTAAACTCACAGCTGATAAACAGAGCGGCAGACAGGACTCTTGACGCCTCACAGACAATAGGCAAAGACTCAGTTGTAACTATAAGGACCGAGGTGACAGGAAGCAAGGAGTATTCGATTAGTGAAACTTTAACTGTAGGCGCTGAATATGGATTTACAGGTGCGTTTAAGGGATCCGTAGAAGTGAGTGTAGGCGCCTCTCAGGTTTTCCATAAATCATTGACTGAAGGTCAAGATACTTCAAAAACATTTCACACTGACAATACAATTTCTGCCGGGCTTCCGCCATTTACAGGTGGAATGCTTAAGCAGGTTTATGGAACCCAGCAGGTGGAGACGACATATAACTGTCCGGTTGCTCTTACTTACAGGGTACGAGTACTTCAGTATCGTGCCGGGTATGAGAAAAATGCGAAGAAGTTACTTGATGCGCAGTCGTATGAGAGAGCGGATTTTGGCAAGGATAACGGTGGAGATGCGCGAAAAGACCTTTACAACCGGGCTGTTATAAATAAAAATAACAATGTTGACCCGGATGGAATCCATTGGAATAATATGCCTGAATCTATCCTTACAGCAAATAGAATATATGAAAGAGCAGCGACTGAGGTACCTATGGCCTCAACGCCGGCGACATTCATCGCGACGCTTAAGACTACAAGCGGTGAGCTTAAGGGCATAGCTCCACTTTACCCGCTTAAATATGTGCGGCTGGAGAATAAGGCACTTAATGAACTGGAAATGAAAACCGGTGATACCTACAGGGTGGATCTGATCGAGCTTGAAGGACTTGCAGAGAATGAAGAACGGTTGAAGGGACCTTACTACGGTTTTGATAAATCATTCGGTAAGTGGATACTTACAGATAAAAACCATAAAGAGTTGACTGACGGCTCTGTGGCAACCCTTACAAAGAACGAAAGAACCGGAGCGGTAACCTTAAAGGCAGTTTCCGAAGGAATGGTCTATCTGGAATATCTCATAGATGAGAACAGATACAGTACTTTTACAGACGGGAGCAGGTATGCAACAAACAAAAACTTGAAGGAATTCCCATCGATTGAAGTAAAGATTACAAGCGCTCCTGTAACAGCCGAAAAGGATGCCGACCAAAATGAAGCTGGCAATAATGGTCAGGAACAGAGCGCAAGTACACCTGATCAGAATCAGCAGACTACGCCTTCTCCGGCAGTTGACCAGGTACAGAGTGAAAATACAACACCACCGGTAGTACTGGAAAAAACAGATACCGTTGATAAAAAGCTGAAAAAGACATCCCTTTCAAAGCTGAAAGCCGGAAAGAAATCCATCACGATTACCTGGAAAAAGAACGATGAAAAAGGCATAAAAGGCTACGAAATCCAGTACAGTACAAATAAGAAATTTAATGAGGATTCCAAGAAAGTAACTATCAATAAAAACAAGACTACTTCGAAGACAATTAAGAAGCTTGAGCCTAAGAAAACATACTACGTAAGAATCCGATCATTTAAGAAGTCCGGCGGTGAAAAGATATACTCAAAATGGAGTAAAACAAAGAGCATTAAGGTTAAATAAATAGCCAAAAAAACTAAGCGGCCTGTCATAGCAGGTCGCTTAGCTTTTTTTCATAAAAGAAATTCTTTTCCATCTTATAAAAGTCAGACCACATGGAAAGGGTTTTACACTTTTCTTTTCTGGGACATTCCTCGGCGTTGTCCTCTAAACAGACAACAGGAGAAAAGGTTCCTTCCATAAGTTCAATGATTTCTCCTATAGAGTATTCATCAGGCTCTCTAAGTAATTTGTATCCACCATGCTTTCCGCTGGCGCCTTTAATTAGACCACCCTTTACCATTTCTTTTGCAATTATTTCAAGATACTTCTTGGAAATATCCTGTCTTTCGGCTATGTCTTTAAGAGGGATATAATCTGAACTGTTCTGCTGTGCCAGATCTATCATGACTCTAAGAGCATAGCGGCCTTTAGTTGAAAACATAAATCTCCTCCTTATAGCAGGCAAAAACAAAACCTTATCGTAAAACATATTGACACAGTAGGTAAATAGATTGTATCATCAATTTCAACAAAAGCAAACAAAAAAGCGAAAACAAAAAGCAAACCAAAATAAAAATGAAAATCAGGAGGAGAAACGGTATGAGCAATTACAAATTCGAAACACTTCAGTTACATGTAGGTCAGGAGCAGCCGGATCCGGCAACAGATTCAAGAGCGGTTCCGATTTATCAGACCACATCTTATGTCTTCAGAAATTCACAGCACGCAGCTGACAGATTCGGTCTTGCTGATGCAGGTAATATCTACGGAAGACTTACAAATTCCACTCAGGATGTTTTCGAAAAGAGAATAGCAGCACTTGAAGGCGGAAGCGCAGCACTTGCAGTTGCATCCGGTGCAGCAGCTATAACTTATACAATCGAGGCACTTGCAGCAAACGGCGGACACATCGTTGCACAGAAGACCATCTACGGCGGAAGCTACAATCTTCTGGCACACACACTTCCTCAGTACGGTATAACAACTACTTTCGTAGATGCTCATAATCTTAGCGAGGTTGAGGGAGCTATTCAGGATAACACAAGAGCGATCTACTTAGAGACACTTGGTAATCCCAATAGTGATATCCCGGACATCGATGCAATCGCAGAAATCGCTCATAAGCACGGACTTCCGCTGGTAATCGACAACACCTTCGGAACACCTTATCTCATCAGACCCATCGAGCACGGCGCTGACATTGTTGTTCATTCAGCAACAAAGTTCATCGGCGGACACGGAACAACACTTGGTGGAATCATTGTTGAGTCAGGAAAATTTGATTGGAAGAAGAGCGGCAACTATCCTCAGATCGCGGCACCCAATCCCAGCTATCACGGAGTATCATTCTATGATGCTGTAGGACCTGCTGCATTCGTTACTTATATAAGAGCAATCCTTCTTAGAGATACAGGAGCAACAATTTCACCTTTCAATGCATTCCTTCTTCTTCAGGGAACAGAGACACTTTCCCTTCGTCTTGACAGACATGCAGAGAATACAAAGAAGGTAGTTGAGTTCCTGGCGGGGCACCCTCAGGTTGAGAAGGTTAACCATCCTTCACTTGCAGACCATCCGGATCATGCACTTTATGAGAAGTACTTCCCGAATGGCGGAGCTTCAATCTTCACATTTGAAATCAAGGGCGGAAAAGAGGCTGCATGGAAATTCATTGATAATCTTGAGATCTTTTCACTTCTTGCAAATGTTGCAGATGTAAAGAGCCTTGTTATTCATCCTGCAAGCACAACACATTCTCAGCTTACAGATGAGGAACTTGCCGACCAGGGAATCACACAGAGCACCATCAGACTTTCAATCGGTACAGAGCACATAGATGATATTATCGCGGACCTTGAGAAGGGCTTTGCCGCAGCAAAATAATATGCAAAAGATGAGCTGATTTTTTAAGGAGACAGGGATATGTCTCCTTTTTTCTTGTATAACTCACAATAAGATAATTATGGTACGATATATATGTCTCTATGAATTTTTATTCAAAGAAGAGGTGATCTGAGTGAGCAGAAAAATACTTATTATCAACACAGGCGGAACGCTTTCGGCGGTGATGAAAGGTAATGGTCTCATTCCGGGACTGTCCATTTATGATATGCAAAAAGAACTCCGTATGGTGTCCGGAGATACGGATATCGAGATAGAGGATTTTTGCTCGCTGGACAGTGCCAATATTTTTCCTGAGGACTGGGGATTGCTTGCAGAGCGAATAAGTGAATGTAGAAATCAGTATGACGGGATAGTGGTTATACATGGCACCGATACGCTGGCTTATACATCATCAATGCTTTCATTTATGCTTAGAAATATCGGAATCCCGGTTGTTATAACCGGCTCACAGTTATCAATTACCAATCCCGTTGCGGATGCAATGGAGAACTGCAGATGTGCCATACATATGGCGGCAAGTCAGATACCGAGAGTGTTTGTTGCTTTTAATCGTAAGGTCATGCTCGGCTGCAGGGCGTCCAAGGTGCGCTCACTTAGCTTTGATGCCTTTGAGAGTATTAACTATCCCAATATTGCGACTATAAGTTCTCTTGGTATGAAAATCGATACGACAGCTGTTCCCGAAAGAACAGGAATATTTAAGCTTGCAAACTCTTATTCCAATAAAGTCTGCATGATAAAAATGTTCCCGGGGATACATACCGGATTTGTTGAAGCATTAGCAGATCAGGGCTATAAAGGGCTTTATATAGAGGCATACGGAATCGGTGGTATGCCGTTTTTGAAACATGATTTTATCGGAACGCTTGATAAGCTAATAAAGGGCGGAATGACCGTGGTTGTCGGGACACAGTGCAGATATGAGGGGACTAAGATGGATGTCTATGAAACCGGCAAGAGAGCCCTCGAAATAGGAGCCCTTGAGGCATGTGACATGACCGGTGAAGCAGCACTTACAAAGCTCATGTGGATCCTTGGAATGACAGAGGACCTGTCAGAGATACGGGACTACTATTCGATAAATGTGGCAGGAGAGATAACTCCCCACAAATAATGTGAAGATTATCTTATTAGGTCAGTCAGCTTTTTGCTATAGAAAAAGTCATGACTGATTTTGGCATATTCTTCCCACATGGGAAGAGTTTTGCAGTCACTTTTACGCGGGCAATTATCTGCATCGGGAAGGAGACAGGCTACAGGTGATATAGGCCCTTCCATGGTTTCAAGTATTTCTCCGACAGTATATTCTTCAGGTAATTTGGTCAGTCTGTACCCGCCATGCTTGCCGCTGGCTCCGGAGAGCAGCTTTGAACTGACCAGTTCCTTCGCAATGATTTCCAAATACTTTTTTGATACTCCGATTCTTTCAGCAATATCTTTAAGCGGAATAGGATCATCCGATTTCTGCTGTGCAAGATCTATCATAATTCTAAGAGCATATCTTCCCTTTGTTGAAAACACAATAAAAACCTCCAATAATCGTATTACCTATTATTTTAAAGGGTAAATCAACAATTAACAATGTGCATTTCGCACAGAATCACTTTCGGATTCATTTTTTGATAATCTGGTCATATAAAAAGTATTTAAATTGACTATATTTATATAATCAGAAATGGTGTATATTGGCACATAAATAATTCAAAAAACGGAGACATGTAGAAAATATGAAGGTTGCGGCTATTAATGATCTGTCCGGCTTTGGTAAATGCTCACTAATTGCAGATATATCAGTATTGTCTGCAATGGGTATAGAAGTTAATCCTGTACCTACAGCGCTTTTTACTGCTCAGACCGGGTTCCCATCATTTTACATGCATGATACAAAGGATATGGTCAGACATTGTACAACCGAGTGGAAAAAGCTTGAGGCAGAGTTTGACGGCATACTGACAGGTTACATCCCCTACGAAAGAGAAGCGGATTATGTTCTGGAATTTGTGGATACTTTCAATAAAAAGGACACGGTACTTCTTGTAGATCCTGTAATGGGAGACGGAGGAGAGTGCTATTCAAACTATTCGGACGGATTGCTTTCCAGGATTAAAAAGATGACTGAGATAGCAGACATCATCACTCCTAATCTTACGGAGCTCTGCATTCTTGCAGGCGTCAAGGCGGATCAGGTTGTCAGGGACACAGCTAAGGGCAATCACCTTAAGAAGATAGAGAATATTGCAAATAAAGTTAGAACCGGTGACAGGCAGAGCGTAGTGGTTACCGGGATTTTTACGGACAATGATAAGCTTTGTAACTTAGTTGTTCATGAAGGTGGAACTGAGGTTATAGAGTGCAAATATAATGGACGAAGTTATTCCGGTACGGGAGATCTTTTTGCAGCATCGCTTCTGGGAAATGTTCTTAAAGGAAAAGACATAGCGAGTGCAGTTTCGGATACTACAGAATTTATTGGAAAAGCAATATTGGCTACCACCGAAGAGGACGGAAATTATGGGGCTGATTTTGAAAAAATATTGACAGGTTGTTTAGGAGGAGTCACATTATGAAAAGAGAAAACGTAAACTCAAAGACAAGGCTCATGGCCTTTACCGGTGTTATGGCCGCGCTTACCACAATTTTTACGGCATACATTTTTCATATACCGGTTGGTGTAAACGGCGGTTATGTTCATTTTGGCGATACGGTTATTTATCTTGCGGCAGCTATGTTACCGGCGCCCTATGCAATGGCCGTAGGTGCACTTGGAGGAGGACTGGCGGATCTTCTTACCGCTCCCATGTGGACTATTGCGACAGTGATTATAAAGATGCTTATCGTCATTCCTTTTACAAGTCGCAGTACATCCTTGTTAAATAAGCGCAATATTGCAGCTCCGATTATTTCGTTCTTTATTTCCGCAACCGGCTATTATATAGCAGAGATGCTTCTATTCGGTGCAAAGGTGGCTCTTATACCTGCCTTTGCGGGAAGCTTTGTTCAGTCATGCGGTAGTGCACTGTTTTTCTATATAGCAGCTGCGGCGTTTGACGGGGTTGGAGTAAAGAAGACTATTTTTGAATTTTAAATACGACAAGAGGAGTGAAAAAAGTGGCGGACATTTTATATACTTACAAGAACAGCGTGTATGCAAACATTACAAATAAATGTAATTGCAGATGCACCTTTTGCATACGTTTCCAGAAGGATGGGATAGGAAGCTCAGATACCTTATGGCATCAGCAGAATCCCACAAAGGAGGAGGTTCTCGACGCAATAAGGAATTTTGATTTTACAGGTTTTGATGAACTGGTATTTTGCGGGTACGGAGAACCAACCTGCGCACTGGATATCCTTCTTGCAGCGGCCAAGACAGCCAGGGAAGAGAAGGGACTGAAAACACGTCTTAATACAAACGGACTTGGAAACGAAGAAAACGGAAGGAATATAATTCCTGAGCTTTCCGAGGTTATCGACAGCGTATCTATAAGTCTTAATGCACCGGACAGTGCAAAGTATCAGGAAGTTACAAGACCGCAGTTTGATGACGGCTTTGAAAAGATGATAGATTTTGCAACAAAATGCAGGGACGAAATAAAGGATGTCAAATGGTCTATTGTCGATGTTCTTCCTGAGGAAGATATAGAGAAATGTAAGGAACTGTCTGAGAAGACCGGAGTTCAGCTACGAATTAGACATTTCAGCAAAAATTCACAGTAAAATATATAGTCAGATAAGTGATAAAGAGATTTCTTCATCAGTTATTCTTAGGGCAAAAGCCCGAAGAATACTGGGCGGAGAAGTCTCTTTTTTGTTTTGTGCGCATGGGTAAAAGAAAAACTTATATTCACCTATAAGATTAGTATGCTTTACGTTTCGATGGTCTGGCTGCATAATCTCCTTAACAACAAACGAACAGAAAAACAACAGAAGATAAGCAGTATCGGGAAGGAGGAGATTATGATCAAATTTGAAAACGTTGGAAAAGTATTTACTCAAAAGAAAAATAAAGTAAATGCTCTTCAGGATATAAATCTTGAAATAGAGACCGGCGATATATTCGGACTCATCGGATTTTCGGGAGCTGGAAAAAGTACACTTCTAAGAACAATAAATGCTCTTGAAAAACCGACATCCGGAAAAATAACAGTAGACGGCGATGACATCTATAGTTTAAGTCCTAAGGAACTAAGAGCAAAAAGAAAAACTATAGGGATGATTTTTCAACAGTTCAATATTCTTGAGACCAAAACAGTTTGGGAAAACATCGCACTTCCATTAAAACTCAATCACACACCGAAAAAGGAAATCGAAGAGAGAGTTGATCAGATGCTTAAGTTCGTAGAACTGGAAGATAAGAGGGATGAATATCCCGGAAAACTTTCCGGAGGACAAAAGCAGAGAATAGGAATTGCAAGAGCACTTGCAACAAGGCCAAGCATTCTTCTAAGCGATGAAGCCACAAGTGCACTTGATCCCAAAACAACAGATTCGATCCTGGCTCTTCTAAAGAAGATAAACAGAGAACTGGGTGTCACAATCGTAATTGTTACTCATGAAATGAATGTTATTTCCAGCATATGCAATCATGTGGCGGTTATGGAAGCGGGAAGAATTGTTGAACAGGGGAATGTAATAGATATTTTCAGTGAACCCAAGGCAGATATTACAAAGAACTTTGTAAAGACAGTGATCCAGGATGAGGTTCCGGAAAAGCTTCTTCAAAGTATTTATGAGGATACAAGAAATTATAAGCTCCTGAGACTTAAGTTCCAAAGCTCAGACAGTACAGAGTCAGTACTCGCACAGGTAAATAAAAAGTTTGATATCGAAACCAATATTCTATTTGCAAATATTAGCGAGATACAGGAACAGATATTAGGAATACATATAGTTCAGATTATCGGTTCGGACATCGAAATCAAAAAAGCCGAGCAATATTTCACCCTACATGGTGTAGGTTACAAAGAACTTGAAGAATACAAAGAAGAACTGAAGGAGGTGGTATAAATGGCACAAATAGAAAACTTTCTCGGAATACCGATGGAGAAAATATTCACTTCAATTGAAGAAACTCTCTATATGGTAAGCATATCACTCATAATCGGAGCCGTTTTAGCCTTCATCATCGGAATAGCACTTGTATTTACAAAGAAGGGCGGGTTGTATGAAAATAAGGTGATATACACAGTCATAAACGTGATCATCAATGTAATTCGAAGCACACCTTTCGTGGTACTCCTGATTGCAGTGATGCCGCTCACAAAAGCGATAATCGGAACAAGAATCGGACCAACTGCAGCAATAGTACCGCTTACGATTTATATTGTTCCGTTCCTGGCAAGGCTGATAGAAAATTCACTTCTTGATACGGGAAAAGGAATTTACGAAGCGGCAAAATCGATGGGAGCTACACCGTTTCAGTTAATTTTTTACTTCATACTTCCTGAGGCAAAAGGTTCCCTCATTCTCAGTATTACAACAGGAATCGTCGGACTGATAGGATCCAGTGCTATGGCAGGATATATCGGAGGAGGCGGAATAGGAAGTCTCGTACTTAATTATGGATACAACAGATTCAATTTTGAGCTGATGTACACCCTCGTAGTATTTTTGATAATCGTAACTCAGTTTATACAGAGCCTTGGAAGCAATCTTTCAGTCAAGGCAAGAACAAATTAACAGTTGAAGCTAAGCATAAAAAAGTGTGCTTGCAATATAAATGAAAAACGGAGGAGAAAAACATGAAAAAATTAACAGTGGTAAAGAAGATTACAGCAACAGCAGTTTTAGCAGGATTACTTGCAGGTTCACTTACAGGATGCGGAACAAATGCGAAAGCAAGCGCAGCGCAGTCGGATAAAAAAGAAATTACCTATGCAAAGGGTGTAGGCCCTTATACAGAGCTTTTTGAAGAGGCGATAATTCCTATTCTGGAGAAGAAGGGGTATACCTTCAAAGTATCAGAACTTGATCTTAATCAGGCAGACGCAGCAATCACCGCAGGTGACGTAGACGTATCAGTAGAACAGCACTCGGCATTTTTAAAAGCATACAATGAACAGTCAGGAGGAAATCTCGTAGCATTGTCAAAGATTCCAACCGTACCGGCATCTGTTTTCTCAGAAAAACATGCATCGGTCGATGAGATCGGCGAGGGTCAGGTAATCGCAATTCCGCAGGATGCGGGAAACCAGGCAAGAGCATTCGTAATGCTTCAGGATCTCGGTTGGATAACACTTAAAGAAGGAACTGATTTTGCAACAGCTTCCGCAGAGGATGTTGAGGAGAACAAGTACAATCTTGAGTTCTATGAACTTCAGACAACCTACATCGCAACAAGCCTTTCGGATTTTGACTTCGGTGTTATTACAGGAAGTATTGTTTACAACGCAGGAATTGATCCTTCCACAGCACTTTTCAATGAGAATCTTTCAGAGGATTTCTGGCTCCAGGTTGTAGTAAATGCTGATAATGCAGATGCACAGTGGGCAAAAGATATTGTGGATGCATATCAGTCAGAAGAGTTCCTTACATGGATTGGTGAGAACAACGGACCTAAGTACAATGAGCTTTGGTCAATCCCTTCCTACAACTAAGATGGCGAAAATTTCAGACAGAATGGAGACCGGATAATATGGATGCTATAGAGAAAAAAATTATAGACATAATAGATTCGCACAGAGATGAAATTATAGAATTTGCAAGAGATATTTATGATCATGCGGAGCTTGGATACAAGGAGTTCAGGACAGCAGAAAAGTTTGCGGATTTTACAAAAAAACTTGGACTGGAGGTTACTGAGGGGCATGCAGTAACAGGTGTGAAGGCATATCTTAATCAGGACAAAAAGGACAATGTAAGCCTTGCTCTTATCGGAGAACTTGATGCTCTTAGAATTACAAATCATCCTCATTTTAACAAGGAGAGTCAGGGAGCACATTGCTGCGGACATCATGCTCAGCTTACAGGAATCCTGGGAGCTGCAATTGCTCTTTCCAACAAAGAGATAGCACAGTCGCTCGACGGACAGGTTGTATTCTTTGCGGTACCTGCGGAGGAATATGGGGAGGTAGAATTCAAGAACAAATTGAAGGATGAAGGAAAAATCAAATATGGCGGAGGAAAATGTGAACTTATTAGGATTGGTGCATTTGATGATGTCGATCTTTCGATAGCTCATCACAGCTCAAACGGAGATAAGATCAGCTTTAGCAGCAGAACCAATAATGGCTTTGTAAGTAAGGTAATAAAGGTTCATGGAAAAGCTTCTCATGCTGCCGCTGCTCCAGAGCTTGGAGTGAATGCTCTTAATGCTGCTTCACTAGGACTTGCAGCACTTGGTTATCACAGAGAGACCTTCAAGGATACAGATCATGTAAGGATACATCCGATTATGACAAAGGGTGGAGATCTCGTAAATGTAATCCCCGATGAGGTTGTTATAGAGACTCTCGTAAGAGCAGGAAACAACGAAGCCATAATTGATGCATCAAACAAAACTGACAGAGCGTTTTTTGCAGGCGGAGCGGCGCTTGGAGCAACTGTTGAGATTGAGACGATGCCGGGATACCTGCCAACGCTGCCGGTGGTTCCGGAGGAAGATCTTGTTGAGGCAGCAAAAATAGCAGCCGGCGATAAGTATAACGTGGAAGTGGCAGATGATAAAGGAGAGTTCAGCGGTGGCTCCACGGACGTTGGAGATCTCCAGCATATCCAACCGGTTTATACATTTAATACAGGTGGTATAGAAGGAAAATTCCATGGCGCTGACTTTGAAGTAGTGGACGAAGAACTGGCGTATATCGAGACAGCAAAAGTGTTTGCTCTGGGGGCATATAGGTTCCTTAGAGACAATGCCAAAACCGCGAAGAAGATAGTTGATGAATATGAGCCTAAGCTAACCAAAGAGAAATACGTAGAGCTTTTGGATTCCTTTATAAAAACAGAGATTAAGGAGTATAACTGATAGTTATCGAAGCAATAAGTAAAGTTTATTTCTGCCGATAATTATTACTTCATTTTACAAAGATGAGTGCCGTGTTATTATCCTTATATCAACAAACGACACATAAAAACGAAAGAAAAAAATATATTAAAAACGGAGGAGAAATATCATGGCATACATTAACCAGAGCGCACTTGATCTTATTGGGGGAACACCAATCTTACAGCTTAACGGCTACAGCAAAAAGGCAGGAGTTACAGATGCAACACTTCTTGCAAAACTTGAATATCTCAATCCTGCAGGATCCGTAAAGGACAGAGTAGCACTTAGTATGATAGAGGATGCTGAAAAGAGCGGAAAGCTTAAACCCGGCGCAACAATCATCGAGCCTACATCAGGTAACACAGGAATCGGTCTTGCAGCAGTTGCAGCTGCAAAGGGCTACAGAGCAATACTTACACTTCCTGATACCATGAGTGTTGAGAGAAGAAATCTTCTTAAGGCATACGGCGCAGAGATCGTTCTTACAGAGGGCGCCAAGGGAATGAAGGGAGCAATTGCCAAGGCAGAAGAACTTGAGAAAGAAATTGACGGAGCAATAATCCTCGGTCAGTTCGTAAATCCGGCCAACCCCGCTATCCATAAGGCTACCACAGGTCCTGAAATCTGGAAGCAGACAGACGGCAAGGTTGATATCTTTGTTGCAGGTGTAGGTACAGGCGGAACCATCACAGGTGTTGGCGAATACCTCAAGGAACAGAATCCTGATGTTAAGGTTGTTGCAGTTGAGCCCGCTACAAGCCCTGTACTTACTAAGGGCGAAGCAGGACCTCACAAGATTCAGGGAATCGGAGCAGGCTTCGTTCCGGAAACCCTTAACACAAAGGTTTACGATGAGGTTCTTGCTATTGAGAATGAAGATGCTTTCGCAGAGGGTAAAAGGTTTGCGGTTTCAGAGGGAATTCTTGTAGGTATTTCATCAGGTGCAGCACTTAAGGCAGCAACAATTCTTGCAGCAAGACCTGAGAACAAGGGTAAGAACATAGTAGTTCTTCTTCCCGATTCAGGTGACAGATACCTTTCAACACCGCTTTTTGCAGATTGATAAAAACAGAGTAGAGACAATTTATACATATCCAGCCAATATGTAGATAAGAATAGTACGTGTGAAAATCATTTGTTCACAGTACGCAAATTATGATATTCCGGTTCCAAATTTCCTTCCGGAAAAAAGAATTGCTCCGAAGCTCATCCGCTTCCGGAGCACTTTCTATATTCAATATATGTATATTAAACATAAAAGTTTATTATTCAAAAGCCTTCCCCCTTTTAGGGGGAAGGTGGCACGAAGTGCCGGATGAGGGTAAATATGACAACATACAACTTTGACAAAATAGTAGACCGCAAAAACACTTCCTCTCTCAAATACGATTTCGGTCCCGAAAGAAAAAAGAGAGACGATCTGCTTCCACTATGGGTTGCAGACATGGATTTTAAGCTTCCGGATGAAGTGATTGAGGACATAGAAGAAAGAGTAAGGCATGGCATTTTTGGCTATACAGATCCCAAAGATGATTACAAAACTGCAATAAGAAACTGGTATCTTAAGAGGCATGGTTTTGAAATAAAGGACAACTGGAATGTTATAACTCCCGGAGTCGTATATGCCATTGCAACAGCAATCAGAGCACTTACGGATAAAGGCGATGCCATCCTGATACAGCAGCCTGTCTATTATCCCTTTGCTGAGACGGTTAAACAAAACGGCAGAAAATTGGTAAACAACCAGCTTGTTTATAAGAATGGACACTACGAAATTGATTTTGATGATTTTGAAAAGAAGATAATTTCAGAGAATGTTAAGCTGTTTCTTTTTTGCAGTCCGCATAATCCGGTGGGCAGAGTATGGACCAAAGAAGAACTGACAAGAATTGCAGATATCTGTAAAAAACATGATGTATATGTTTTTGCAGATGAAATTCATTCTGATTTTGTTTACAAAGGATATAAGCATACGCCTTATATTTCACTCGGAGAGGAGTATACCGGGAAGCTTATTGTAGGAACTTCTCCTAGTAAGACCTTCAACATTGCAGGTCTTCAGATTGCCAATATTATTATCCCGAATGAGGAAACAAGAAGAGCATTTATATTTGAGAACGAGGCAGCAGGCTATAGTCAGTGCAATGCGGTTGGACTGACAGCAACCATTTCAGTATATACCAAGGGCGAGAAATGGCTTGATGAGTTAATTGAATATCTCGAGGGGAATGTTTCTTATGTCAGGGACTTTTTGAAAGAAAAGCTTCCTCAAATACATCTTATAGAACCTGAGGGGACGTATCTCATATGGCTCGATTTCAGCGAATTTACTGATAATCATAAGGAACTTGAAAAACTGATAGTTGATGAAGCACATCTGTGGCTTGATCCCGGAATCATTTTCGGAAGAGAGACAGCGCTATTTGAAAGAATAAATATTGCCTGTCCCAGGAAGATACTTGAGCAGGCGATGAATCAATTATATGAAGCAATCAGAAATCATGATAGCAGTCTATAAGCTTTATGAAATTGTGCAGGATATTATGGCAAGGTAATATCTTCTTAAATAAAAAATGTCTTGGAAAGACAGGTGAGGAGAGAATTATGGCAAAGGCGGATGTGGAAAAAGATTTGTTGGAAGACGTATGGAAAAGGATAAGGAATCAGGTTGAAAACCTGAAGTACGGAACTGTAACTATAACTGTACATGATGGCAAGATCACGCAGATAGAAACCAGTTCGAAAGAAAGATTCTGATTTTGAAGGGAGTGATTAGTATGGATTGCAGTGGGTGCAACAAGTGTACAGATGTAAATTGCAGCATAGAGACAAAGTGTCAGCAACTGGACAGAAATCTTTTGGATAAGTGGGGAGCTATCAGCTATCCAATATATCAGACAGCTACTTTTGCACACCCGGGACTTGGGGATACAACGGGCTATGATTATACCAGAATGCAGAATCCGACAAGAAAGCAATTGGAATCTATAGTTGCCTACCTTGAAAACGGGAAGGATGCTATTGCATTTGCCAGCGGAATGGCAGCAATAGCAACTGTAATGGAGCTTTTTAGCCCGGGAGATCACTTCATTATTGATGAGGATCTTTATGGTGGGAGCATCAGACTTTTTAATGAGATAAGTAAAAAGAACGGTCTTGAGTATACAGCGGTTAGTCTTAGCAGCGAGGATATAACACCTTATATAAAGGAAAATACGAAGGCTGTTTATCTTGAGACACCAACAAATCCTATGATGAATGTAACTGATATAGAAGAGCTCTCTAAAATAACTAAAGAAAAGGGACTATTACTTATAGTAGACAACACTTTTTTGTCACCTTATTTTCAGAATCCTCTTAACCTCGGAGCTGATATTGTTCTTCATTCCGGAACGAAGTTCCTTGGAGGACATCATGACACTATAGGAGGGTTCGTGGTTGTTAAGGATGAAGAGTTGGATGAGAGATTAAGATTTATCTACAAGACAACAGGTGCAGGACTTTCACCCTTTGATAGCTGGCTCATTCTTCGTGGAATCAGAACTCTTGCGGTAAGACTCGACAGAGCACAGGAAAATGCGCTGGCGCTTGCAAAATATCTAAAGACTAACAAGCACGTGACAAAGGTAATCTATCCGGGACTCACTGAACACCCGGGGTATGAGATTATGAAAAAGCAGGCCAGAGGTTTTGGTGCTATGTTGACATTTGAGGTGGCCTCTGCTGAGTTTGCGCATTCGATTTTAAATAATGTACAGCTTATTTATTTTGCTGAGAGCCTTGGTGGGACAGAGACACTTATTACCTATCCGGTTACTCAGACACATGCGGATGTACCAAGGGATCTTCTTGAAAAGAATGGGATCAATGACAGAGTATTAAGGCTTTCTGTAGGAATTGAAGGCATTGCAGATCTAATCTGTGAGTTTAATCGAGTGTTTGCGATTGCAGAAAAAGAGAACCAAAAATAATTAAATTTACTACTTGTTTTATTCTTCCATGGATAATAAAATTTTTAGAGAAAAATTTTAGGAATGGGAGAGGAACATGGCACAGAGAACAGATATCCACAAGGTACTAATAATCGGCTCAGGCCCTATTGTCATCGGACAGGCTTGCGAATTTGACTATTCGGGAACTCAGGCCTGCAAGGCGCTTAGGAGTCTTGGCTACGAAATCGTCCTGGTTAATTCCAATCCGGCTACTATCATGACAGATCCGGAGATGGCTGACAGGACTTATATTGAACCCCTTAATGTAGAGCGCGTTGCCGCTGTAATTGAAAAAGAAAGACCGGATGCCCTTTTGCCCAATTTGGGAGGACAATCTGGTCTTAATTTGTGTTCGGAACTTTATAAGGCGGGTGTCCTGGAAAAATATAACGTCAAGGTTATAGGTGTTCAGGTAGATGCCATTGAGCGAGGCGAGGACAGAACAGAGTTCAAGAAGACCATGGATATGCTCGGCATCGAGATGGCCAGATCCAAGGCCTGCTACAGCATCGAAGAGGCGCTGGCTGAAGCTGATGAGCTTGGATATCCTGTTGTTTTAAGGCCTGCTTACACTATGGGCGGAGCAGGCGGCGGCCTTGTTTACAATAAAGAAGAGCTTCAGACAGTCTGTGCCAGAGGTCTTGCTGCATCAATCATTCATCAGGTTCTTGTTGAGGAGTCAATCCTTGGCTGGGAAGAGCTTGAGCTTGAGGTTGTAAGAGATAAGGACAACAACATGATCACCGTATGCTTTATTGAAAACGTTGATCCTGTCGGTGTCCATACGGGAGATTCCTTCTGTACTGCGCCTATGCTCACTATAGATGAAAAGCTTCAGGAGGAGCTGCAGCGCCAGGCCTATAAGATTGTAGAGCACATCGGAGTTATCGGTGGTACGAACGTACAGTTCGCTCACGATCCGAAGACCGGAAGAATTGTTGTAATTGAGATCAACCCCAGAACTTCAAGATCTTCTGCACTTGCAAGTAAGGCGACCGGTTTCCCGATTGCCCTTGTATCAGCAAAGCTTGCAACCGGTTTAACACTTGCTGAGCTCCCTGATTCCAAGTTCGGAACTCTCGATAAGTATGTGCCGAACGGTGACTACGTTGTTGTTAAGTTCGCGCGCTGGGCGTTTGAGAAATTCCATGGAGTAGAGGATAAGCTCGGAACACAGATGAGAGCTGTGGGCGAAGTAATGTCCATCGGTAAGAACTTCAAGGAAGCTTTCCAGAAGGCGATAAGATCCCTTGAAAAGGGCAGATACGGCCTTGGAAATGTGAAAAAGTATGAGGATATGGATAAGGAAGAGCTGTTGCATCTTCTTAAGGATGCTTCTTCTGAGAGATATTTCCTTATATACGAAGCCTTCAAGAAGGGCGTGACAGTAGATGAGATATTTGACATCACAAAGGTTAAGCACTATTTCCTTACTGAGATAAAAGAGCTTGTTGATGAAGAGAGCGCTATTGTATCCGAATTTGCAGGAAAAGTTCCTACTAAGGAAGTCCTTGTCAAAGCTAAAGAAGACGGATTTGCAGACCGCTACCTTGCAGGACTTCTTGATGTTTCTGAAGATGATATCAGAAAAAAGAGAGAGGAGTTCGGATTCCTTGAGAGCTGGGATGGCGTACATGTATACGGAACCGAAGGCGCTGCTTATTACTACTCAACTTATAAGACTGATGCGCAGCTGGAGAATCCCAAGGATATGTCATCCACCAATAAGAAGATTATGATCCTCGGTGGTGGCCCCAACAGAATCGGACAGGGTATCGAGTTTGACTACTGCTGTGTACATGCAGCACTTGCTCTTAAGAAACTCGGATTTGAGACAATCATTGTAAACTGCAATCCCGAGACGGTATCAACAGATTACGATACTTCAGACACACTTTACTTCGAGCCTCTTACACTTGAGGATGTTCTTCAGATTTATAAAAAGGAAAAGCCGGTTGGAGTCATCGCACAGTTCGGAGGCCAGACACCTCTTAACCTCGCAGCTAAGCTTAAGGAAGAGGGCGTAAATATCCTTGGAACAACTCCCGAAGTAATAGATCTTGCAGAGGATAGAGATCAGTTCCGCATGATGATGGAGAAGCTTGAGATTCCTATGGCTGAGTCAGGAATGGCATCAAATGTAGAGGAAGCAAAAGCTATAGCCGCAAGAATAGGCTATCCTGTAATGGTTCGTCCTTCTTTCGTACTTGGCGGAAGAGGAATGGAGATTGTTCGCGACGAAGAGAGCATGGAAGGTTACATGAGAGCAGCTGTCGGCGTCACACCTGACAGACCGATTCTTATAGACAGATTCCTTCATAATGCACTGGAGTGTGAAGCTGATGCGATAAGTGACGGAGAGAGAGCGTTTGTTCCCGCAGTTATGGAGCACATAGAGCTTGCAGGTATTCACTCAGGAGACTCTGCCTGCATCGTTCCTTCAAAGCATATTTCTGAAAAGCATCTTAAGACAATCGAGGAGTACACCAGAAAGATTGCTGTAGAGATGAACGTCGTTGGTCTTATGAATATGCAGTATGCGATTGAGGACGACACTGTTTATGTACTTGAAGCAAATCCTCGTGCATCCCGTACTGTGCCGCTGGTATCCAAGGTCTGTGGTATCAGAATGGTTCCCGTTGCTACAGATATTATTACTTCTCAGCTCACAGGAAGACCTTCGCCGGTGCAGGGACTTATAGAAGCAAAGAAGAATACAGAACCCGAATATTATGGCGTAAAAGAGGCTGTATTCCCCTTCAATATGTTCCCGGAGGTTGATCCGGTACTTGGACCTGAAATGCGTTCAACAGGTGAGGTACTTGGACTTGCAAAAACTCCCGGAGAAGCCTTCTTTAAGGCAGAAGAGGCAGCCGGTGCGGTTCTTCCTCTCGAGGGTGCGGTTCTCATATCACTGAATGAGGAGGACAAGCCCGAAGCAGCAGAAATCGCCAAAGGCTTTGCTGATGATGGCTTCAGGATTTATGCAACAGGCAAGACCTATGAGACCATCGTAGAAGCAGGCATAGATGCCACAAGAATTATGAAAAACTACGAGGGCGGCAGACCCAACGTAGAGGACATAATTAAAAATGGCGAGGTTCTGCTTGTAATTAACACACCTATCGGAAAGGGTGCAAAATACGATGACGCATATCTTCGCCGCGCAGCCATAAAGGCACGTCTTCCCTACATCACCACAGTTGCTGCAGCCAAAGCCGCAGTACAGGGAATAAAGGAAGTTAAGAAGGGCGGATGCGGAAACATCAAGTCCCTTCAGGAGTACCATAATACGGACAGTAATAAATGATTAAAAATGCAGGGTAAAAGATTTTATTATACCCAGCCATAAGTAATACTTGATTTTCCCCGGTCGGTTACTATGTTAGAATTCATCTAACCTTAAAGATAACCGACCGGACAACCGGAGGTTTACAATCACTTCATTTCATTTGTGAAGCGTGTTGTAAACCTCCTTTTTTATTTCATGGGTCATGTCCTGTGAAATAAAAATGAATCCGCAGGTTTATGGAAGGAAAGGAAAAATGACAATCTCGGCAAGTTTTTTTAAAGGTTATGAAAATACAAATGATCCGAAAATGGATTTTAGAAGACGAGAAAGAGAAAAGGTGCGCTTCTATAAATCAGGGAAAATCAGGGCGGTGTATTTAAACGGACAGACTGATATAGAAACTGATTACGGGATGATACCTGCAGAGCTCATAACCTTTTACGAGAATGGAAGCATAAAAAGAATTTTTCCCAGGTATGGAAGAATAGGAGCCTATTGGTCGGAGAAAAACGAAGCCGAGATTACCGCGTATTTAGACTTGAAGGTGGGGAAAACGATCTACAGATCAAGACCACAGTGTCTGTACTTTTTCCCTGATGGAAAGCTTAAAAGTATAACCATTTACAACAGCGACACACTGATAATCAGAACAAAGTACGGAGACATCAAAACAAACATAGGAATTTCCTTTTACAGATCGGGAAAGATTAGAAGCATCGAACCGGCATTTAAGACAGAGATTGAATATAAAGGGAAAAAGATTAGACCTTTCAATTTTTTTGCAGACGGAATGCACGCCGATGACAATTCGCTGGTCTTTGATGAGGAGGGATACATCCTAAGCTACATCTGACAACCGGAGTTTAGACAGACAGGAGTAACACAAATGAACAATAGCACTAATACATTACTTGAACTAAATGATCCGCTGGAGCACATTTCAAACCAGCATCCCTGCTTTGGAAAGGGGCCCAATCTTAATAAAGGAAGAATTCATCTTCCGGTAAGTCCTTCCTGCAACATACAGTGTGCTTTCTGCAACAGGACAAGAAATAAGGATGAGAAAAGACCGGGAGTTACTTCAGAAATACTTACGCCCAATGAGGCGGCGGAAATACTTGATAAAGCCTTGGAGCTTTGCCCACAGATAACAGTGGCAGGTATCGCAGGACCGGGAGATACACTCGCATCCGATTATGCGATAGAGACTTTTAAGCTTATAAAGGAAAAGCATCCGGAACTTATAAACTGCCTTAGCACAAACGGATTACTTCTTGAAGAAAGGGCACAGGAACTCATAGATGCAGGAGTAAAAACAGTAACAGTAACCGTCAATGCAGTTGATCCCAAGGTACTGAAACATATATGCCTCTGGATTGTAAAAGACGGAGTTACCTATGTCGGGGAAGAGGGTGCAAGAATTCTCATAGATGCACAGCTTCGAGGAATCAAGAAGATAAAGAAGCTTGGAGCTATGGTAAAGGTCAATACAGTTCTTTGCCCGGGAATAAATGATGAACATGTCGAAGAAGTCGCCAAAACCGTGGCAGGACTCGGTGCAGACTTTATGAATATCATACCGCTTATTCCGACGCATAAGCTCTCACATTTAAAAGAACCAGATTGCATGATGCTTCATGAGGCAAGAACAAAAGCTGAAAAATATATAAGAGTTTTCAGGCATTGCCAGAGATGTAGGGCGGACGCAGCAGGTATTCCCGGAAAGCTCGAAATATCGGATCAGTTGTATGACATAAAGAAACTTAATGCGAAAAATACATTTTCACACGGATAAGGAGGCTGGCATGAAATATCAGGTGGCGTTGGCGTCCTATAGCGGAGAGAATATAGATCTTCATTTCGGAAGATGCGTAAAGTTTCTTATCGCAGAAATAACAGATAACACTAATTGGGAATATGTGGATGAAATAGATACCGGGCTTGCTTGTAACGGAGGATGTGACCATGAAAACATCGAGGCGGTTGCAGAGAAAATTAGTCATTGCAAATATGCACTTTCAGCGAGGATAGGCCCCGGTGCAGCAAGGATTCTTTTGAGCAAAGGCATAAAAGCTCTTGAGATAGAAAATGAAATAGATCAGGCCATAGAAAAGCTGATGATTTATGACAGAGCTCACAGTGATAAAGCTCTGGTAAAACACACATAAGAATGGAGGAGAGTTTGAAAAAATGGCAGAGTTAAGACAAATCGCAATTTACGGAAAGGGTGGAATCGGAAAGTCCACTACAACACAGAACCTGACAGCAGGACTTGTTGAAAAGGGACAGAAGGTCATGGTAGTAGGCTGTGATCCTAAGGCAGACTCGACACGACTTCTGCTTGGCGGACTTGCACAGAGAACAGTTTTGGACACCCTTAGAGAAGAGGGAGACGATGTTGATATCGACAGCATCTTAAAGGAAGGCTTTGGAGGAACAAGATGTGTTGAGTCAGGCGGACCTGAGCCCGGTGTTGGATGTGCAGGACGCGGAATCATTACTTCAATAGGTCTTCTTGAACAGCTTGGAGCGTATACAGAGGATCTTGATTATGTATTTTATGACGTACTCGGCGATGTAGTTTGTGGTGGTTTTGCAATGCCTATCCGTGAAGGAAAAGCTCAGGAAATCTATATTGTAGCAAGTGGTGAGATGATGGCTCTCTATGCAGCCAACAACATCTCCAAAGGTATCGCAAGATATGCTAAGACAGGCGGTGTAAGACTTGGCGGTATCATCTGCAACAGCAGAAATGTTGACAGAGAGCTGGATCTGCTTCGCGCGTTTTCTAAGGAGCTTGGTACCAAGCTTATCTACTTTGTTCCCCGTGACAACGTAGTACAGCATGCAGAGATTAACAAGAAGACAGTCATAGAGTATAAGCCGGAATCAAATCAGGCTCAGGAATACAGGAATCTTGCGGAGGCGGTAATGAACAATAAAGACCTTGTAATTCCCACACCCATGACACAGGAAAAGCTTGAGGAAATCCTTTCGGAGTTCGGTCTTATGGCTGATGATTATCAGATTTAAGTGAGGCAATAAAAACCTATATATTACAAACAATCAGGAGGAAGATTATGAAAAAGAGAAAAGTTTTGGCAGTATTAACAGCAGCAGTATTGGCGCTTCAACTTGCAGCATGCGGTAGCGCAAAGGCCAGTGAAAGTGCAGCGGGAAGTGACAGCGCAAAAGCAGAGGATGCAAAGACAGAGGACGCAAAGACAGAAGAGGCAGGCTCATCTGAAGGCGGTTCTTCAAACCACATTGTAATCGGCTGCAATATTTCAGTATCAGGTGTTAACGATTATCTTGATGAAGATGATAACCTCACAGGCGCTACAGTTGAGCTTATGAGAGCAATCGATGACAAGCTCGAGGATTATGAGTTTGAGTATGTACCCACATCCTTCGATGATGTATTTGTGGGAATCGAGGCTGGAACCTACCAGGGCGGCGAAGCTAACTGCTTCTTAACAAAAGAGAGAATTGAAAAGTATGCAATTCCAAGTGAAAACATTGGTGCAAGCTACATAGGTCTCCTTGTAAAGAAGGAACTGGGCGATCTTACAAGCTTTGAGGATGTTGCCAACAGACAGAAGAGCGAAGGACTTACCTTCTATTCAATGCAGGCAGGTAACGGACTTACATATCCTGTAGAGGTTTACAACGAGGAGCATCCTGACAATCAGATCGAGTTTGAGTACACATCAGAGAATACCAACAGCGAAGTAAATAACTGGATCATCAATGGCAGATATGATGTAGGTCTTGCACTTTATTCAAACTGGCTTACTAACTATGTTGCTGAGGATGGAGCTTATCACGATGCAGTCGATGATCTTGTTTGGATCCCGATTCAGATAGTTGGTGTTTATAATCTTTTCAACAAGGACAAGGTTGACCAGAAGTTCCTTGATGCTTATGACGCAGCACTTAAGGAGCTCAAAGAGGAAGGCAAGGCACAGGAAATCAGCAAACAGTTCTATGGATATGATCCATTTGAAGAGGATATAAAGGACTTAACAGACAATTAAAAAGGGGTTAGAGGTTAATAACTTATGGCTATCAATTTATCAACCGGAGCACCGGTTATACGTGAGCGCAGACTGAATGCGATACTCAGCTATAACGGAACTGCTTCAGATTTAAATGAAAAATCAAAAAATGCAGAATTAAAATGCTCCGGCAGACGCTATGGTCAGTGTAGTGACTGTCAGGAGGGATGTGCACAGTCAATGGCTTCCTTCGTAAAGGGCGGAGCAGTTGTGGCACATGCTCCAATTGGATGCTTTGCGGCAGGCGACAGTGTCAGAGATAATGCAGGACGCGCCGTTACTGCAGCAAGGAAAAGGGGCGAGTTTTCAAATACCGCTATCTGCACCAATATTCAGGAAAAGGATACCGTATACGGCGGAATGGAAAAACTGAGGAAGGCACTAAGAGAAGCCTACAAGAGACAGAATCCGTCAGTAATTTTCATAACGACCTCCTGTGCATCAGGAATCATCGGTGATGATGTGGAGTCAGTTGCTGAAGAGATGGAAGATGAGCTTGGTGTTCCGATAGTTCCCATCGCCTGCGAGGGCTTTAAGTCAAAGGTCTGGTCCACAGGGTTTGACGCAACCTTCCATGGTATTTTGAAGAAAATTGTGAGAGAGCCCAAAGAGCGCAAGAAGGATGTTGTAAATATCTTTAACTTTGAAGGAACAGATACTTTTACACCTCTCCTTGCAAAGCTGGGACTTAAGACCAACTATGTTGTGCCTCTTGCAACCTATGAGGAACTGGCTAGTCTCTCAGAAGCTACCTGCTCAGCGCAGATCTGTGAGACTCTTGCAACCTATATCGCTCATGGTCTTGAGGAAAAATTCGGGGTGCCTGAGGTAAAAGCACCTGCTCCCTACGGCATTAACTGGACAGATGGATGGCTTCACGAAATTGCGAGACTCACAGATAAGACAGATGTTGTTGAGGATGTGATTGCAACAGAGCATGCAAGAATTGCAGAGGAGCTGGAAGAACTTAAGAAGAAATTTGAAGGAAAAACGGTTTACATTCTTGCAGGCGATGCCTACACCTACAATCTCTCAAATCTTGTAAAGGATTTAGGACTTAAGATCGCAGGTGTTACAGCACTTCACCACGATCAGAAGGCAGATTCCGGAGAAATAAACATCTTAGAGAAACTCGTTGAATCAGCCGGAGACATCCAGAACTTTAACGTATGTAACAAGCAGCCCTACGAGGTGGTGAAAATCTTAAAGAAGGTTAAACCCGATTATCTTATCGTTAGACATCAGGGACTTACAGTACTCGGTTATAAATTGGGAATACCTACAATATTTGAAGGAGATGCAAACTATTCAATCGGATATGACGGAGTTATACGTCTGGGTAACAGATTATGGGAAGCTTATCTGACCAGAAAGTTCAATGAAAACGTTGCCGCACATTCGGAATTTCCTTACACAGACTGGTGGATGAATGAAGTTGATGATCCCTTCTATTTTGAAAAAGGAGGAAAGTAGTCATGAGTTCAATCATAGAAAAGCCAAGATTCTCCTGTGCTCTTGCAGCGCAGCAGACAGTACTGGCAATTCCCGGAGCAGCACCGATAATACATGCAGGACCGGGTTGCGCATCCAAAGCATCAGGTTTTGCGGGAGTTCAGGCAGGACAGCAGGGTGAAGGCTATGCCGGAAGAACCCATGTATCCTGTACAAATGCAGGCGAAAAGGAAGTTGTATTCGGCGGCGAAAAAAATCTTGAAGAACTTGTTGAAGGTGCACTTAAGGTAGTAAAGGCAGACCTTTTCGTAATTCTTTCAGGATGTACCGCGGGAATCATTGGTGATGACAGTGCAGGTGTTGCCGGAAGATTTTTAAGAAACGGCGATCCGGTTGTGGGTGTAGATACCGCCGGCTTTAGAGGGAATAATTACTTCGGACACGAGGTGGTGGTTAAGGCAATCGTTGATCAGTTCGTTGGAAAAGTTGAGCCTTCTGTAGAAAAGGGACTTGTTAATGTCTTTGCTTCGGTACCTTTTCAAGATGCTTACTGGAGAGGCGATCTTGATAATTTAAAGAACATCCTGGAGAAGCTTGGACTTAAGGTGAACGTGTTATTCGGACCTGCATCGGGTGGGGTAGACGAATGGAAGACTATTCCGAACGCGCAGTTTAACCTGCTTGTTGGTCCCTGGGTAGGTCTTTCGATTGTAAAGCATCTTGAGAAAAAGTATGGCACGCCATTTTTACATTATCAGACACTTCCTGTGGGAGCTCAGGAAACAAGTAAGTTCCTAAGAGCAGTTGGAAAGTTCGCAGGCCTTTCGGAAGACGCTGTGGAGCAGGTTGTAAATAAAGAAGAGAAGAGATTCTACGACTACTTTATTTCCTTTACGGACTTCGTTGCAGAGCAGAGAAATATCCTTCCCTATCAGCTTTACGTAGTAGGAGACAGCTTATATTCATCAGGAGTTACATCTTATCTGACTAACGAACTGGGATTTTTGCCGCAGGGAATCTATATCATTGACGATCCGTCCCAGGAACGCGAAGAGAAGATTAAGGCAGCATTTGATGAGAGTACTGAGAATGTAAGTGAAATCATTAAGTTCGAGGCCGATGGAGGACTTATCACCAGAGACATTGAAGAGAAGATAGGAAGCAGCAAAAAAGCTATTATTTTCGGAAGCTACTGGGAGAACAATATTGCCAAGAAAACAAATAATTATTTTGTTAACCTTAGTCTCCCGATTGCAACAGAGATAATCACATCATCAAGCTATGTCGGCTACGATGGAGGATTAAGGCTTATCGAAAAGATTTACAGCCTTGCCTTTAACAGAGGAAACTTATCATCAAGAACACACGTGGAGTAAATCTATGCGATTTAAATTAAGCACATTTTTTGAATATTTTGTAAAGCTTTTGCCTTATCTTAAAGTGACCTTTACTTATGCAGGGCTTTCGCTGCTTTTCGGAATATTCTTCGGATTTCTGTTTGCCTTTTTCAAGCTGGGAAAGAGCCGCATATTAAGGGGCATAGCCAATGTATATACGGCGGTTTTCCGCTCGATACCACCGGTTGTACTTTTATTCCTGGTATATTACGGGATACCAATGGTGGCTGAGGCGGTGACGGGCAATAACATGGGAAGAAAAGATCCGATTCTTTTCGTTATCATAACAGTGACACTGCTTGCTACCGCATCCCTTACGGAAATCATGAGAAGTGCATACAAATCGGTTGATAAGGGACAGTATGAGGCCGGAGTAAGCATAGGACTTACAGATATTCAGACCTTTTGCAGGATAATCTTTCCGCAGGCACTTCTGTATGCGCTTCCGAGCCTTGGAAATCTGGTGATCTATCTCATTAAGGAAGGTAGCCTTGGCTTTACGATCGGTCTGGTAGATATTTTCGGAAAAGCAAACACGCTGAATCAGAATACCTACAGTAATCACATTCTGGAGATATACATAGCATTGGCTGCCATGTACTGGGTGGTTGCAATTGCATCCGAAAAGCTTCTTAAATTTGCGGAGCAAAGAGTAAAACGAGAACTGGGGAGAACATAATACATGTCACTTAATACCGAATTTATTTACAATACTTTTTTTCTGGTGCTAAAGGGCGTTCCTGTTACATTTAAAATAGTCGGAGTCGTACTTCTGATATCACTCCTCTTTGGATTTTTGTTTGCTGTCATCAGAACTAACAGCAACGGAATCATATCGAAAATTCTGGGAGTATATGTTTCCTTTGCAAGAGGCACGCCGGTTATGGTGCAGATTTACCTGATCTATACAGCTCTGCCGACGGTGTTGGCACCGTATTTTAAGGAAAAAGGAATTGGTTTTGATGTCTACTCAATCAAGGGGATGACCTATGCATATTTCATTTTTTCCTTCGGAATGATTCCCGTTATGAGCGAGATGTTTCGCGGAGCGCTTGGGGCAATTGATAAGGGACAGCTCGAAGCAGCAAAGGCTATAGGCCTTAGCGTGCTTCAGGGCTACAGAAGAATCATTCTTCCACAGGCAATTGTTAATTCTCTTCCTGTTCTGTGCACCAATATCACCGGACTTGTAAAACTTAGTTCTCTGGCATTCGCGGTTTCGGTTTTTGAAATTATGGGAATTGCGAAAACGGAAGGAGCGAAGTTTACCTGCTATGTTGAGGCTTATCTGATCATTGCTGTTTTATATGTTGCGATTAATCTGGGAATAGAGGTGATCTTTAAGGTTATCGAGAGGAGAATCAGGCTATACCATCCGCTGTAGAAATCGTCCTATACAAAATTTTGAAGAGGTGGAATAAATGCTTAAACTAGAGAATGTACACAAAGCCTTTGGGAAAAATCAAATTCTGAAGGGTGTCGATATTGAAGTAAATAAAGGGGATGTCATAGTAATTCTTGGCCCCAGCGGGTCGGGAAAAACCACCTTGCTGCGAAGTATAAATTTCCTGGAGAAGGCGGACAAGGGAAAGCTTACGCTTGATAATAAGACTATGGATATGCATCACTCATCCAGAAAAGATATATCCTATGTGAGAAAAAATACAGCTTTCGTTTTCCAGAACTATTGTCTTTTTAATAATAAGACGGTTTTGCAGAATGTAACGGAAGGTCTTATAGTTGCCAGAAAGGTTCCGAAGAAGGAGGCTGTGGACATTGCCATAAGTGCACTTAAGAAGGTCGGACTTGAGGATAAGCTTGATCTTTATCCGGCACAGCTCTCAGGAGGAATGCAGCAGCGTGTAGGTATAGCTAGGGCCGTTGCAGTTAATCCCAAGGTTATTCTGTTTGATGAGCCGACTTCAGCCCTTGATCCAGAGCTCGTGGGAGAGGTGCTCTCTATAATTAAAAAGCTCGCAAAGGAAGGAACTACCATGATAGTAGTGACACATGAGATGAGCTTTGCAGAGGACGTGGCAAATAAGGTAATTTTCATGTCTGACGGAGTAGTTGTTGAACAGGGTTCACCCAAGGATATCTTCTACAAGCCCAAGGAGGAGAGAACCAAGCAGTTCCTGAAACGAATCCTCCCTGAGTCTGATTACGTGATATAAAAATACGATAAAGATTTTGAATAATAGATGAAGGTGGCTGATAATATAATTCTGCCTTCTCCCTCTGGGAGAAGGTGCCCCGAAGGGGCGGATGAGGGGATTAATCATGGTATACAAAATTGCAGTAGCATCGTCCGACGGCATTTATTCCGACCTGGAATTCGGCACCGCGGATCAGTTTTATATATATGATGTTGACGACTGTGCAAAAATTACATTCAGTGAAATAAGAGAATGGAAAAAAGAAAATACCAATGGGGAATTAAGAGAACCCTTGTCTTCGGAAGGATATGACTCTTCTGGTAACTGTGAACATCCCGGAAACAGATGCGGCAAAGGTTCTGAAGAAAAGGTGAAGCTATTGGAGGATTGCCGATGCATCATATGCACCCATATCGGTCCTAAGATGAGTAAACAATTTACTGTTCGGGGAATTTCTATTTTCGATATAGAGGGTGAATTAGAACCGATAATAAAACGTATAGCTGAATATTATAAGTGATGAAAACTGTAGCAGATTGTAACGACACGATCGCTGCAGTTTTTCTTTTGCAGGGTAGATTGTGGTATAGGATATTTTTATATCCAACTAAAAGTTTTGGATATTTTACATCAAGACCCGGGACAATCATAATAAATTTATGAAATGTAATTAGTCAGTACTCGGCATTTTTTAAAATTATGAGGTGTGAATTATGGCAAACATTCTTGCTTTTGGAGATTCAAATACATGGGGACTTATTCCGGGAACAAAGGAGAGATATCCCTGGGGGAAAAGGTGGACAAGTATAGTTCAGGACAAACTAGATGACGGAAGAATTATTGAGGATGGTCTTTGCGGAAGGACAACCGTTTTTGACGATCAGCTTCGCCCTTTCAGAAAAGGTGCGGAGATACTTCCTCTCAGTATAGAGAGTAATTATCCGCTGGATGCTGCAATCATCATGCTTGGAACAAATGACTGCAAAACAATTTTTCATGCAAATTCACATATTATAGGAAAGGGACTCGAACTTTGCCTTGATGAGCTTGAAAAATATATAGCACCTGAGAAAATACTGGTAGTTTCTCCGATAAAGCTCGGTGAGGAGGTTTACCTTCCCGAGAAGGATCCTGAATTTGATAAGGCCTCCGTTGCTGTCAGCAAAAACCTTAGACAGGAGTATGAGATAATTGCAAAAAGGCGCGGTAACCAATTCCTTGCAGCTTCCGATTTTGCAACGCCCAGCGCTGTAGATGACGAGCACATGGATGAGAAGGGGCATGAAAAATTATCCGCAGCTATTATTGAAAAACTCGAAGAAATGCAGATAGCATAACAAAAATGATATAAACGGTTATTCTGCATATTCTATTGTAGGTATGGCTGCAAGCAGGAATCTGGTGTACTCATGCGCAGGGCTCTTATAAATGCTCTGCGCATCTGCGATTTCACAGATTTTTCCATCCTTCATCACACATACCCTGTCGGATATGAAGTTGACAACAGACAGATCATGACTGATAAAAAGACAGGAAAGCCCCAGCTCTCTTTTGAGTCTTTTTAATAGATTCAGAATCTGAGCCTGCACGGAAACGTCGAGGGCGGACACTGATTCATCGCATATAAGGAGATCGGGACTAATAGCTATAGCACGTGCAATACCAATACGCTGTTTCTGACCTCCGGAGAATTCGTGAGGGTATTTGTTTGCAGCACTTTCTTTTAGCTCCACCATGTCAAGGAGTTCCAGAACGCGTTCATCAATTTCCTTATTATCTTTACATACATTCCAGATTCTTAGAGGCTCTGCTATGATGTCTCTTACCTTCATACGGGGATCCAGAGAAGAAGCGGGATCCTGAAAAACCATCTGAATTCTCTTGCGGTAAGGCCTGAATGCATTTTCTGAAAGATCACTTACATTTACCCCATCAAAAATAATCTCGCCTGAATCTGGTCTTATAAGGCGCATGAATAGCCTTGCAAGCGTGCTTTTTCCGCAGCCGGATTCCCCGACCAGTGAAAGGGTTTCTCCCTTAAACATGTCAAGATTAAGATCATTAACAACTATGCGCCTCTTTTTTCCGTCTATAGGAAAGCTTTTGGTAAGGCTTTTGGCAGATAAAATAACCTGTTCATTCATTACTTATTTACGCCCCCTTAATTGCAGTATGACAGCTGACAAAATGTCCTTCCGAAATCTTTGTTTCACTTGGACGTTCAAAAAAGCATTTGCGCTCGTCATCGCTGCACCTTAGGCAAAAATCACATCCGACGGTTTCCTTACCAAATTCAGGGATGTTTCCGGGAATCGTTGTAAGATAATCGGGATTGGAATTTATTCTTGGAATAGAAGAGAGCAGTCCTCTTGTGTATGGATGCATCGGATTTTTAAAAAGCTGAGTTACCTGTGCTCTTTCGAGGATTCTTCCCATATACATTACGTACACTTTATCGCATAACGAGGACACCACACCCATATTGTGTGTGATAACAAGAGCACTCATATTACGTGCGGTGCACATTTCTTTTATGAGCTTCAGAATCTGAGCCTGTATTGTGACATCAAGGGCAGTAGTCGGTTCATCTGCTATAAGAAGATTTGGCTCGCAAATCATAGCCATGGCTATCATGACTCTTTGCCGTAGGCCGCCTGAAAGCTGGTGAGGGTAAGCGGAATATCTGCTTTCAGGATCAGGAATTCCAACCTCTTCAAGTATTTTGACAACTTTGCCCCTGGCATCGGCACGGCTTTTTACCAGCTTATGGATTCGCAGAGCTTCCGCAACCTGATCGCCGATTCGCATCAGGGGATTAAGTGATGTCATGGGTTCCTGGAAAACCATTCCCATCTTTGGACCGCACATCTTCCGCAGCTCTTTTTCATTTAACTTTGTAAGCTCGGTCTCAGTGCCATTGGAATCCTTCCAGAGAATACTTCCTGTTACATGAGCGCTATGCGGGAGAATACCCATAATTGACTTTGCGGTCATGCTTTTTCCGCAGCCGGATTCACCGACAAGCCCTACTATCTGACCTCTTGGAATATCTATATCTATTCCTTTTACAATAGGAATTTCTTTTTTATCTTTTCTTACGGAAACAGTAAGGTTTCGCATTTTTAATAAAATATCATCCATAACTGTTCCTCCTCGGATCAAGAATATCCCTTAGCGCATCCCCGAGAAAATTAAATGAAAGCACAAGCAGCATGACCATGCCCGAAGGAGCAAGTGAAAGCCAGGGCATCAGGAAAAGATACTGTCGTGAATAACCTGTCATGAGTCCCAGAGATACTAAAGGCGGCTGAATTCCGATTCCCAAAAAGCTCAGTGTACTTTCTGCAAGAATCGAGGAGGGGATATTCAGAGTAAAAAGAACAATAAGTGTTGGGATTAGATTCGGGATTATGTGACCGAATATTATGCGAAGTCGTCCTGCACCGATTCCTACAGATGCTTCTATATATTCGTTTTCATAGATTTCCAGTGCAGCTGTTCTTACAACTCTTGTTATGCCGCCCCATTCGATGAGGACCAGCGCGATTACGACAGAGGAGAGGGAACCGCCAAAAGTATACAGGACAACCATTGAAAGAAGCATACCCGGAATTGAGAGCATAATATCTGCCGAACGCATGATGATAAAATCAGTGGCTCCTTTAAACGAAGCTGCGCATACTCCGGCTATGGTTCCAATAAGAACAGCCAGAGAGGTGGGGATGAGTGCTATGAAAAGAGAAATTCGTGTCCCATAGAATATCCTTGTAAAAACATCGCGGCCCAGCTCATCGGTCCCAAAGAGATGGCCATTCCCCGGTGGCATGAGTCTTCCCGCCAGATCCTGAGCTGTCTCATTGTAGTGAGAAAGGAGAGGTGCCAGCGTGGACAGAATCACCACAATCAGTATTATTGCGCCTGATACCAGCACAGTTTTGTTGTGAATAAGTGATTTTTTCATCCTAACCTCAATTTTGGATTAAGTATCGTACCTATGATATCAGCCAGAATACCTCCAACTGCGATAAGAAAAGCTGTGAACAGAACTGTGCCCTGTAATAGGGGCATATCTCTTGTCTGCAGAGCGGTAAGAGCAAGTTTTCCAAGACCGGATATGCTAAACACACTCTCGGTGATAACAGCACCTGATAACATCTCAGCGAGCTGCAGCGCCATCATTGTTATTACCGGAAGAATTGCATTTTTCAGAGCATGGAATACAACAGCTTTTTTGTATACAAGTCCTTTGGCTCTTGCGGTGTCGATGTAGGTCGCACCCAGCTGCTCCATAAGACTGGAACGCGTCAGTCTGGCAACGCTTCCCGCACTGTTCCAGCCAAGTGCAATAGCAGGTAGGATCAGGGAGACAAAGCTTCCGTCATATACAAGAGGAAGAAGCGATAAACGGAAATAGAACATATATTGTAAAAAAAGAGCCACCATGAATACAGGAACAGATATACCGAGGAGAGCGGTTCCGCGGAACAGGTAATCAAGGAACTTCTCGTTATACATAGCGGAGATAACGCCTGAGACAATTCCTATTGTCCATGCAAAGGCGATGGCCAAAAGCGTCAATCTGACAGTATAGGGAAAAGCCTGCAGGATAAGCGATAGCACAGGCTGCTGCATAGTATAGCTTCGCCCTAAATCACCTCTGAAGACTCCTAAAAGATAGGTTAGGAACTGTTCAGGGAGACTTTTATCAAGCCCCATGTTCTGCGTTAGCCTGTCAATATTGGCCTGGCTGACATGTTCATTTAATAAAACGGACACGGGATCGCCGGGTATGATTCTTAGCATAATGAATATCAGTGCGATTACACCAACAAGGACGATAACCACACCAAGTATTCTTCTGGGAAGTTCCTTCAAAACATAGTCTCCTTATTATTTCATAGTAACTTTATCAAAATAGATATCGTTCCATCCTGCCCAGTGGGGACTGAAACTCTCAATACGGTCACTTACTACAAAAAGATGTTTAAGAGAAAACAGCGGCACAAAGGCGGCATCATCCTGAGAGAGTTTTTTCTCAAGGGCTTCGTATTCCTTTAATCTTTCGTTCTCGTCAACAATGGTTTTTGCAGCAGCAACTCTCTCAATTACGGATTCATCACTGTAATTATTGGAGCGAAGCTTTGTATTGTCTTTACTTCCGAAGAAGGTATAGATGATATTGTCAGGATCATTGAAATCAAGAAGCCAAAGTGCAAAGTATGCTGACATTTCCCCACTGTTTCTAAGATCAAGGTAGCTTGCATGGTCCATGGTATTTATATTGGCATGAATACCTATGCTGTTCAGGTTCTCAGCTATAGCCTGGATAGTATTCTTTACAGAGTCGCTCGCTGTGGAGTCCAGGTATAAATCCATATCAAAACCGTCTGCATAGCCTGCATCCGCAAGAAGCTTTTTAGCAGCCTCGGGATCATACTTAAGCCAGCCCTGATTATTGTCACTGTGACCAATACAGCCTGTTGTGAAAATACCGTCCTCAAGCTTTCCATCTCCGTCGTATATGGTATTAAGAATAGATTCACGGTCAATAGCCTGGCAGATGGCTTTTCTTACCTGAACATTTCCTAAGGGTTCGATATTCTCGTTTAACATAAGGAAATTTTGTCCGATTCTGTCAGTTGACACGATTTTATCCTTGTATGTATCTGTCTTATATGTGGATTTTACAATAGCGGAGTCAAGGTACATGCAATCAAGTACATCAAGATCTCCCTTCTGGAAAGCCAGGTTCATGACCTGAGGTTCCATTATCTTCATTTCAACACGCTTGGCTGAGGGCTCAGGTCCCCAGTATTTCGGATTGGATTCAAAGACCAAGCCGCTGCCTCGATTCCATTCTTTTATAATGTAGGGACCTGATCCTATAGTCTTTTCGGGAACCACACCAAAGTCCTCGCCTGCTTCGGCGACAAGCTTTTCGGAATATATAACTGTGGATGGTGTTGATAAAAGTGCGGTGAAACCAGCAAAAGGAGAGATCAGTTTGATAGAGAAATTTTTCTCATCTTCTATAGTGATGCCCCTAAGAGAATGTTCCTTGCCATCAAGTAAATCCTGGGCGCCATCAATTATTATTGCGCAGTCTGTCTGGGCGCTGTCAGGAAGTGTGAGTATACGTTCAAAGGTAAACTTTACATCATGAGATGTCATCGGAGTACCATCTGAAAAGACAATGTCATCTTTTAATGTGAAATGGTAGGTCAGACCATCTTCCGAAATATCATACTTGTCTACAAGACTGTTCACTATTTCAGTGGAACCGTCATCATTCTTTTTCATGGCAAAAAGTGTATCAAAGACGTTCATGGGCACAATGTAGTCATTGGTTGTCTTATGAGCGTCCATTGTTACGATTTCAGCATTTAGTGCAAGGTGCAGAGTCTTATCAGCACTTTCTGATTTTCCGCAGCCGGATAGAACAAGAATCGCTATAAATAAAAATATCCACATATACTTTTTCTTCATTAAAAAGCCTCCTAAGGGTTATTGATATACTGATAATATTTTATCATCTTCGTGTGAGGCACTTATAAATAGAAAATAATCATATTATTAATTCACTATAAATTTGGGGAGTAAAATTGGTGTTTTTATTACAATTTCATTTTGAAAAGATATATGACAAAATAGTAATGGTATGGTTGGAATATTGATAAGGAGAGAACATGAAAAATCCCGGTATTGTTTTGTCCCTTATAGTTGTAACAACTGTGTTATCAATGAACGGATGCTCATTCGCAAGAAAATCTGATACTACTCAGGTTGACACACGGATGGACGCTCAGTCTGACGCTGAGCAGGAATCCGATGTGCGAACAACTGTGAAAGAGGAGGATTCTGCGCCTTCGAAGATGCCTGAGACAGAAAATAATCTCGATGAAGAACCCACAGAAGAAAATTTGGTCTATGGAAATGGCAGCTATTTTGTGAAGGTTGGAGACAAGGTCTATTTCCATGACTACAGCAGGGCAGCAGTGGGCGAATCAAGCCAGGGTGGACAGTTCCTTTATCTGGGTTCCGGAATATGCTCATACGATGAATCCTCCAGTGAAATATGTGAAATATCAGGTGAGCCATGCTCCGGAAAGCTATTTTTTATCGGCGACGGGTTTTATACCACTTCCGAAGATGAAACAGGACAGCTCCATATTGTCAGAGTATCCATGGATGGAGATCTTTTTAAAGTGGGTCCCGGTAATGTGGAAGGAATCTCAGAAGACGGAAAGCTTATAGCGCTTTGGAGTGATGATTCATCGCTTAAGCATCTTGATGTTCTGGATGATTCGGGTGTGCAGTATTGCAGGATTGATAAACCTGAGGATGGGACGCTATCATTCTGCGGTCTTTCAGACAAAGAGATAATTTATGAAAAGAATGAATCGGATGAAATAAAGCTCTGCAGTATGGATGCAGACAATAGGGAAGTGTTGCTTGGTACATTGTCCGACCTTGGAGTTTTCGGGAATCTTGAATGTGATGATTTTCTATATGACAAGGAAAGCGGAGATGTATTCTGTCTTTTTGCTCATTACGGAGGACCGGTTGATTCCATAGAGGATTATCTTGTTGTAAAGGCATCTCCCGGAAGAGAGAATAGCCTCGAACTTATAACACATGGATATGACAATGAACTGATGCCAAATCTTAGCTATAACGATGAGCCTTCGCTTAGGTTAAACGGCGGAGAGCTTTCATATGGATTTTTCGACAGCAATGAGCTATATCTTTCCCATTCTTATTTGGGTAGCCATATGCTTAGCCGCTTTGTGTACGGGAATTTATTGTGGTCCGATGATAAAGGACAGGAGAGGACTATAATAAAGAATTTTATTCCTAATATGGATAAAGATCACCTTGTAATGCAGACAGGAGAAGTTCTTGGTGATGACGCGTATATTCTGGTGGCGGAAGTCCAAAGGGATTCAGACAATGATCAAAAACTTTCCCAGGCATTTAAATATGAAAACATATATGTGATGAAAGTCCCGATGAAGGAGAATTCAGGTGTAGAGGTGATTTCCGGCGGTGATTTTGAAAGCTCTATTACCTTTGATAAAAAGGGGTATGAGCCTTATATCGGAAACTGGCGCATGGATGATTTTATCATTGAAGATGGCTATGAGCCCGCTCACAGTCGCAATATGTGGGTTGGAATTACTGACGAGCAGGAGCTTAGCTTTATAGATAATGAGGAGTACAGCGGTTTTCCGTTTATTCTTTCAACATCAAAGATAGGCGATGAGTGTCTGATTGTCGGATACAATGAAGTTCTTGGGCTTACATGTACAGGAAGACTCTCTGAGGATGACGGCGAGCAAAAGCTTATCCTGGAGGTTCAGGAAAAAATGGAAAGCATAGATGATCCCGGACCTTCCTCATGGAAAGGCTCTTTTCACAGGGTGTCTGATGAGGAATGGGCTACTGAATGGTGACTTAGTTTAACACAATATGGGGTGGATAGTCATGAAGAAGCGTTATCTTTGTTTGTCATGTTTATTGATGTTATGCGTATTGACAGGATGCAGTAGGACTCCAAATATATCCGGGACAGTTGAAAAAAGAAGTGTAACGGGTTCTGAGGACAAGGCTGAAAAAAGCAGCGTTGCTGGTTCTGACAAACTGCTTAAAAAAGACAGCATGATTGTTGGCGAGGATATTTCAGAAGATCAGATAGGAAAATTTTACTATACAGTAGAGAACATCAATTACGATGCATATTATCTGAGGTATCTCTTCTATGTTGAGGACGGGAAGCACATGTTTTTCTTTGAGGAGAGGGAGCGAAAGGATGATTATGGTCCAACTACTGAAGAGGATACGATAGCAGAGGCGGAATTTGAACTTTCTGACGATGAATGGTCAGACTTTGTCGGGATAATAAAGGGCGGCCAGGTTAGAACAAGGGGTGATAATCCGGAGGATGGTGGCAGTGGTCCGTGGACATATTTGTACTGGTCCGGAGATGAAGATAAGTATCAGGAGTATTCCTTCAAATTCCAAAGCGCTCGGAAAGAATTTGAAGAATTATGTGAAGCTCTGGCTGAAAAGGGGAGCCCTGAAAAAAAGAAAGAAAAAGAGATTAAAGATTTTAACGCCGCAGCGCATGACGCATTCGAAGAGTTTGTGCAGAGTCAGTTCACGCAGATAAGCAGTATGAAGGAGAGCTTCATTACAGTGCGTGATGACGAGGGTATTTATTATACGGAATATCCACCTCAGCTGTTTGGTTTAGTAAATCACTGTTTTGCAGATATAGACGGTGATGGAATGGATGAGATGATTATCTGCCAGCTCTCGGGTGATGATATTTACGAGAACCTGTGGGTTTCCACATACGAGTATAACGATGAAAACGGAGAGGTTGAAGATACGGACTTTTATGAATATGGGGAAAACATCCTGGAGTCCGATGATGGTAATACGTTCGTGTTTATGTATGAATATAACGAAAAGCCTGTCATAGCCATTACTACCATGGAATCATATTATACGAGAGCGGATGGGGTGAATCTGGTTTTCAAGGCTCTTACGTATGATGGCGATGGCTTTGAAGAGCTTGGTTCTGACGAATACGCCGGCTCCGATATGGAAGATCCCGGATTTGCGGATACTTTGAAAGAATGCGGAGTGGACATCGAATGGATCGATTTTATCGTGGATGATTTTAAAAAGGTTCAGGAAAAATTATTATCTGTCTGTGACGGTAAACTGATCACAGAGATTATTACTAAGACTGATGACATGGAATACGATGAGGAAGGCTATATTCCGGAAACGATATATCGTCATGTGGAGGTCTGCGGATATGAATAAGAAGCTTTTAATCATTGCAATGTCAGTATTGGCTTTGGTTTCTTTCACGGCATGTAGGGGTAGTGGCGGACAGATAATGGATGGCAGCGGTTCCTCTAAAAAGAAGGAGCCAGCTGTTGTCGTTACCAAGGATTTATCCAAGGACAGGCCCAAAACCATAGAATCCGGAGATATCAAATATTTTATGCTTCGTTTTGAGAATAATTACGGAAGCTATGGGCTTTCTGATGAATGGCCAAGCGGGTATTATGAGTGGCGAATTGAAAAAAGAGATGGCGTTTATGTGATGTCAATTCAGGATACCGTAGATTCCCATCTTGAGATGAACTACTTAGAAGAGGTTGAGGAAAGCTATGTTAAGGGGCTTGATGATCTCATAAAGGAAATGGGACTTTCCGAATACAACGGATATTACATGACGGATAACGGGAGCAGTAGGACTTATTTTCTTGATGCAAGATATGGGTCCGGTGAGGAGCTTACAATACAGGCTGAAGGAAAAGTGGCAGATACCTGTGTTTTCGACATTCCTCGTCTCATGGAATATGCGGCAATTAAGACAGGTAATGATGCTGACATAACGGAAAGTGAAGATAGTAGTCAGGATAATAAATTCGAAGGAACCTGGTATTCGCAGGATGATAGTAATGCGGTTCTTACTATAAAAAACGATGGCATAACATTTAAGGAGGCAGATATTGATAGTTCTGCTTCATTTGAGCCGGAGGCAAAAGAAAACTATGTTTCGCTTTCTGTCACGAGTGAACTGTTTTATCTCTACGAGATAAATTATTATCCGGGTGAAGATAGGATTGAAGCATATACCCAGCCGGAACTTGATGGTGATGGCGGCTATAAGCGCATTGAATTCAGAAGAACCGCATATGGGCCCGGGGATAAGGCAATGCTTGAATATCTGTATGGCGCATGGGAAATCATGGATGATGGGGAACTGATACAGGAACCGGGAATCCGCAGGGATATTCTGTATTTTCCGCTTCCGCAATATAAGACGGTGCGCTTTGTCCGGGCAAACGGTGATAAAAAGACCTTCAACATCGAGCTTACGGATGTCTTTGATGATACTGTAAAAACAGGTACCTACGACAGGCTAACCTTGTCTGCAAAATTTTCATCCGGAGAATACACATGGGATGAAGTAAGACCGGGACAATCATTCCAGATTCTGATCGCCAATAATCTCGGGATGGATTATCTGATGCTGAGGGAATTGGGAGATGAAAGAACAGGATTTGCAACAGACGGACTTCAATATGAGAGGAGTATGAGTGGCATATGGTTTTTCAAGAGGCCTGATTCGGATACATATGACGGTGAGTATGATACTGAAGGTACTACACCATCTACCGTAGGGAATGAAGAACAGGTACGCCTTAAAGATACTTCTTTTTATGCGATTAAATGGCTGGAGTTTGGTAACAGTTGTACTTTACAGCGCGTTGAAGTTCAGGAGACCAAGGCTGCCCTTGGAAGCAGCTCAGAAGACGCGCTGGGGTATTACCTTCCTGATGATGAGTATGCATATTCTGCTGTGAACTATGAATACAGCGGAATGGAGAATATGGCGCACGGCGGATATTTTGATCCTGCGCTTGTGCAGGTTGTAACAGATGAGAGCGGACAGATCGTTGAGATGTCAAAATATGAATATGCATGGGACGGAATGTACTATGAACATTCGGAGAAAATTTTTCAAAAGTAATTATATTATATTGATTTCTTTTCTGAGTGTTTGTCTTATGGGATGTCCATCTCCCAAAGACGAATCGAAACAGGCTAAGAAGCATGTAAAAGAGGCTATTCCTATTGCTGAGGAAGCAGTAAAGAAGGTTTATCCTGATGCAATAATCAAGGGGAATACTTTTTATGGTATTAGTGGAACTCAGGTGGGGCCGGATCATCTTGTGACAGATTGGGTGAGGGGGGAATATCTTGACGGCGGTAAAGAAGAAATCATGATCAATGTTCTGACAAAGGATATCTACGTTACTTCTGAATGGAACAAGATAAGCTCCTATGGTATGAAAGCAGCAAGAGATCTTTTTGGACTAGATAGTGCTAATACGGATGGCTATATCTACGGATACAAGGAAGAACCTTATTGTGCTGATGATCCTGATAAATACGGTAATCTTGAGATCTGGAATATGCTTCCGCTCGGAACTGTGGTTAGTGACGATTTTGCCCGGGATTTGCTGAATAACGAAGAATATAGCTTCTTATATGAGATTGTTGTTAACGAAGATGTGGATATGAAGATTTTTGAAGATACGGATTATACTTCATTGGGAAGTAATGTACATCTAAAAGTGGAACAGTTTGATAATGAAAATAAGTCTATAGCGACTTTTGATTCACAAATTGATGGAACCGATGGCGGATCATTGGAAAGGTTTGTTTTTGAATTCGGTTCCAGTATGGATATTACCAGGCTTCGTGTAGAGGTTCAACTTCGTGACGGTGAGTACTGGTATTCGACAAATAATAACACATACACGAAGTTAAGCGAGTCACAGAGGCAAAAGTTTTTTAACATGATAGACAAGTATCAGCTTTATTCTTCTAAAGACAATAAAACTGGCGATGTTGAAATCGATGGTTTTAATTACTCACTGGAATATGAGCTTACGGATGGAACCAGGGTGTATGACAGTGGGCAGATTGTCAGTCTTCAGGGCGGCTATTATGTCATGGATGAATTCGACAGCCTTTTCAATATGGGATATCACATCAAGTGAGCGTTTTAATGTAGGGGGATAATATGAAGCATAACGAAAAAAAGCCAAAAAAGAACTTGAAAAAACTAACACTTCTTCACTCGAATGATATGCACGGCGACTTCCTTGCCGAGAAGGCTGACGATAAGCTGGTTGGAGGCGTGTCACTTCTTTCAGGTTATGTCAGTAAGGTCAGACATGAGGAAGAAAATGTTCTCTATGCAATTGCAGGAGATATGTTCAGAGGCTCTATTATTGATTCTGAGTTTCACGGAATTTCGACAATTCAAATTATGAACATGCTCTCTCCGGACATAGTGACAGTGGGCAACCATGAGGTGGACTATGGTGTTGCACATCTTTTGTTTTTGGAGAAATGTGCGGAATTTCCTATAATAAATGCGAATCTTTATATCAAGACAAACCACACGAGATTATTCGATCCATGTAAGGTTATTGAAGTTGGCGGAATGAAGATTCTTTTCATAGGGATAATAACGGAGATTGCCCTTCAGCAGTGCAAGATGGATAAGCTTATAGGAACCTTCATAACACTTGAGGATGCAGCGGCTGAAATCGGAAGGATATGTAACACCTATAATGCAATCGATGTAGACATGACGGTTTTACTGACGCATATCGGATTTGAGGAAGATCAAAAGCTCGCGGAGCTCCTTGATCCTGCCTGGGGTGTAGATGTGATAATCGGAGGACATTCACATACATTTATGGAAGAACCCTTTGTAGTAAATGGAATACCGATTGTGCAGGCAGGAACAGGAACAGATGAGATAGGCCGCTTTGATATGGTGATAGATACAGATAAAAACAAAATAGACAGCTACACCTGGAAGCCTGTTCCAATCAACAATAAGACCTGCCCGAGAGATACTGCGATTGAGGACATGATCCTTAACTACAAGACTTCAACTGATGAAAAATACGGAAGAATACTTACCAAATTTGTTAGGAAGTTAACCCATCCGTCCAAGATAGAAGAGACAGAGCTAGGAAACCTTTTCGCAGATATGCTAAAGGACGCCCTTGGAGTTGATATTTTTCTTATGGCTTCCGGATCTGTGAGAAAAAAGGAGCTGGGTTCTGTTGTGACAAAAGGAGATTTTGACGGAGCTTTCCCTTATGATGATGCAGCCATTGTTACCTACTGGACAGGCGCTCAGCTAAAGCATGGAATAATGAGGATGCTGCGCGACGAAACTCTTACTGGAGAGCACACCGAGTTTTATCAGTTGTCAAAAGGACTTGAGGTTGAATATGATCAAAAGACACACTCATTTTTGAAGTTTGATTATGAAGGAGAGCCTATTGATGAGAATAGAGTTTTCTCTGTAGGACTCCAGGAATATCATTTCAAAAATCTTGTGGATTCTTTTGATCTTAAACCTGAGGACTTAAAGAAAAATCACTCCTACCGCGCAGTCGCAACCTCCTGTGCCGAGGTACTCGAGGAAATGCTACAAAACGGCCAGCATCAGGATGCAGTAGTGGAAGGTAGGATAAAGATTAATTTGCAATAGAAATTGTTTCAATGCCTTCCCCTGGGGGGGCGCTCGACGTCCGGGGGACGTCGGTTCAGCGCGGACCGAAGCGGAGCGAAGACAGGTGGCGCGAAGCGCCGGATGAGGGGGATTACAAATGAAGAATTTAAAGAAACTTACACTTTTACACTCAAACGATATGCACGGCGACTTCCTTGCAGAGCAGGTAGACCAACAGCTTGTCGGAGGCTTATCTCTTCTTTCGGGATATGTCAGTAAGATTCGGCATGAGGAGCAAAACGTCCTCTATGCCATTGCGGGTGACATGTTTAGAGGCTCAGTTATAGATTCTGAATTTCACGGCATATCCACAATTCAGATTATGAACATGCTCGCTCCGGACATTGTAACACTTGGTAATCACGAGGTGGACTACGGCGTATCACACCTTCTTTTCCTTGAAAAATGTGCTGAGTTTCCGATTATCAATGCCAATTTCCATATTAAGACGAATAATGCCAGGCTCTTCGAACCCTATAAAATTATAGAGATAGATGGGATGAAGATTCTTTTCATAGGAATCATAACAGAGGTTGCACTCATGCAGTGCAAGACGGACAAACTAATAGGAACTCTTGTGACTTTGCAGGATGCCGCTGATGAAATCGGAAGAATCTGTGATACCTATAATGCGCTTGATATAGACTTTACAGTTCTTCTTACACACATCGGCTTTGAGGAGGACCAAAAGCTTGCAGCAATGCTTGATCCGGCATGGGGAGTTGATGTGATAATAGGCGGTCATTCTCATACCTTCATAGAAGAGCCTGCCGTTGTAAATGGTATTCCGATTGTTCAGGCAGGTACCGGTACGGATCAGATCGGACGTTTTGACATCATGATCGATACGGATAATAACTGCATCGACAGCTATACCTGGAAACCGGTTCCGATTAATGAAAGTACCTGCCCCAAGGATCCCGGCATTGAGGAAATAATAAATAATTACAAGACGAGTACGGATGCAAAGTATGGAAGAATCATCACCAAGTTTGTAAGGCAGCTCACACATCCTTCACGTATAGAGGAGACTGAGCTTGGCGATCTTTATTCGGATGCTCTTTGTGAGGCTCTGGGACTTGATATTATGCTCCTCGGTTCAGGTTCCATCCGCACGGAGAAGCTTGGTCCTGTTGTTACAAAAAAAGACCTGGATGAGAATTTCCCTTATGATGATGGTGTATTTGTAACCTATTGGACTGGTGCACAGCTAAAGCATGGTCTTTTGCGCGTGCTTAGAGATGAGGCTCTTGCAGGAGAGCACACGGAGTTTTACCAGCTTTCTGAGGGACTTGAAATAGAGTATGACCAGAAGACACATTCATTCCTGAAGTTCAATTTTAAGGGTGAACCAATAGATGATAATCAGGTTTATTCTGTGGGACTACAGCAGTTCCACTACACGAATGTGAAGGACTCCTTTGATCTTGAAGTTGCCGATCTTGACAATAACAAGCAATCCAGACAGATCTGCACTTCCTGTGCCGGCGTAATTGAGGAAGTTCTGCAAAAAGGCCAGCATCAGGATGCAATTGGTAAGGGTAGACTTATTATTCATCTTGAGGATGGTACTACAACGGGGAAAAATTGATCTTTCTATAAAATCATACAAGATTATAAAATGTGTTCAAGTTCACAGAATTACCACATTTTGGTCACTTTTCCTTACGATTTGTGCTGTAGTATAAACACTGTAAGGAACAGTAAATAAGTTCCACCCCCTCATAAGAACACTTTCTTCATAGAAAAAAGCCGGGTTCTTCGTGACAAGAACCCGGCTTTCCCCTTTTTTATTTTAACAATTACCCGTATATACATATTTGAGCTGTTGCCCGGCAAGCTCGGCAAGATGATAGACTTTTGAAACCTCTGTAGCAGGCACATCTGTCATATTGAACCTCGGAAAATAACGACTTATATGAAGCGGAATGTCATCACGGATGCCTGCGATCCAAGAGGACAAGTCCATGATTTCCTCATCGGTATCATTGTATCCCGGGACAATAAGCGTAGTCAGTTCCACATGTGACTCTTTAGCGGCAGCTGTAATAAAGTTCATGACCATCTTTCTGTCGCCCTTTAAGATATTCCTATAGTAGGAATCGGTAAATCCTTTGAGATCAATATTCATCGCATCTATATAAGGAATAATTTCATCATGGATTTTTTCCGAAACGCAGCCGTTTGATACGAGCACAGTTTTAAGCCCCGCTTCATGAGCCAGTTTGGATGTATCTCTTACATATTCATAGCCTATAAGCGGTTCATTATATGTAAAAGCTATTCCAATATTTCCATCTTCCCTATACGAGGCAGCGATACCGACCAGTTCATCAGGTGCTATATATCTCGTCTGCGGAAGCGACAATATTGGATCAAATCCATAAGATATAGTGTGATTCTGGCAAAACGGACAGCGAAGATTACATCCGTAGCTTCCGACAGAAACCACCATTGATCCGGGATAAAACCTGGACAATGGTTTTTTCTCTATTGGGTCAAGTGCTATGGACGTGATAAGTCCGTAATTAGTGCATACAATCTCTCCGTCACGGCAGGTCCTTGCCATGCACATTCCGGTCATACCCTCTTTTAAATTGCAGTGATGATGACAAACTTCACATACAGGCATAATTTTTAATCCAAGTATTCTTCAAGCTTTTCTACAAAAGTTTCTCCCATTTCGCTGAGTTCGACGCCCTTTCTTGTTATATATCCGAAGGTGAGCGTCTCGTCTTCCTTAAGCTTTACAGCTTTTAGATCCGATTCATTAAGACTGTCTCCGAGCATTGCAGCTCCGACAGCATAGCCGTTAAGGCCGAGCATTAGTTCAATTGAAGTTGCTCGTTCGTTGGTACTGATGATCTTTTTATAATCATAGGTAGCAAGGGCTTCCTCTCTATAATAGAAGGAAGTATTATCACCCTGGTCGAATACCATGCAGGGATAGTCGGAGAGTTCCTCAAGTGAGAGTTCCTCCTTATCTGCAAGGGGATGATCCTTTCTCAAATACACATATGTATTACGTGTGAAAAGTTCGTGGAATTCAAGCGATGCATCTGTGAAAATCTTTTTGAAGGTATTTTTATTGAAATCCGAAAGAGCGATAACACCTATTTCGCTTTTCATATTCTTGATATCTTCGATTACCTCACTTGTCTGAGTCTCCCTTATGGAAAATTGATATTCATCAAGATCATATTCCTTTACTGTCTCGATAAAAGCATTAACTGCAATAGTGTAATGCTGCATGGAAACTGAGAAAGTGGGTTTATCGGATTTTGAGTTCAAATACTTTTCTTCAACAATCTCGAACTGCTCAACCGCATGTCTTGCATAGGCAATGAAGGAAGCCCCGGCGGATGTGGTAACGACGCCGTTATGAACTCTCTCAAAAATTTGAATTCCAAGCTCCTTTTCAAGATCTCTTACCGCACTTGAAAGACCGGGTTGTGAGACATAGAGTCTGTCCGCCGCCTTTCTCATGGATGATTCTTCATCAATAGCAATAACGTATTTTAGCTGCAATATGGTCATGTGTATCACCTCTTTGGTTTATTTCTACACATTACTATATCACAGCTGATTTGAATCGCAGAAGCAAATTATTGCAATAATACACGCCACAGAGTAAAGTAAAATCAGAAACATTGATTCCGCTTTGATAGTATTTCATAGAGGATTACTATGAATAATAAAAAGTCATTCAGAGACAGAATAAATGATCTAAAGCTTACACATGCAGTAAACAAAGGCTCCGGCGGTTCTGTTTTCAGGCGCATGTTTTTCATGATTCGCCGTTATATCAGAATTCTTCTGGGGTTTATTGCCGCTTACCTGGCACTGCTTTTTTTGCTGGTGGAAATCGAGAGAAGAGATCCCTCCGCCACGATTCATAACATTGGAGAGGCCTTTTGGTACTCCCTCGTTACCCTCACCACTATCGGATATGGTGATTTCTATCCTGTTACTCCCGCAGGCCGCCTGATAGCGTCCATATTCGTTATCTTAGGTATCGGTCTGCTCGGTTTCTTTGTGGGATTCATGATGGAATTTGTCTCCCGCATTAAGCCTATTATCCTTCTATCGATTCATACGGCCAAACCCTGGTATATTTTTACCGATAAATCCCAGTACTCAATGATTTTTGCTGAAAACATAAAATCCGTACGTCCTGACGCAGTTATCATCTATTCAGGCTGTCAGGATGACGGAAAAGGCTCAAAGGCAATTTCCGTTCAATGGTCTGCCGCAGAACTCCTTGAACGTAGAGGTTCTCTTTATGATGCTCATATTATGTGCTTAAAGGATAACGAGATGGAAAATTTCCTGGACGCCATAACGCTGTCCGATACCGGTGCCCCTATCGTGTGTCTGGCCAATTTTACACCGGCCCATCATCCTATGAATATCAGTTTCTTCTCACTAACTGACTGTACGGCCAGATTATTCTGGCAGCAATACCCTGTAAAAAAGAAAAACGAAACCATTCTTCTTATCGGTTTTGGCGCTGCAGGTTCAGTTCTTCTTGATCGTGCGCTTGAATTAAATGTCTTATACGAGGACCAGAGCATACACTATCATGTATTCGGTAATTCAGATGAATACTGCAGAAACCGTAAAAAACTCAGTGATATAGTAAGTATTAACGAACAATCCGATGGAAGAGACAGCATTATTTTCCATGACAGCCACTGGAACGCGGACGAAAAGCTCCTGGCAAAAGCTGATCGCATCATTCTTTGCGACGACTCTGAAAAGGATAATATCGCCGTTCTTCAGACCCTTCAGAAATTTTTTGCCTTCAGTGGTGAAATATATATTTATAACAGTAACGTCAGAAGTATTGCTACTCCTTTTGGACAAACCAGAGATATACTTACCCCTGCCTTTGTACTGCACAATACTCTGACTGATATGGCACTTTGCCGTCATGAAATGATGCGCTTCTATTTAGGCGGCGCTATCCCGTTATGGGAAGATTTAGACAGCCTTATTAAGGACATGAACTATATCACAACCGACCATATAAGTCTTAAGGTGCATATGATTCTTGGAGATGAGGCGCCCTGCCAGCCTTTCGATGACATTCCTTCTGCAACGTTGCGGAAGGCTTCTGCGGCAAGAAATGATATGTCCGATGAACAGAAGGCTGTTTTGAACAAGCTTGAACATGAGCGCACCTGTCGTTTCTATTTATTGCATAACTATTCTTATGCAGAAAAAACAAATGATAACACCAGAGAAAACAACCTTCTTAAGCCCTTTGATAAATTAAATGATTTTGAAAAACAGATGGTAGAGATCAGCTGGACCCTCATCGACGAGTTGGCCTCACATAAAGCTGCAAAGGGGCACTGATCTGTCCTACCTGAAAATAATAATATATGAAACAAAAAGTTCAAAATAATGGTATAATATGACCTATAGTATATGTATATATACTTTTTTCTTATGAGATTTAAGTTGAGTGCGGGGATTTAGTTTGTTATGAGTAGTTCAAAAACGAATAGTGTGAAAGCACTGGCCATTTCTGTGGCTCTTTTTGTGTTACCATTAATGGTGACGTCGATTTTTAAGGCGGATGTCAAAGCCGCTGCTACATATCCGACCGGGGATATGCATGAACCTCCGGCTATAACGGAGTTGATTCCTGATGACGACCCTTTGGAGAATTCTGCGCCTAAAGAAGACACTCTGGTCGGAAATACACTTATTCTTGGGGATGCTTTGAATGCTGCTCCAATTGAAACCGGTGAGCATTACAGGTATCTGTCGCCTGCAGAGAAAGCTATCTATTCAGCTTTATACAGATCTATTGTTTCTGACAATTTCATTCCTTATTCACAAAGAACAAATACTTATACATGGGATTGCCTTAATACCTATAAGACACTTGTTTACTCAGGCAGTTCAACCTTCCAGAATGCGTATGACCTTAGCACTAAAGAATACGAAAATGTGCTGAACAGGGCACAGGAGGCTCTCTATTTTGATCATCCGGAAAAAGTTGAATTCTATATGTGTCATACGTCCTATTATTGGTCAAAATATGAATCCGGTAATTTTAACAGTTATATCGTGATTACCGCAAATTATGACGAGTCAGCGTTTGAAAATATCGATAGCCAGATTACAACTGCACTTAATAAGTGGATCAGTGATCTGAAAAATCCAAGTAACAATTGTGTTAATCAGACTTGGGATGCACTTACCGAATTAAATGTTCATGATTATTATGTAGGAAATCTTCAATATGATCATGCCTGCGCTGCAGACAGGTCGACAGCAGGATATTATAACCTTTCACATACGGCATATGGAGCACTTGTTAACCATCTTGCAGTGTGCGATGGATATTCAGCCGGATATGAACTGATTTTGAAAAGACTTGGGATTGAATCCATGATTATCGCCGGATATGCGGGAGGCGGTCATGCCTGGAACATAGTGAGACTTGACGGGTCATGGTACGAGGTGGACACTACCTGGGCTATTTCAACTGAAGGTGAACTCAGACATGACTGGTTCAACAGGACGACGGCAGAGTATGAGAAGGGGGTGGGTGACAGTTCCAAGGCTCATCTAAGGAACAGCTCATCAGCTTTTGTCGGTTTCAGAATGCCCAAGGCTTACGGCACGCATTATACATATGATTACCTGTCACAGACTGATGTGAATTCATTAATACGAGATGAACAATATGTGGCGGTTACCGGTATCTCATTATCTCAGTCAGAGCTGGAGATGCAGATAGGACAAAGCATCGTTGCTGATGTGCAGATAATACCTGCAAATGCTACAGTGAAAGATTATGTAGTTAAATCAAGTAATTATGATTGCATAGAAGTGGATGAGCATATACTGCGAGCCATTGCCCCGGGTGAAGCGATTATTACGGTTACTTCCGCTGATGGAGGCCATAAGGCTCAGTGTAAGATAACAGTTCCATTACCCGAGCCTGAAAAAGTGGATGCACCTGAAGAGGTAGCGGATAAACAGGTTGATACAGTTGCACCCATAGATACGGAAAAAGGAGTATTTGAGATAACTCCTGATAAAAATACTGAAGTGACTTTTAAAGCAGGCAATAATAAAAAAGCTTCGTCTATAACGATTCCTTCCGCAGTGACAGATGAAAATGGCTGCATGTATACGGTAACAGAAATAGAAGATGGTGCATGCAAGGGGTATAAAAAGCTGAAAAAGGTTATCATCCCGGAAACGATTAGAACGATCGGAAAGGGGGCATTCAAAAACTGTTCGAATCTTTCAGTGATTAAGATAAAAGGAAATAATCTGTTAAAGGTGGGCAGTGGTGCTTTCAAGGGAATAAAAAAAGGCGCAAAGATAACAATTTATGTATCGACAAAGAAGAAATTTACCAGACTGGTTAAACTGATAAAAAAAGCCGGTGGATCAAAAGCGATTTTCAAGTTCAAAAAACAGTGATCATATTATGCTGGGAAACTTTAGGCTTCAAAGAATTATCCCAATGCCCTAAAATAGCGAGTTTGAAAGAAAAAAATAAAAACTTCAATCATAAATGTAATTTAATTTGATTTATCCATTGACAATTGTGATATACATGGTATTATTGTCTTGTAAGTAATTGATAAACATTTTTAGTTTTTGTTTATGGAAGGAATCAGTTATGAAGAAGTTCAGACGCGTAATAGCTACTATGGTTGCAGTTGTTATCTCACTCAACGTTATGGCATGTGGAGCAGAGAAGGTGGCAACAATTGATGACGTAGCAGCTCTCAGAGGGATCAACGAGGACACTGAGAATATTTATATCGACGATGAGGCTATCGCCCTTGCCGGCGAGGCACCTACAAGCGAAGGTGCTTTGGCAGCAGCTCAGGCAGCATTCGGTCTTGTAAATCAGAAGCGTACAGCTGCAGGACTTGGCGCTCTTTCATGGAGTGATGCACTTACTCAGGCAGCACTTGTAAGAGCACAGGAGATCGTTGGTACATTTTCACATAACAGACCTAACGGTGATGCGTGGTACACAGTAAACAGCAGCATCATGTACGGTGAGAATCTTGCAAAGCTTTACAACACAGGTGATTCGGTTGTAGCTGCATGGATGGCATCACCTACTCACGCAGCCAACATTATGGAGGCAGGTTTCAAGTCAGTCGGAATAGCTGTATACCAGGCAGACAACGGAAACTGGTACTGGGCACAGGAATTTGGATACTAATCCAAATCCAAGCAGATATGAACAAAATGCAGATATCGAGTTTACTCGGTTATCTGCATTTTTTTATATCTATTTGGCGCGGAGCACCAACGAGGAAATGCTTGCATTTTCGAGTCTGGGCTTTGGATTGCGCTTGTGGGTATTATGTTGTATGATAATAAAGTTACTTGCTGTGTTAATTTACAGTAGTGAAGTGCCTAGGGCACTGATAGGAGGAGATTATGAAAAAGAAAATGCTGGCAGCTATTTTGGCTGCATCGATGATGGCGATGACCATCACAGGTTGCGGTGACAATCGTAAAACAGCGGATGACGCAGGTGAGGCAGTAAGTACTGAAGCTGCTTCCAGTGAAGAGGCAGAGAGTACTGAAGCTGAGGATGCTGCAGAAGAAGCTTCTGATGCAACTGACGAAGCAGAGGCTGAGACTTCAGAAGATGCTGCAGAGACTGAGGATGAAGAAGCTACCGAGGAATCTAAGGATGAATATGTAATCGGTATTTCACAGTTCGCTGAGCACGGTTCACTTGACAACTGTCGCGAAGGATTCCTTCAGGGACTTGCAAATGAAGGAATTGTAGAAGGTGAGAATCTTACGGTTCATTTCCAGAACGCTCAGGCTGATACAGGTACTGCAAGCCAGATTTCCGATGCTTTTGTTGCAGACGGAGTTGATCTTATTTGCGGTATTGCCACACCCAGTGCAATGAGTGCATATAACTCCGCACTTGGAACAACTGTACCTGTTATCTATTCAGCTGTTTCAGATCCTGTTGCTGCAGAGCTTGCAAAAGAGGATGGGACACCTGTAGGAAATATTACAGGAACATCTGATGCACTTGCTGTTACAGAGCAGCTCGATATGATCAGAAAGATGCTTCCCGATGCTAAGAAAATCGGTATTCTTTATACAACAAGTGAGACTAACTCCGAGAGTACAATTGCTCAGTACAAGGAGCATGCAGAGGAGTATGGCTTTGAAATCGTAGACAGCGGTATCAATACTCTTGCTGATCTCGATATGGCAGCTGCAGATCTTGTAACCAAGGTTGACTGCATCAATAACCTTACTGATAATACAGTTGTTTCAGGCCTTCAGACAGTACTTAGCTATGCTAAGGAGCAGAAGATTCCTGTGTTTGGTTCAGAGGTTGAGCAGGTTAAGGTTGGCTGCGTTGCAGCTATGGGGCTTGATTACGTTAAGCTTGGAATCCAGACAGGAGAGATGGCAGCCAAGGTTCTTAAGGGCGAGAGCGAAGCTTCCGAGATGCCTTTCGAAGTAATTAGTGAGCCCAGCCTTTATGTTAATACTAAGGCAGCTGAAGAAATCGGAATGACTCTTGATGACAGCTTTGTTTCAGGCGCAGCTGAGGTATACGATAACATCGCTGCAAATTAATTTATAAGCGGATAGGAGTAACTATGGCACTTCTGATAAGTGTGCTGGAGCAAGGCTTGTGTTACGCAATCATGGCTCTGGGAATGTATATTACGTATAAAATATTGGATTTTCCTGACATGACAGTAGATGGCGGATTCCCTTTTGGAATCTGCCTTGCTGTTGTTATGATAAGAGCCGGGGTCCGGCCGATATTTACTTTACCGATATGTTTTGCGGCAGGCTGCCTTATAGGAGTCTGCACAGGCATAATCCATGTGGTGTTTAAGGTAAGGGATCTTCTTGCCGGAATTATCATGATGACCGGTTTGTATTCAGTGAATCTTAGAATTGCAGGAAAAGCAAACCTTCCCATGTATGATTACTACACAATTTTTGATAACAAGCTTATGAACTCTTTGTTTGGGATGATTCCCGGGCTTGCGGGTTTTCAGTCGGTGATTATTCTTTTTGTCATCACAATAATAGTGAAATTTATCCTCGACTGGTATCTTAAAACAAGGTCAGGACTTATGCTTCAGGCTGTCGGAGATAACGATGTTCTTGTTACATCAATGGGTGTCGACAGGGGTAAGGTCAGAATCATCGGCCTTGCTATTGCCAATGGCCTTGTTGCTCTTTCGGGTTCCATCTATGCTCAGCAGCAGAGATATTTTGATGTATCCATGGGAACCGGTACAGCTGTAATAGGTCTTGCCAGTGTTATCATAGGAACAGCTCTTTTAAAGAAAGTGTCATTTTTCAAAATTACAACGAGTGTTGTTATCGGTGCCATAGTATATAAGGCCTGCGTAGCGATTGCCATTAAATGTGGTCTTCAATCGACAGACTTAAAGCTCATCACAGCTGTATTGTTCCTTGTGATTCTCATTATCACCAGAGACAAGAAGCGGAAAGTGGAGGCCTGATATGCTGGAACTGAAATCAATTTATAAAAATTACAATCCCGGCACTGTCAATGAGATGTGCCTCTTTGATGACTTCAATCTGATAGTTCCGGATGGACAGTTTGTTGCTGTAGTTGGAAGTAATGGTTCAGGCAAGACCTCAATGCTCAATATCATCTGCGGATCGATTCAGGCCGACAGAGGAGAAATACTTGTCAATGGTGAAAATATCACCAATGAGCGTGACTATCAGAGACATAGAACAATAGGCAGAGTTTACCAGGATCCATCAAAGGGAACATGTCCGTCCATGAATATTCTGGAGAATATGTCCATCGCTGATAATAAGGGCAAGATTTTCGGACTTCAGGCAGGCGTTAATCATAAGCGAAAGGATTATTACAGAGATCTTCTGAAAAGCCTGGGACTTGGCCTTGAGGATAAACTGTATACAAAGGTTGGTTCTCTTTCAGGTGGTCAGCGCCAGGCTGTGGCGCTTCTTATGAGTACGATGACACCGCTTGAGTTTCTTATTTTGGACGAGCACACTGCTGCGCTCGATCCTAAAACGGCGGATATCATTATGGAACTTACGGATAAAATCGTCAGAGAGAAAAAGGTTACAACCATTATGGTTACTCATAACCTTCGATATGCTACGGAGTATGGTGACAGACTTCTGATGATGCATGAAGGATCAATAATTCTTGATAAATCAGGTGAAGACAAGAAAAAGATGAAGCCTGAAGAAATAATGCATTTGTTCAATGAAATCAGTGTTGAATGCGGTAACTGAGATTATAAAAAAGGCGCTAAGAGCAATCAGCTCTTAGCGCTTTCTGTATATTTCTCATCGCAGTATTTACAGCGATATATTTCTTTTTCTTCATCAGCCAGGTAGAAGATATGCGGAAGCTCCTGCTCGATTGAAGAGATGCATCTGGGATTGTGACATTTTATAACATTCTTTATCTCGTGAGGAAGGAAAAGGGCTCTCTTTTCAACAATCTCACCTTCTTTAATTACATTTACGGTTATGTTATGGTCGATGAAAGCCAGAACCGCAAGGTCCAGAGTATCGATATCGCACTCAACCTTCAGAATATCCTTCTTGCCCATAACATTGCTTCTTGCATTTTTTATGATGGCAACGGTGCAGTCCAGTCTGTCGAGTCCCAGATGATGATAAATCTGCATGCTGCGTCCGGCTTTTATATGATCTAAAACGAAACCTTCTTCGATTTTTCCTACATTAAGCATATTGTATCCTTTCTTTGTTAATTACTTGCCTTCCCCCTAGGGAGGTAAGTAAGAGCCATACTTGCCTTCCCCCTAGGGGGAAGGTGGCACGAAGTGCCGGATGAGGGGTCACCACTCTCGTAACAATCCATGATTCATATGTGCATCGGTCTTATCAAGGAGAGTCAGTATCAAAGCCATTCTCACATACAATCCATATTGAACCTGCTTGAAATATGCAGCTCTCGGATCCTTGTCCACTTCAACTGAAATCTCGTTTACTCTGGGAAGCGGATGGAGGATATGCATATCCTTTTTTGCTAACTCCATTTTTTCCTCATTGAGTATGTAGAAATCGCGCAGGCGAATGTAGTCCTCTTCATTGAAGAAACGCTCTTTCTGCACTCTGGTCATGTATAACAGATCCAGTCTTGGCATTACGTCTTCAAGCTTTATTACTTCTTCATACGTTATGTTGTTTTCCTTTAACATTTCTGTGATGTAATCCGGAACACGAAGTTCGTTAGGAGAGATGAAAATAAAATGGATATCCTTGTAACGAACAAGTGCATTTATAAGAGAATGGACGGTTCTGCCGAATTTAAGATCGCCGCAGAGACCAATAGTGAAACCTGAAAGAGTTCCGTGTAAGGAACGAATTGTTAGCAGATCTGTAAGAGTTTGGGTAGGGTGGTGATGACCGCCGTCGCCGGCATTAATAACAGGAATAATGGAATTCGCCGCAGCTACCATCGGAGCCCCCTCCTTGGGATGACGCATGGCACATATATCGGCAAAACTGGAAATAACACGGATAGTATCGGCGACACTTTCGCCTTTTGAAACGGATGAACTGGAGGCATCGGCAAAACCGATTATCTGACCGCCGAGTCTGAGCATTGCGGTCTCGAAACTGAGTCTTGTTCTGGTACTGGGTTCGTAGAAACAGGTTGCGAGGATATTACCGTCGCATTTGTGCGCATAGGCGCTCATGTTGCGCTCGATATCACCGGCTGTGTCAAATAATTCTTCAAGCTCCTCTACAGTGAAATCAAGCGGTCGCATCATGTGTCTTAGATTGTTCATCATAGATTCTGCACTCCCATATAAAACGGATTAGTTTTTTTCTTTAATCAATTATATATGTTTGTGCCAAGTTGTCTAGACCATTTTTACTTGTTCAGAGGAAGGAATGTGCTGACAACGTCGGAGCCGTCAACAGGAACGTGATACATTACATTCTCAACATCAAATGGCTTGAAATACAGATACTTCGAGGTGAGACTGAGAGCGTGGAAAATACCTTCAGCGATCACGGCATTGTTAGAGCCGTCAAGCTTCATGACTCTTAAAGTCTGATTGCCGGGTTCTGAAGTGGCGTAGAAGATATTGAATTCGTTCATGTTGTAAAAATCCACTCTGGAGTCGGTAAGTACACTGGTTTCGCCGCTGGAGAGATTTGTGCGGCAGAGCCTGTAATGATGAGCAGCATCGATGTAATAAACAAAACCATTCTGAACAATGGGCTGCCAGATATTACCACTCAGAAGAATGCTGGAAGTATCTTCTGAAAGAGTGTCCATAACGTGAAGATCGTGATCAAGATCAACACCGCTGTAATAGATTTTTCCGTCGAGGGCGCATGAGGGGTCAAGCTTTTCAGCTGTAACAAGGCTCTGGTTTCGCTCATCAATTCTTATTTTGTTCAGTCCTGCCTTATTACCGTTGTCAACGTTATAGTAGAGATAACTACCTACAAGCTGAACGGAGGAGATATATTCTCTGTCAAGAACCTCCTGCTTTTCACCGTCAAGCTGGCTTCGATATAAGCCATAGAAAACGGATACATTTCCAAGTCCTTTCAGCTTGCTGTTTGATACATTTTTCTTGGAGTAATCAAGGTAAAAGTAAATGTATTTACCTGCACCTACGATATGACTTGTATTCATGGAAGTAAGCTGCTTAACATCTGTTTCATCCGGATTCATGGAGTAGAGACAGTCATTTCCGAGAGGGTTTGAAAAATAAACCTTTCCGTCCATCTCAAGGAAAAGTCCGCCATTATAAAGATTGCCGGGAGTATTGCCCACGACATTTTCATCATTCATAGGAACACGTTTGGAAATAAAGTAAATTAACAAGCCTACAGTAATGGCTGTGATAAAGATTGAAAAAAATATAAGAAAGGTTCTGCTTTTCATAAAAGATCACCTCATAAGGGCTAAAACACGATGCAAATTTTATAAACTATATTTTATAAAGTATAACACGATTTTTAGCATGAATACCATTAACTTTCCCTTAAATTATGGTACAATTCTAATAACAAAATTAGGAGATTTTAGGTATGGATTTAAATGAACTTCGAAGTGATATAGACAAAATTGATTCAGAACTTATTGCTCTGTTTGAAAAGAGAATGACTGTCAGCGAGAAGATAGCTGATTACAAGATACAGGCTAAAAAAAGCATTTTTGATAAGGACAGGGAAAACCTGAAACTTGAGAAAGTAAAGTCACTTGCTACGAGCGACGAGAACAGGGAGCCTACAGGAGAGCTCTTTGAAAAGATCATGGAGATAAGCCGTAAGAGGCAGTATGAGAGGCTCTCAGCTAACGGCGTGACAGATGAAAATGCAAAGACCGATCCCGCATACAGGGAGCTTAATTCAAATAATAATTCATTGATACTATTTAGAAATGCGACAGATCAGCAGACTTATCTTCGCGACAATCTTGTAATTCTTTCGGATAAAAAACTTGCGGATGCTCATTTTTCTAAGGAAGAGCAGGAAGAGCTTATTCATTCCATGATGAGTATTCTGATTGAAGAATCTGCAAGACGTGGTTTTTACGGGAATCTTTGGCATACCTTTCTGGCACTTCTTCTTGTTTCAGATGAGAATGCATACAGCATGGCAGACGAGATGCGAGGAGACATGGGAGGAACGATAAAGGAACTTGCTCTTCATGATCTTTCCTGTTTTAAAAAATGGTTTGATATCGATTTTTCGGATATGACGGAAAGACTTCATGTGCCTGAGTTTAACTCTTTATTCACCTATGAGGTGGGGAGTGCTGAGAGTAAAGTGTTCAATACCAGAGTAAGGGACAGAATATGTGAACTTGCAGTTGATCTTGCCGGATGCTCTAATGCAGAGGAGATGCTTAAGGAACTGACATTATTCTACAAACACTACGGAGTCGGTAAATTCGGACTTCATAAAGCATTCAGGGTGAGACATGAAGATTCCGGCGCTGTCATAGAGCCAATCAGAAATATCAGACATGTGGAATTGAAGGATCTTGTAGGCTACGAGATTGCCAAACAAAAGCTGATTGATAACACGGAGGCTTTTGTTTCGGGGAAGAAGGCAAATAACTGTCTTCTTTACGGAGATGCCGGCACCGGAAAGTCATCAAGTATCAAAGCCATTGCCAATGAGTACTACGACAGGGGCCTTAGAATAATCGAAATCTATAAGCATCAATTCAAGGATTTGAATGATGTTATTGCACAGATAAAGGGACGTAATTACAAATTTATTATTTATATGGATGATCTCAGTTTTGAAGAATTCGAGACTGACTATAAGTATCTGAAAGCTGTCATCGAGGGAGGACTGGAAAAGAAGCCCGAGAACGTGCTCATCTATGCAACCTCCAACAGAAGGCACCTGATAAGGGAGAGTTTCAAGGATAAGCCTGCTGTACTTGATGATGACCTTCACAGGAATGATACGGTTCAGGAAAAGCTGTCACTGGCTAATCGCTTTGGTGTGACTATTTATTTCGGGGCACCCGAGATGAAAGAATACGATGAGATTGTCAGGGTACTGGCTGATCGGAACGGAATCGATATGCCTGAGGCTGAGCTTATTGCTGAAGCTCGCAAGTGGGAGATGAATCACGGTGGGCTCTCCGGCAGAACCGCTCAGCAATTCATCGATTATCTATTGGGTAAATGAATCATATCGGGCAATTGAAAACAGGGGGTAATATATGGCGACAGATGTATTTGCGGCAGTAGACATGGGCTCCTACGCTTTGGACATGAAAATATTTGAAATGTCGCAGAAAAAGGGAGTTAAGGAAATCGATCATGTGAGCCACAAAATCGACCTGGGAACGGAAACATATGCGACAGGTCAGATTTCTGCTACTCACATGGATGAGCTTATCAGAATTCTTACTGATTACAACAAGATCATGGAAGGCTATGGAGTTACGCGTTATCAGGCCTATGGAACGAGCGCGATGCGTGAGACCAAGGATACAGATACTGTCCTGGAACTCCTTAGACAGCGCACAGGGCTTGAAATAGATATTCTGAGTAATTCCGAGCAGAGATTTCTTGATTATAAATCGGTTGCTCTTAATAACGAACGATTTTTTAAATTCCTTGAAAAACCAACTGCTATTGTTGACGTCGGCGGAGGTAGTATCCAGATATCTCTTTTCGAGAATGATACCCTTGTGACTACTCAGCAGCTGCGGCTTGGTGTTCTTCGTCTATATTCCACTATGCAGCATATTCAGCCCGGTCACAGCAAGTTTCCGATGCTTGTGCAGGAACTCGTTGAATCCCAGCTGAATGTCTTTGCAAAGATGCATCTTAAAGACAGAAAGATAGAGAATGTTATTTTAATTGACGATTACGTATCACCTGTTCTGCAAAGAATAAACCTTGGTATGGAAGAAAAAGGATACGCATCGGCCAAGGAATTTGTGTATTATATGGGAACTTTGGCCAACAAATCTCTTACTGATATTTCCAAAAAGCTGGGCCTTCCACAGGATAATCTGATGCTCATGTATGTATCGGGACTTCTTGTGAGTAACATTGTTGCGATGCTTAAGGCAGAGACTATCTGGGCGCCCGGAGGGACACTCTGCGACGGTATCGCCTTCGAGTATGCCGAGAGGAAAAAATATATCAAGAGCTCCCATGATTTCGAGCAGGATATTGTTGCATGCGCACAGAACATTTCGCGAAGATACATGGGAAGTAAGCAGAGAAGTGAGACACTTCAATCAATAGCACTTAGTATTTTTGACAGCATGAAAAAGGTCCACGGATTGGGGAAAAGAGAACGACTGTTATTGCAAATCTGTACAATCCTTCATGACTGCGGAAAATATATAAGCATGGTTAATCTCGGTGACTGCTCCTACAACATAATAATGTCTACGGAGATTATCGGAATATCCCATCTGGAGAGATCGATAGTTGCCAATGTAGTAAGGTTTAATCATGACGATTTTGAATATTATAAGGGTGGAGGATACAGATTCCACGGAATAGACCACGACGCGTATCTTACCATCGCTAAGCTCACCGCTATCTTGAGAATAGCCAATGGCCTTGACAGAACTCATAAACAGAAGTTTAAGAATGTCAGAGTTGCAGTAAAGGACAAGGAACTTGAAATAACGGTTGATACCATGGCTGATATTTCCCTTGAAAAAGGTTTGTTCGGAGCAAGGGGAAGCTTCTTTGAGCAGGTATACGGAATAAAACCTGTAATACGACAAAAACGCTTTTGATGAATAAGACAGCAGTTACTTTTTACACATGATTGCCCATAGGGGCTTATGAGGGATAATATGGCAGCAAAAAAGAAAAATACAACTACAAATGAAAGCGGTATTCCTAATTTCTATAATGATGAGTACTACATTAACAGAGAGCTTAGCTGGCTTGCGTTCAACAGCAGATGTCTTTCCGAGGCAAAGGATAAAGCTACACCTCTCTTTGAAAAGCTGAAATTCCTTAGTATTACATCCAGCAATCTGGATGAGTTTTTCATGGTTCGTGTGGCTTCCCTTAAGGATATGATAAATGCCGGTTATAAGAAACCGGATATAGCAGGAATGTCACCAAAGCAGCAGTTGGATGAGGTCACCGATGCTGTTCATGATTTTGTTGTAGAACAGTATAAAATATACAACCGGCTGTTATTGCCGGAGCTTAGTGCAAACGGTGTTGAAATTGTAAAGGATTATAAAAAGCTTGCCCCTGAGGAAGCAGACTATATAGACAGGTATTTTGATGATTTCGTATATCCTGTTCTTACTCCGATGGCGGTGGATTCGTCGAGACCTTTCCCGCTTATCAGAAATAAGACATTGAATATCGGTGCGCTTGTCAAAGGTAAGGACAATGATGATGAGATGGAATTCGCCATGGTTCAGGTGCCTTCGGTTCTGCCCAGAATAATGGAAATTCCCGAGATCAGCGGCGTGAGAAAAATAATACTTCTTGAGCAGATTATAGAGAGAAATATTCATAAGCTTTTCCTTAACTATGATATCGTGTGCTGCCATCCCTTCAGAGTTGGAAGAAATGCAGATCTTTCAATTGACGAGGATGAGGCAGAGGATCTTCTGAAGGAAATTGAGAAACAGCTGAAAAGACGCCAGTGGGGACAGGCGATAAGACTTGAGATTGAGAAGGGCTTTGATAAGAGACTTCTTAAGTTGCTTGTTGACGAGCTTAAGGTTGAGCAGCGAGAGGTCTATACTGTAGACGGACCGCTTGATCTGACCTTCCTCATGAAGATGTATGGCATAGAGGGCTTCGACTATCTCAAAGAACATGGCTATAATCCACCGGCTCCGGTTATTCAGCTTCCGGCTGACAGGGATATCTTTGAGTGCATAAGAGAGGGTGATATTCTGATGCACCATCCCTACGAGAGCTTTGATCCGGTAGTAAGATTTGTGGAAACTGCCGCTTCAGATCCTGCGGTTCTTGCCATTAAGCAGACCCTTTACAGAGTAAGTGGTAATTCGCCTATTATTGCTGCTCTTGCGAAAGCGGCTGACAACGGCAAACAGGTATCTGTACTGGTTGAGCTTAAAGCCCGTTTTGATGAAGAGAATAATATCGTTTGGGCGAAGATGCTTGAGAAAGCAGGCTGCCACGTTATTTATGGATTAAAGGGACTGAAGACCCATAGTAAGATAACACTTGTTGTTAGAAAAGAAGAAGACGGTATCAGGCGTTATGTTCACCTGGCAACCGGTAACTATAATGACTCAACTGCAAAGCTGTACACTGACGTCGGTATGTTTACCTGCGCTGAAGCCTACGGCGAAGATGCTACCGCTGTATTTAACATGCTTTCCGGTTATTCTGAACCGGTAGTATGGAACAAACTGACACTGGCACCTTTGTGGCTTAAAGACAGAATTCTTGATCTGATCAAGAGAGAAGCAGATCATGCCAGAAACGGTGAGCCTGCGCATATCGTTGCTAAGATGAATTCAATATGTCATAAGGATGTTATCGCTGCACTCTATGAAGCAAGCAATGCCGGAGTAAAAATCGATCTTATTGTGAGAGGTATATGCTGCCTTAGGACCGGAATTCCCGGAATCAGTGATAATATAAGAGTTCGCTCCATAGTAGGTAACTTCCTTGAACATAGCCGTATATTCTACTTTGAAAACGGCGGAAGTCCTGAGTATTACGCATCAAGTGCTGACTGGATGCCAAGAAACCTAGAGCGCCGTGTGGAGATTATGTTCCCTGTTGAAAATCCCGCACTTCGGGAAAAACTATGGCATATTCTCGACTGCGAGCTTCGGGACAATGTTAAAGCTCATGTCATGAATGAAAAGGGCGAATATATCAAGGTAACAAAGAGAGGCGCGGATTCCCTTAATTCCCAGAAGCTTTTCGGTAATGAGGCAACCGAACTTGGAAAGCCTAAGAACATTACTGAAAGCAGAGTCTTCGAACCGGAATACAGGGACGACCACGGACTATAATATGCCTTCCCCAAAAGGGGGAAGGTGTCAGCGCAGCTGACGGATGAGGGTTAAATGAAATATATACTTGCATCAGGGTCCCCCAGAAGAAAAGAACTTCTGGGCTCCCTGGGGATAAATTTTGAAATAATACCCGCGACGGGTGAAGAAATCATAACGAGCGAAGTACCTTCGGAAGTTGTTACATCGCTTTCGAAGCAAAAAGCTAAAGAGATTTTTCATAAAGTTTTAAGAGATAATAAAGACACTGTCGTTGTAATTGGTTCAGATACCGTTGTATCATATAAAGAGAAAATACTTGGTAAGCCAAAGGATAGGAAGGATGCCGGGCAGATGATTTCGGACATCGCCGGAACAACGCATGAGGTGTACACCGGAGTAAGCGTTGTATACGGAGATAATTCCGATGAAAAGGAATTCACTTTTTATGAATGCACAAAAGTAAAAGTGTTCCCAATGTCAGAGGATGAAATAGAAGCCTATCTTGATACGGATGAGCCCTACGACAAGGCCGGAGCCTATGGAATCCAGGGGCTATTCGGAAAGTTTGTGGAAGGCATCGAGGGTGATTATAACAACGTGGTGGGACTTCCGCTCTCAAGGCTTTATCAGGAATTAAAAGCAAGAAACCTTATATAACCACTTTAAGCACGGGTACTTATTATCACCTGTGGGAAAGCGAGCTATGTATGCACGAATATGATGATGCGGTTTTAAATTGTTTTTTGGAAAATCAGGGACAGCTTTTTTCTGAAAATGTGGCTGAGTCTCCGGAGGAAGCAGAGGCCTTTCTTGAAGATTGCATGGCTGTAGTTGTGGATTCACCTGAGGAAGTAGAAGAATACTTTGAAGAAGCAGGCCTTGATCCCGGTGATGGGGATGTCATGGAAGCGTCAGAAGTGTTTGACATCGGTGATGGCAGATACCTTATTGTTGAAGGATAATATAATAACCAAAAGTTAATAAATACTTTAGGGAATATGCATTGTTTGTATATTCCCATTTTTTTACAATTAAATATGTGAAAGTGTTGTGATTTTGGCTGCTAAGTTACGATTAGCGTCTAATGCAGAAGGAATGTTTTTCACAGAAAAGGAGTTGATGGAAGATGAAAGAAGCAACAAGTAACAAAAAAGCTATAAAACGATTAGTAAGTAGTGTTATGGCATTGGCTGTGGCCCTCTGCATGTGCATGGTTGCTATGCCGATGAGGGCATTGGCTGTAGGCGAGGCTTTTATGATTGATAATACAGGCAATGTGAATGGTGCAACAGCTGATATTGGGAGTGGACAGCTAAAAGAAGGAACAAGAGCTGAACATATTGAGTATGATTTAAGTACAAGTACATTAACAATTAAAAATGCTCAGTTTAGTGATTTTGGATTTTCCGTATCAGGACAAACAATAAAGGTCATAGGAGATAATTCTACAGATTATTTAGGAATAACAGACGTGCCGCTAACAATAGAATTAACAGCAGGCTCTAATTTGACAATTGGATCATTCCGTATAGCAGGTACGGAAATATCATTAGGTGATGCCCAGCAACAAAATAAAATAATAATAAAAGGTGGCAAAATAGAAGGTGGAAAAATTGTTGCTACCGAACCTACTGAAGAAAAAGTTGACGATGGAATAAAAGTCGGCGATGAAGTCCAGGAGCCCGATAAGACACCCAAAGAATCCCCTACCTACAAAGTAGTTTCTACAGATGAAGATAATCGTTCAGTAACCTACGAGAAGCCTGCTGAAAATGCCAGCGGAAAAGAGACGGTTAAGGCTACGGTTACACTTGCGGATAAGAAAGAATATAAAGTAACAGGCATTGGTGAAGGTGCATTTGCTAACTTTGGTGGAAAAGATAATATCACCGGAATTGTTATCAGTGACAGCGTAGAAGAAATCGGAGCCGGTGCTTGTAAGGACTGTAAAAATCTTGAGTCAGTCAAGATTGGAAGCGGAGTAAAGAAAATCGGAGCTAATGCTTTTGCAGGCTGCGCAGCGCTTACCACTGCAGATCTTACCGATAACGTTGAAGAAATCGGTGCTTCGGCATTTTCAGATTGTGCTAAGCTTAAATCACTTACAATCGGTAAGAAGGTTAAGAAGATCGGTGCCAAGGCTTATTACAACTGCTCAGGATTAAAGAACATTAAAGTTAAGTCAACTTATCTCACCAAGAAGTCCAAGGTTGGGAAAAAGGCATTTTTCAAAATCAATAAGAAGGCTAAGGTTAAGGTGAAGATGAGCAAGGGTGATGCAAAGAAATTTAAGGTAAAGACAATCAAAGTCTTCAAAAACAAGAGCATTGGATATGTTAAGACATGGAAGGTAAGCTGATTTTCTGAATTGAAGAAATAAATAAAGCCGGTAGGCGTACTTGATAATCAAGCTGCCTGCCGGCTCTTTATTATATTAAGCTTCACCATACAAAGGTTACCGCATTAGCTACATCTTCAGTGATTGTGTTGTCTTTAACCAGCTTCTTAAGCCAGATGTCAAGGTTATCAGCCTTGTGGTTTGTCTGGATAAAGTGGATGCTTTTGCCTTCTACATTTGTTGAAAGAAAGAGTTCATACATATACATTGGTGAGAAACCTCCATTAAATAATTCTCTGTTTTTCTTTCATTCATCTTGGCCATTTGAATGTTCTTTTTCGCTTACAGAAGATATATCGATGGTCACCCTGAAAAACTTTAGCCTGTTTTTTAATGTTTTTTTTATTTTTTTTATAAGCTGTTTTGTGAAAATTATTTTCAAAAACAGCAATAGAAAATCCATATATGGTATCATGCATATAAACTAATATGACATATACATAGGAGTATTGAATGGCTTCTAAGAAGTATCAGAACAGGTTTGCCAGGAAAAAAGCAAAATTTAAAAATGAGATCAGAAATGCAGATGCAGCGTTCCCAAGGCAGGAGTTTGATGCCTATTGGGATAAGCATATAGCTGAAATAGGAAGGGACGTTCTTTTATTTTGCAGAAGCGCCCTTCGAACGGAGAGATTCCATGTTGACGGAAAGACGGCATATGGAAAAGTACAAAAGCAGGAGCTCTATAGAGGTAATATTGAAAAGTTCTGTAAACAGCTTTCGGGGAAAATGCATCCTTCGCTTCTTACTGAATTTTTCCCGGGAATTCCGCATGCAATTTACGAGCATTTACTTGAAGCACAAGATCCAGCCATAGTCACCTTTGTCTCTAAGACAAGAGAAAAAGCAGCTTCAAGGCTCATAATTAAGTATCTGAGAAAGACCAGGAAAATATGGGACTTAGTTACATATCTTCAGGATAATCTGACGGAAGAGGATGTGCTTATTGATCTTGGTAAAAATCCCAGATATAAATATTTGACTAAAAAGCTCATGCAGGCCATACAGGCGCAAAAGCTCCTCTATGAAAATATCCAGACTTCAACACCTGATGACCTTACAACGCTCTTTCCGCTTGCAAGGCAGATGAAGAGAAAGTTCATAATCCATATCGGACCGACAAATTCAGGAAAAACTCATCAGGCGATGGAAGAGTTAAAGAAGGCCGGGAGCGGAATTTATCTTGCACCGCTTAGACTACTCGCTTATGAGCAGTATGAGAGGATGAATAAAGACGGTGTTCCCTGTTCAATGATTACCGGTGAAGAGCGCATATTGATGCCGGGATCATACCATCAGGCATCCACCATTGAGATGCTTGATATCAAGGAAGAATGGGATATGGCTGTAATAGATGAAGCCCAGATGGTTGCCGATGAGCAGCGCGGAGGCTCCTGGACAACAGCTATTCTCGGAGTGAGGTCTAAACTTATTCATCTTTGCGCATCTCCTGATGCTGAGGATACTCTGATACAAATGATAGAATCCTGTGGTGATACCTATGAGATAACCTACCATGAGAGAATGACACCGCTTGTTATGGATGAAAATGCTGTGGATTTCAGCTTTCCCGAGGATGTACAAAATGGTGATGCGCTGATTGTTTTTTCAAGAAGAGATGTACACAGCGTAGCGGCAGAGCTTCAGGATAATGATATAAAATGCAGCATTATCTACGGGGCACTTCCTTATGATGTCCGTCACAGGGAAGCGGAGAAATTCGCGAGCGGTGAGACAGGTGTTGTAGTTGCTACGGATGCGATAGGAATGGGCATGAATTTGCCTATAAGGCGCGTTGTTTTTCTCCAGACAGTGAAATATGACGGAAAAGATGAGAGACCGCTCAACTCCTCAGAGGTAAAGCAGATTGCCGGAAGAGCCGGAAGATATGGGATTTATGACACAGGATATGTGACCTCATATTATGACTATGAAATTATAAAGAAGTTGTTGTTCAAAAAGACTGTTCCAATAGACAGGGCTATGGTCAGCATCCCGGAGGAGTTTTTATTAAAAGACGGTAAGGTATCCACAATTCTTGAACTGTGGAATCAGATACCGGCTAACGATTTTTATGATAAGGGAGACATCTCCGAAAAAATAAAAATTGCAAAGGCGCTTGAACAAATCGCCGATGACCGTGAACTGATAAGAAAGTTTATAAGAATTCCGGCAAGCCCCGACAACAAGGATACTTTTCCCGTATATCTTGAATATTACAAGGAGCTTTCAGAAGGCAAGATGCCTGACCTTAGGAAAACGATTAAGGCGTACAGGGCTGATAATGTTGACGAAGATGATAAGGAGGCCCTTCAGGTACTTGAGATAAGCAGTGCTATCTACGACTTTTTATATTCTTTCACGAGAATATTCGGAGAAGAGGAAGCGCTCTCGGTAATATTATCCGGAAAAAGAAAGATATCCGAAAAGATTTTCACAATTCTGGATAAGCAGAATCTAAGCCTCAGAACCTGCATATACTGCGGTAAGAAGCTAAAGTGGTCCTTCAAGTTCAACATGTGTCAGGAATGTTATCGAAAAAGACAATTACTTAGAAGACATTAATAATGAGTGCTATGAATAATAAAAAATCCATATGGGCATGGTTCCCCGTAACTTTGTTAACAGCCTTTTTTTGCTGTGTGTTATGGGGGAGCGCTTTGCCGGCAATTAAAATAGCATATGAACTGTTCAGGATAGGCCCTGATGATACTGCATCAAGGCTTATGCTTGCTGGAGCTAGGTTTTTTCTGGCAGGAATTATGACGATAGCATTCGGGTCTATAATCAACCGGAAAGTACTTGTTCCCGGAAAGGGTTCGACAAAGTATATTGTAGTGCTTTCCATGGTCCAGACCGTGGGACAGTATTGCTTCTTTTTTATGTCACTCGCTCATATCACCGGCGTGCGCGGATCGATAATAAATGCGTCGGGCAATTTCTTTGCGATTATTGTAGCGGTCTATCTGTTTCATTTTGAGAAATTTACACTGAGGAAATTTATTGGGTGTGTGGTAGGGTTTTGCGGAATACTTCTGATCTTTGGCGGAATAAATGCCTTTGGAAGCGAAGCGGTTACACTTCAAGGCGAAGGTGCGATGCTTACAGCAGCGTTTTTCTATGCGCTTTCATCGTGCTTTATCAAAATATATTCAAAGGAAGAAAGCCCGGTTGTTCTTAGCGGATATCAGTTCATGCTTGGCGGAGTAATTCTGTTTACAATCGGATTTTTCATGGGCGGGCACCTCATATTCGGAAGCGCAGCATGCGTGCTTAATCTTATATATATGGGATTTATTTCCGCCGGCGCTTATACCTTATGGGGAATTCTACTAAAGCATAATCCCGTTAGCAGAGTTTCAATCCTTGGATTCATGAACCCTGTAATGGGTGTTGTTCTGTCTGCGATACTTCTTGGCGAGAAAAATGAGGCATTCTCTGCCAGAGGAATCGTAGCTCTGGTACTCGTAGCGGCAGGCGTCGTGATAGTTAATAGAAAAGAGTAAGATGAAAGTAACTACAGCAGAAAAATATGCCCCTGAGTATGATGTGGATAAGATTTTGCCAGAGCTGAATTAAATCAACTATTAAGAATACTTTCTCTATTGCTTAATACATATTTTAGATTATATCCTGTAAAATAAAGGTATGACTTGCATTTGTGATATGAGGGGTATTTGTATTGAGTGAAAAAAAGGTATTGACAGGCAGGATGAATGAACGGAACGGAACACCCGTCAACTGCAGCCAATCAGCCTTCGCTTATAGCCCGGCTTCTTGGGTAGTTTTGAGATGGGCGCTGTTACCCAAATCAGAGATTGTGACAGCGCTTCTGGTACAGCACGATTATTGTGCCCTTTTGGGGGCTAAAATAGAATATATTAATGATGGATAACCGTCGAATAAGACAGGGGTTAGAGCCCTGTCTTATTCGACGGCTTTTTGCGTTGTGTAACATGGCTTTGCGGCAGCCATAACAGTCGTGAATAAGAAGTAAAGTCCAGCGGTGAAATGTCAACCCAGGAATGAATAAAATTCGCATTATTTTTATGTCATTCGCAAAAGGTTAAAAACACCTACCTAAGCCCCGCCGATCTGCGTAAAAAAAGAGGATTACATGGCCGGGCGTAGACGGAAAATCCTCATCTACAGGGATGAGTTACCTTTCTACGTATAGACGATTGTCTTTCAGCAGTCGAAAGACTAACCGCACAAGTTTACGGGCAGTTAACGCAAGTGCACGTTTATGCTGGTACTTATTCACCTCATTATATTTGAGGTGGTAGAAGCGGCTGTACTCTGCATCGCATCTTAC